>JAYWIJ010000087.1:0-58388 GCA_043788935.1 Gemmatimonadaceae bacterium | reverse complement strand
TGAAACTGAGTGCGGTGCGCGAGATGGAGGAACGGCTCGCGTAAAACGCGAAGGACGCGCCTGCCACGACAGCAGCAGGCGCGTCCAACACTTGTTTCAACCTCGATCACACGATGAACGGATCCACGATGGCGAGCACGTCAGCCATCGAGAGCGGTTCGTCAAAGGCTTCACTGATTTCCTTCGCAGCGACGGTCGTGACAGTCGTCACGTCCACTCCGCCCTGGATCGTCGTCGCCTCACCGGCATACACGGCGGCCGTGCCCGGAATGTCGGTCAGCGCCAGCGTGACCCAGCCCTGATTTGGCTCGTTGTCCTGGAAGTTGCCACGCAGCCGTCGTACTTCGGCAGCATGACGTGCTTCCACCGAGTGCACGCTCAACGCCGCCTGCAGGACGTCCTTGTATGGCAGCAGGGTGGCGGCTTGTCCCTTGAAGGCACGCACGCCGGTATCCTCAAACGCCTGCGAGACGGCGAGGAACGTCGCGTAGTTCGTGAACACATCCGCGAACGGACCGGTCCCGCTGCCGTTGCCCGCGGTGAAGTCGAAGGTCGGCTTGGGCCGCGCCGAAGTGCCAAGCAGCGTGCGGAAGTAATCGACGTGCGTATTCTCGTGCGACTGGATCGTCGTGAAGATCGCACGGTCGGCTGCCGGAATCAGTCCTGAGGCAGCGACACCGCGGTTGTAGAACTCCGACTCGAGGTATTCAAGGCGCAGCGCGAAGTTCAGCACGCCAATGATCGCGGTGGGCAGGCGCCCCTGGCCGAAGGCCGAGGTCGACAACGCCGCGAGGGCAGCGGGCACCGTACCGATCCGCAGTCCGGCCATCACAACACCCGATGCGGTCGCGCCGCGGGCGATCGCATCGCGCCGCGAGACGAGTCGAGCGGCGATCTCGGGATCGATTGTTTCGAAGACGCCAGTGGCGTCTGTCTGCTTCGTCATGTCGACAGTCTCCTAGGCGTTGATGACGTTGATGCTTTCAACGATGAACGGATCGGCCGCCGCGAGTACAGCCTGCGGCGTGTTACCCATGTCGAAGGCGTTCGGAGCGAAATCACCACTCCGCGGATTGAGGAGGTCGCGAATCGCCGAGGCATGGCGTGCCTCGACCGACACGATTTTTCCGGCAAGGCCAAGGAACACCTCACTCTTCAGGAAACGGGCGGCACCGTTGTAGGCGCTCACGCCGAGATCCTCGAAGGTCCGGGCCGTCTGCAGGACACTGGTGCGGTTGTTGAACTGGATGGTGCCGAACGCCGGCGTGAGGTTCGGAATCTTCCCGGCACCGAGCGCGGCGGCGAGAAAATCGCGATGCACGATCTCATGGTCGCGAATGTCACGCAGGACCCGCTGCTCGTTGGCTGCGAACATGGAGCCGAACGCCGCATTCGCCACGACCTGCACGTAGAACGCTGCCTCGAGCTGTTCGAGCGCGTAGGCGTAGTTCAGCACATCGACATCGCTGGAGAAATCCAGCGTGATCGACCCATCGGGGTTGACGACGGCACCCGAGGGTCCGCTCGACACCGGCGCGACGATGTCGTTGCCGTTGGCGGAGCAGCCCGCGACGGCCAGTGCAGCGCCCGCGAGGCCAGCCATGCGCAGGAACGCACGGCGGTCGGAGGCGGCTGTCAGCGTACTGGCGGTGATGGCCGTGTGGCCCAGCTTCGTGTCACTCATGCGCGGGCCCTCCGACGGACGACGACGCCGAGACCAAGGAGACCGGTGGCCATGAGGACCATGCTGGCCGGCTCGGGTATGACGCCGACGGTGGACGCGACCGTCCTGAAATCGTCGAACTTGACGAGCGGCTCGCCAAACTGATTCGTCGCCGCAATCTCGACCGAACTCAGGCCGAGGAGGTCAGCAAACGAGAACATCTGAAAGCCCGTCTGTGTGGCAGTCAGCTGGATCGTGCGTGAAATCGTGCCGCCGAGCCCCATCCCCGTCAGCACGACGGTCGTGGCTGCGCCATCGAATGGTGCGAAAGAGATGCCGGTCAGGTTGAAGGATGCTCCATCGGCACGCGTGACGCGGATGCGCGATGCGTCAGGCGCGTTGAGCAACAGCGACGGCGTGGTGCCACCGCCGAACAGCGGACTGTTCGCGCTGCCTGCGACGAACGCATTGGCTGACGCAGCGCCCGAGCACGGCAAGCCGACCGCCGTGAAGATGAAACCGGACTCGGCGTAGCAATTACCGATGTACCGCGTACCACTGCCCGGCGAGCTTTCCGTGAGCGTGTTGAACGTCACGGTCGTCGTGGCTTGACCGCGAGCGCTCGTCGTCGGCATCAATGCGAGCGTCGCGCCGACCATCAGGGCCGTGAGCGCGCGTACGGGTTTCGTGCGTAATGATTCCATCAGGCGTACCCGGAGGAGGGTGAGTGCGTCGCAACAGGGCGGCGTGCGACAACACGCGTTCAGGGCACGTTGCGGGCCAACTGCGCGCACTGCTTTCTCCTGCGGTCACGCGAGCGTAACGGGCGCAATCGTCGTCGTACTACCCATATCAGCCGAAAGACATACGTCCCCACGGAATAGAGGCGCTTGCGCGCGTGCCGCGGCCAGCGCTCTCCCGAGTTTTTGGGAAAAGCGCGACGCTTCGCGGCGCTCGGCACCATGTGGTGACGAGCTGTCGACAGGCGGTCATGTGGAGTACGACAACATTTCGAGTTCGGATCTGTGACACGGATCGATTCGCAGTGACGGAGCACGTGCATGCTGACACGGATGCTGTGGTGGTTGCTCCACAGACACGCGACACCAATCGGGCACGGCCGTCCGCGCGTACGACTGCGCGGCGAGCAGTGCAGCTCGTTACCCGCGTGTCGTCAGCGGTGAATCGTCACGCCAGCGCTCGACCCTGTTGCGTCCATTCGCCTTGGCGACATAGAGCGCTGCATCCGCACGCTTCATCAGCGTATCCAGACCAGCCATCGTCGGCTCCATCTCGGCGATGCCTGCGCTCACGGTGTAGCGAATACGCTGCGCATCCACTTCCACGACCTGCGCGGCGACGGACTTGAGCAGCCGCTGCCCGACGACTTCGGCACCGTCCAGGTCCGTACTTGGCAGGAGGATCACGAACTCCTCACCGCCGAAGCGCGCGACGAAATCCATGGTGCGCGACGCTGCGGCGATGCCGGCGGCGAGATGACGCAACACCGCGTCGCCAGCGGGATGACCATACGTATCGTTCACCACCTTGAAGTGGTCCGCATCGATCACCATCAACGCCAGTGGGCTCCTCGTCCGCGTCCACCGCTCGAGCTCCGATTCGGCAGCCTCGAGAAATGCACGCCGGTTGGCCAGTCCGGTCAGGTGATCATACGACACCGAGCGGCGCAGCGCCTCGTTCACTTCGCGACGGTCGGAGATGTCTCGCACGATGAGGCTGTAGCCGTGCGACTCCGGATGCGACGCGTCGGTGGAGGCGAGAGGCGCGATCAGGCAGCTGCCCCAGAACTTCGTGCCGTCGGCGCGACGTCGCCACCCTTCGTCCAGCGTCCATCCGTGCAGGTCGGCATCCTGCAGCCGGTCATTGCTGGAGTGCGCGGTGATCACGTCGTCGGGATAGAACATGTCATACGAGTGCCCCTGTACCGCCGCAGCGCCAAAGCCCGTCACGCGCTCGATGGTGGGATTCCACGACGTGATGACACCGTCCTCGTCCAGCAGCACGGTGGCGTAATCGGAGATACCGGTGACCATGGTATTCACCCATGCCTGGCTTTCGCGCAGATCGCGTTCGCGCTGCACGCTCGCCGAGACATCGCTGAAGACGGCCATGAGGTGATCACTGTCGAGCTTGAGCAGCGTCAGCGAGAGCACCCGCGCATCGTGCTTTCCCTGCACTCCGTGCTCCACCTGCATCTGGAAATCCTTGCAGACGACGCCATGTCCGGCCGGAAAGGCGGCAGCCCGTGCCCGCATGTCCGGTGCGACACCATTCAGGAGGTCGAAGAGATTCGTCACGCTCCGGCCATCCGTGAGCGGGGCGAGCAGTGATACGGCAAGCGGATTCAACAGCGCCACCTCGCCGGCGATGTTCGTCTCGGCAAGTCCGATCGGGGCCATGTGCAGGA
Source organism: Gemmatimonadaceae bacterium (assembly GCA_043788935.1). Classification (GTDB taxonomy): domain Bacteria; phylum Gemmatimonadota; class Gemmatimonadetes; order Gemmatimonadales; family Gemmatimonadaceae; genus JACMLX01. The sequence goes on along the minus strand of JAYWIJ010000087.1, from coordinate 54,297 downwards.
ACTGCAGCAGCGTGGCGTGGTCGGCGTCAGTGCTGAGCGGGATCGTCACTTCGCGATCCGCGAATGCCGTGTCCGGCCCGCTGTCTCGCATCGCATGACCCGGCGTCGTTCGCGAGCGCCGGACGAGCCGTGCGCGCCTGGTATTCGTGCCGGAGGCACTGTTCGTGTCGAGCAGAGGCGTGTCGCCACCGGCTGCGGAGTCTGAGGCGTGCATGGACGTGTGCGATCGTGAGTGCCTGTGAAATTGCCGTTCAGCGACAGCAGTCATCCCGCCACATCGCCGGATCCATCTGTCGGGAAAGGATGTCGGCCGCGATCGGCGGTTACTTGAGCACATGAATAGTCGAGCTTGTATCGAACCCTAGAGTGCCGATCTCGACAGTGATCAGCTCTGCTGATTGCCACTGTCTCACGATCGTCGCGCCAGTAGGAGGGTCTGCGTAGGGAATGCGGACGCGATGCCCGCCACGTCGAACTGCTCGCGCATCGTGAGCCGGACGTCTTGCTGGATGCGCCTGCTGTGCCGTGTCAGGGTTTCACGACGCAGTCGCGATCCCTACTTCGTGGCAATGCTGTCGAGCCAGCCGCCGGTGAAGCCTGCCCGACGCACGCCCGCGATGATGTACGGATTTCTGCGCATCGCCTTCCAGATCAACTCACTGCGATAGTTCTCGATCATGGCGACGATCGGGCCCTGATCGATGCCGAGGTGATCGCCCGCGACCCAGCCGAGTGTCGGGTGGATACTGCCCATGCGTGGCGTGATCGGCATGGTGACGCTCGGGTTGAAGCTGTCCCTGAATCCGTATCGGCCGAACAGATGTGCGCCATAGCGTTCGCGCATCGCGACCATCGCAGCGAAGACGACCTCCGGTGCGAAGGGCAGCGAGCCGATCGCGGCCGTCGGCGCGATGGTGCCGTCGTCGCGCTCACTGCCCCCAGAATCGCCATCGTCCGACACGCCACGCGCCCAGTAGGTGTGCAGCACGACCTGACGTCCATTGATGGTCACCGTGCTGTCGATGGGACCGTCGGACGCGGTCAGGCCCCAGATATCGGCGCCGTAGCCGGTGAAGCCCTGCGGGTTGTCGATGCCGTATTGTCGCTGGCTCAGTGTGGCACGTCGCGAATTCTCGAACCAGTCGATGCCGTTCGCTTTGATCCACGGATCCTGAATGCCGCGGAAGTCGATCCACACATGCGAATACTGGTGCCCGAAGAGCGGCGAGAAGTTGACGTGCGTCTGACCGCGGAAAGGGCGCCACCGATTGGTGCGCGACCACGCGTCCCAGCTGTCCGGCTGCAGCGGATGCGTGGGAGAGCCGAGTCCGAGGATGTAGACAATCATGCCTTCGTTGTAGCCCTTCCAGTCGGCGCGGATGAAGCCGCTTTCCGGTTTCCATCCCATCGAAACGAGTGGCGCGCGCGTGATGGCCCACGGCCAGTCCACTCGACGATACAACGAGTCGGCGTACGCGCGAATTGCGGATTCTGTGCCGCCATTCCCGGTGTAGTAGCTCTGCGCAAAGAGCACACCGCTCAGCAGCAGTGACGTGTCGATGGTGGAGAGTTCGACGTCCCTGAACCGGCGACCGTCCTCGTAGCGCAGAAAGTGATAAAAGAAGCCCTTGTGACCGCCCATGTTCGCGCTGTCCGCCCCCTGCGGCAGCGACCAGAGATACTGCAGCGTGATGAGCGTGCGCGTGGCGGCCTGTGCACGCGTGATCCACCCGCGTTCGGCGCCGATCGGGTATGCGGTGAGTGCGTAGCCGATGCTCGCAATGGAGGAGAAGTCCCGCTGTGGCCAGCGGTCGTGTGCAAGCCCGGTGGTACTGTCAGTAGTCTCCCAGAACCACCGGAAGGTTCGCTCGGCGACGGTATCGGCGAGGGCGCGCTCGCGGACGGTCGGTTGATATGTCGTCGGTACTGGTGCAGCAGACGGCGTCGATTTGCGCGTCTGACATGCCACCAGCGTCAGTGCAGCAGCGGCAGTGCGCAACAGTGTCCTTCGCATCAGCATGCGCACAGTCTAAAATCGTCGTCGCAATTTCAGGAGTCTGGAGATCAACTCTCTCCGAGTGCGAGTTCACACCGGCGCGCTGATCGCACGACAGCTCGGACTTCACCGGACATCCGAGCAGTCCTGCGACGAGCGCGATCAGAAGTCCACCGCCAGCCCGGCCTGGAACCGGCGCGCATCCGACGAGACGCAATTCGCGTTGCCGAAGTTCGCGTTGGTGGCGGGGAGCGTGGCGATGTAGCCTTCCCAGCAACCGAGGTTCGTGAAGTTGAAGGCGTTGAACAGGTCGGCCGTGATCGCGATGCGATACTGTGACGAGAGCTTGAGCAGGTCCTTCCGCAGGCGCATGTCGACGTTGCGGAAGCCCCAGATGTCGCCAGGTACGATGAAGTTGGTCTTGGGCGGACGGCCGGTGTTCAGGAGCGTCTTGCCGATACCGGGCGCATTGCCCAGGCTCTCGTCGCGGATGTTGTACGGGTCACCCGAGTGCAGGCGCACCACGCCCGAGTACTGCACGCCCCAGAGCACGGGCAGGTCCACGATCCAGTTGGCGACGAGCAGGTTGGGCACGTCGACACTGGTGGGGAACGTCGGATAGTCGTTGACGGTGCGATAGTCGAGCGAGAAGAGATCGCCACCGCGCTGACGTCCACGCGCATGCGTGTAGGCGACGCCCACACCCCAGTTGAACTTGTCGCGCGCCACGAAGGCGTACGGACGGTCCACCTGCAGCATCAGCGCCTGGTACCAGGTGCGGGGATCGTTGTCGCTGAGCAGGACGTTGCTGTAGTTGCTCGAATTGTCGGCACAGCAGCCGCCTGCGGCGTTCCGGTTACCGAAGATGAACGAGAAACCGTTCTTGCTGGCCACGTCGGTATAGGTCGCCGACAGGCGCCAGGCGCCGAGCAGCTGCCGCACGCCGCCGCTGAACTGTCGCGAGCTGGGCGGGCGTACGTCGTTCTGAATGAGGAACACTTCAGGCTGCGGTGCTGCGCCGCTGGCGATGATCGACTCCAGCCCTGAGGCGGTCAGGTAGCTCGGATTCCACGCGATGGTCGGATTGCCGTCGCGCGGTGCGCCGTTGGCTGAGAAACGGAACGTGCGTGTGGCATACTGCAACCGATACCGTTCGTCGAGCCCGTTGTTGAAGTTGCTGCGATCGTAGAAGATGCCGGCGCTGCCGAAGATCGTCGTCCTGCCCGACTCGTTCAGCGCGTAGGAAAACCCGACGCGTGGCTGAATGGCACCGTAGAACGGCTTCCGCTGCGATCCGTCGCTGAAGTAGTTCGCCGGATCGAAGCCACGGTTCCGCAGAACCGAGTCGAGATCGGCACGAATCTGCGACGGCGTCACGTAGTTTCTGTCGAACTGATCGCTCTCGAAGTCCCACCGGACACCGAGATTGAACGTCAGGCGTGACGTCGGGCTCCAGTCGTCCTGCGCGTACAGGCCCACCTGATTGTTGTTGGCCTCGATCAGCGGATCACCCGCGCCGTACTGCGCTTCACGGGGGAACGCAAAGTTCTCGATGGCATTGAAGCGGTACACTGGCGGACGGAAGAACGGCTTGTCGGCCGAGTAGTTCAGGCGGTCATAGTTACCACCGACCTTGATCACGTGCTCGCCACCGGCGCGCAGGCCAGTGTACGTGTAGTCGTGCCGCAATGAGATGCGGTCCTGTACCCAGCTCTGTCCGCCATCGCGTCCGCCGAGACGACCGATCGGGCCATAGTCGAGACCGATCAGTGTGCGGTTCTGCGGTGTCGGGTCCCAGTTCCAGCGCGACAGGTTCAGCAAGGTCTCGTGCAGTTGCGCGCCATCGGCCCAGGTCCGCTTGGCCACGACACTGTTCACCTTGTTGCGCACGTTTTCGGCGGACTCGATGCTCGTCAGTCCGCCGAAATTCCGGACGTCGGTCTCGAATCGGGCGTTGTAGCTCAGCTCGTACGCCGTGTTCTCACTGGCCGTGTAATTCAACTTGCCAAGAAAAAGATTTGACCGGAACGGCGATGTGTAGGCGCCCGCGTTGTTCGTGAACTGTGAGGCGACGTCTGCCGGAATCTGCGCCGTCGCCGGCACAGTGCCAAAGTTCACGCTGTTGGCGCGATTCTGGTCGTTCCGCTCATACGAGCCGAAGAAGAACAGCTTGTTCTCGATGATCGGCCCGCCGATCGTCGCACCGGCGAGATACCGGCGGTAGTCCTGCCGGCTGAACGTGTTCGGGTTCTGTGACTGGTTCCGCCGCTGGAAAGAGTCGAGTGCCACGAACTCGTTGCTGACGTAGTTGCCGAAGGCACTGCCCTGCCACTTGTTCGTGCCAGATCGCGTCGTCGCCACGATGATGGCACTGGACGCCTTCTGATATTCCGCCTTGAAGTTCTGCGTGATGACGCGGAATTCCTGCACGGCGTTCTGCGGGAACGGGTTGCCGCGACTGGCGTCCTGCCCGGCGATGCCGCTGCCAGTGATGTCGTTCTTCTGGCTGGCACCGTCGATGAAGACGTTGATGCTGCCGGCATCGAGCGCGCCGGCGCGGAAGGTGCGCGTGGTGCCTTCGGCGCCTTCACCGCTGATGCGCACGCCCGGCGCCAGCGAGGCGAGGCCGAGGAAGTTGCGGTCTGACGTCGGCAGCGCGTTGATCTGCGCCTGTGTGACGTTCGTCGCCACTTCGGAGGTTCGGACCTCCGTGCCACGCGATGCGGCCACCGTCACACCGGTGAGCTGAGCCGCAACGGCGCCGAGCGTCACGTCGAGCTGCAGCGTCTGGCCGATGCCGACGGTCTGCCTGCGCGTCGTGGGTGAAAGCCCGACGCGACGAAAGCTCACGTCGTACTGTCCCGGCACGAGGCCGGTGAGCACGTACGTGCCGCGTTCGCTCGCCACGTTACTGCGCTGCGCTCCGGTGGCGACGTTGGTGGCCGTGACGGTGACGCCGGTGGCCGGCGTGCTGCCTTCGGTGACGACGGTACCGCGAATGATGCCGGTCGTGGTCTGTGCCGCGACGACCTGCGCGCCGAGCAGCAGCGCTGCGATGCCTGCGGCTGATCGGCAGAGCCGATGAATGAACGTGCGAGTGGACATGTGAGGTAGCACCGGTGAAGTGAACGCGTGCGAGGTGCGCGCTGACGGCGCATCGCAGGTCAGGTGACAGGTGCCACGCCACGGTTCGCAGTGCATTGGACGCGACAGCGGGGAGGCTGCGGCATCCGTGCGATGACCGGAACGGCACACCTGAACGTTGGTCTTCTCACCAGGTGGGAACTGCGGACATCGTCCGTCGGGGGGGCGACTGGACGACGCAAAGTTTGGCGCTGCGCAGCGTGAGTCAAGCTCGTGTGCACCGCGACGCGCGCGGCGTTCGCGCGAGAGAACTACTCGGCGTTCGTCACGCTCGCGTACGCTCGGCCGGTGGTGTCGGTACGGTCGACCCACGCACGATGAGCGACGTCGGCACCAGCTCGAGCGTCGGACGCGACGGGGCGCCCTGCACCACCGAATTGATGAGCATGCGGATCGCACGTCGACCGAGTTCTTCGATGGGCACGTGCACGGTGGTGAGTGCCGGTGTGAGGAATCGCGCCAGTGGCACGTCGTCGAAGCCGGCGATGGCGATCCCGTCCGGAACGCGAAGTCCGGCATCGCGCAGCGCACTCAGCGCACCCGTCGCCATCGAGTCGTTGCAGGCGAAGACGAAGTCGAAGCGACGCGGATGGGCCAGCATCGTATGCGCGGCACTCCATCCCGACTCCTGCGAGAAGTCGCCGTCGAATTCGGTGAGTGTCACCGCATCGCCCGCGGCTTCGATGACGGTGCGGAACGCAGCGCGTCGCGCGAGCGCATCACCATGCACCACCGGTCCGGTGATCATCGCGACATTCCGCGCACCGATCGCCAGCGCATGCTCCGCCACCGCCGCGGCACCAGCAGCGTTGTCGATCAGCAGTGACGGCGCACCGCACCGCCGCGCATCCATGCCGACCACGACGATCGGCACCTGCTGGGCGACGCTCGTCACGGCATCATCCGACCCGATGCCAGGCGCGACGATCAGGTAGCCGTCCACACGCCCGCGCATCGCCGCGGCCGCCTTTCGCAGTTTCCCCGGATCGGCGTGCGTAATGGTCACGAGCAGGTGAATGCCATGCTCGGCTGACGTGTCGTCGATGCCGCGGAGGAACTCGGAGAAAAATTCGCCAAACAGGTCGGGCAGCAACACTCCGAGTGCGCCCGTGCGCGGCGCGTTGAGTCTGCGCGCCGTGCCAAGCGGCACGTAGCCAAGCACGAGAGCGATGGCCTGGACGCGGTCACGTGTGTTCTGGTCGCCTCGATGTCGGCCGTTGAAGATGCGGGAGACGGTCGCTGCCGACACACCGGCTTCGCGGGCGACGTCGGTGATGGACGCACCCGTCGGGCTCGGGCCACTACCGTCGTGCGAGGAGTGCGCTGGGGCGTGAGGCGGAGTGAACGAGGCCATGGCGGGGCTGGAGAGCCCGGGCGTCAGGGAGAGAGGTGAGGCGGGTGGGGTGGAAGGTGGGCAAACGTCCCGGGGGGACCGGGGGGAGTCAAGAGCGCAACGACGTCCCGCTGTCATCAGAAAGGGCCGCTGAGGGGTACAACAGAGGCCGCCCGCGCAACGTATCAGCAGCAAGTTCCCGTCGCCCCCGCCCCTCCCCCGTGTTCATTCGCCGCCTCGTCCTCCTCGCCGCCACGTCGGCTGCCGTGTCCTTCAGCGCCCACGGCCAGACCGGGCACGAGCAGCATCGCGACCATACCGCCGGCATGCCACCCGTCACGCTCCCTGCGGGATCACTCGTCACCGAAGCGGACGTGCGCTTCATGCAGGGGATGATCGCGCATCATGCGCAGGCCGTCGTGATGTCGCGCATGGCGTCGAAGAACGGCGCCAGTGCGCGTGTGCTCAAACTCGCGCAGAAGATCGACCTGGCACAGGCGGGCGAGATCGCGCTGATGCAGGATTGGCTGCGTGCATATCAGCAGTTCACGCCCGACACCTCGTCGTGGCGTGGCATGACGATGCCCGGCATGCTCTCCGCCGAGCAGTTGACGCAGCTGGAGGCATCACGTGCCGGTGACTTCGACCGGATGTTTCTGACGCTGATGATCAAACATCACGAAGGGGCACTCAGCATGGTGTCCGACCTGCTGAAGACGCCGCGTGCGGCGCAGGAAGTGGACATCAACGTGTTCGCGAATGACGTGGAGACCACGCAGACGGCCGAGATCGGCCTGATGCGACAGATGTTGCTGGATCGCTGACCCTCTCAATGGAGTTCGACCACATGTCCGTGCTTCGTGGCGTGCGCACCACCGCGCCAGCCCTCCTGTTGGCCCTCGCTGCCGCGACCCCGTCGCTCGGCGCGCAGACGTATCCCAGCGCGAACGATCCGCGCAACGGACTGAAGCCAGGACTGCATGATGCGGGTATCGCAATCTCCGGCATGACGCTCGTGTCCACCAGCGGCAAGCCGGCTGTGTTCGACTCGGTGCGCGGCCTGACGTTCGTGAACAGCGACCTCGCATTCCGCGGCAACAACGTCGTGATCGGCAACTTCGCCGGCTTCTCCATCTACGACGTGAGCAATCCGGCCAGGCCGGTGATGCTGTCGGCGGTGGAGTGCATCACGTCGCAGGGTGATCCGTCGATCGTGGGCAACCTGCTGTTCGTGTCGGCCGAGGGTGGCGGCAATCGCAAGGATTGCGCGAAGGGTGGCGTCAAGGATCCAAGCGAGCACATGACCGGTGTGCGCATCTACGACATCGCCAATCCGCGCGCGCCGCGGCTGGTGAAGAACGTCGAGACGTGCAAGGGTTCGCATACGCACACCGTCGTGCCGTCGCCGACGGACAGGAACATCGTGTATCTGTACGTGTCGGGTCAGCAGGGTGCGCGTCCCGCCACGGAGCTGGCCGGTTGCAAGAACGGCTCGAACCCGGCCGACGAGTCGAATTCGCTGTTCCGTCTCGACATCATCCGCGTGCCGCTCAACCGACCGCAGGATGCCGATGTGATCAGTGGTGCGCGCATCTTCACCGGTCTCGGTCCGGCGCCGGCACGCGGTGGTCGTGCGCGTCCCGCCCGCGCGATGGCCGGGGCCGACAGTGCGATGATGGCCGAGATGGCGGCCGCAGGTCCGCGCAACTGTCACGACGTGAGCGCGTATCCCGCGATGAACCTGCTGGCCGGCGCCTGCGGCAGTTATGGCTTGCTGGTGGACATCAGCGACCCGGAGAAGCCCGTGCGCCTGGACGCCGTGGCCGACACGAACTTCTCGCTGTGGCACACTGCAGTGTTTTCGAACGACGGCAAGAAGGTCGTGTTCACCGACGAGTGGGGTGGCGGCACGTCGCCCAACTGTCAGGCCATGCATCCCCTCGAAATGGGCGGCAACACGACGCTGGTGATCGGTGGCGATCGCAAGTTCAAGCAGCATGCATACTTCAAGATCCCGACCGCGCAGGGTGCCAACGAGAATTGTGTGAGCCACAACGGCTCGCTGATCCCGGTGCCGGGCCGCGACATCATGGTGCAGGGCTGGTATCAGGGCGGCGTCGACATCATCGACTTCACGGATGCGGACAAGCCGGTGGAGATCGGCTTCTTCGATCGCGGTCCAGTGGATGCACCTTCTTCCGACGGAGCCGCCAATAGCCGCACGCGTGGGACGATCGGTGGGTCGTGGGGGGCGTACTGGTACAACGGGCGGATCTACTCGAGCGAGATGGCGCGTGGGTTCGACGTGCTGGAGCTGGTGCCGGGGCCGATGCTCTCGGCCAATGAAATTGCTGCCGCCAAGCTGGTGACGTGGAGTGAGTTCAATCCGCAGAGTCAGCCGAAGATCGTGTGGCCGGCGGCGTTTGTGGTGGTGCGGTCGTATCTGGACCAGTTGGTGCGGAACGAAGGGCTGGCGGCAGCCCGCACGACGGCGATCGCGAGGGCGCTGGATGCGGCGGAGAAGCGTGGTGGGACGGGACGACGGGCGTCGCTGACGCTGCTGGCTGGCGCGGTGGAGCGGGATGCGGCTGGAGCGAAGGATGCCGCGCGGGTGACGGCGATGGCGGCGGCGATCCGGGATTTGGCGGGGGCTTCGCGGTAGTTCTTGCTGGTGGGGAGTACAAGGCGGCACCTGCGTAATGCGCGGGTGCCGCTTTGTCATCTGTGAAGGCACACGGCTTCGCAGTGAGCATGGCCACTCCTGCATCGCGCGACCTGCGACTCAGGTAGCGAGTCGTGCTCGCCGTATGACGTGTTGCCCAGCGAGACAGCTGGCTTACACGTCACGGATGACGTTGAAAGCGCGAAATGCATGGGCGGGGAGTGGGGTCGCGAGCGTCCAGGTGATGTTCATCGGCTTCTCCCCCGTGGCATCATCCGTCGACGCCAGTCTGACGCCGCCGCACGACAGGAAGGCGCGCTCTGTGGTCTCGCGGACGAAAAGCAGGAAGCGCCATCCATTGGTCGGGCTCTCCAGATACTGGCGACCCTTTTTTGTGTTCGGCCCCGCCCCGTTCTGTGTCTGCCAGTGGAATCGTGTCCGGCTGACCGCGTAGTCGTGATACGCAATGCGGTCATGGAAACCCTCGGACTTGTCCAGCGTGACAAATAGCGCCTGCGCACGCTGTCCAGCGATCGTCTGAATACCTTCGCGAGCACTCGGGCGCGAGGATGCGCTGGCATTGCCGATCGCCGTCAGCAACTCGCGTCTGCTATACCTTGCGTGCAGGAGCAGTGGCAATGTCTCGAAGCCCGGAATCGCAATTGCGGACACGCGCGATCGCGCGTCGAAGATGTCAGCGAGTTGGGACAGTTCCTCGGCGACATGGGGAAGCGAGCGAAGCGGGAGCAAAAGCGTGTCGTACGAGTCCTTTGAAGCGTGGTCGAGCTGATAGGCCAGCATCTGCATCCGCAGCGATTCACGCTCATTATCCGGGCGATACACGGCCTTGGATTCGGCAACGCGACGGAGCACCTGAATTTGCTCGGGATCGTCCGTATGCATGAGCAGTCGAAGCCGCCGTGACCATTCTGCCTCAGCATTTGAGCCTTCCTGCCGATTGAGCACACCGGCTTCGCGACGCAATACTGTCCAGCCAGACGGGGTCGCATCGCGATAGATGTCGTCGAGCTGGATGTCGTACTCCGCGAGAAAGCGTCCAAGTTTCACGCCGCCCTCAGGCCGCAAGCTCGTGTAGGCGGCCAGCTCGCGTTTCAGATTCCGCCAACTGCTCGCCGCCACGCCTTGAAGACTGCTCAGAATATGCGCCCTGGCCTGTGGCTCGAGATGAATGTGACAGCCACTCGGCAGGCTGCTGAATCCGTCTTCGACTCCACGAGTCACCTGCTTGCGCGTCAGGCCGGTGATTGAGGACAGTAGCCGGTCGAAACGAAACTCCGTGCGATGACGACCGACGAAATCGAGCACCAGGCAACTCGACTTGCCCTCGGACAAGCGGAGCCCACGACCCAGTTGCTGCTGAAAGACCAGTGGACTCTGCGACGGGCGGAGAAACAGCAGCGTATCGACGGAGGGAATGTCGATACCCTCGTTGTACAGATCGACGGTCACGATGGCACAGATCTCTCCCCGTCCGAGTGCTTGCGGCGCCTGGGCGCGTTCCTCATCACTCGACTCACCGCTTATCATCACGACGGGCAGCTCAGCCCGTGCGAACTGCGCCGTCATGAAACGTGCGTGCTCGAGTGAGACGCAGAAGACCAGCGCTCTCGACCGTCGTGCATTGCCCGACAGTCGATCCCATTCGCTGATGATCATGCGTGCACGCACCTGATTGCCGGTCACGAGCTTGTCGATCGCCTCGCGCTCACCAGCCTGACTCCAGGGCACGTTGCTGAAGTCCGTGTCGTCGTTGCATCCAAAATACTCGAACGGTGCGAGCAGTTGCAGATCGAGAGCGTGCCAGAGGCGAAGTTCCGCCGCCGCGGCACCGTCGGGGCGCATGTCGAAGTATGGAGCGAGCGGTTTGCCGTCGAAGCGCTCCGGCGTGGCCGTCAGACCGAGCAGCACGCGCGGCGTGATAGTCCGCGCAAACCGGTCGAACTGCGTTGCAGCCAGGCGGTGACACTCATCGATCACGACGGTGTGCCAATGATCGGCGCCGAATCGTTCCACCAGCTCTCGCGACGAAACGCTCTGGATGCTGGCGAAGAGATGCTCATGCTGCGACGGCTCGGTTCCGCCGACCAGCAGATCGCCGAAGCCGCCATCGCGGAGCACGGCGCGATACGTCGCCAGTGCCTGCCGTAGGATCTCCTCGCGATGCGCCACGAACAGCAGCCGTGGCCGGGAGCCAGACTGTGCACTGATGCGCTTGTAGTCGAGCGCCGCCATGACCGTCTTGCCGGTCCCGGTGGCGGCCACGAGAAGATTTCGTGTGCGGCCGTGGTCTCGTTCGAACTCCAGCTGCTGGAGCACGTCGGCCTGATAGGGCTTGGCCGTGATGTCGAAGAAGAATGGCAGTGTGCTGGAACCGAAGGATCCTTCCTTCTGCAATGCCGCGCGGAGCGACTCTGAGGCACGCGCGTCGTCCGGGTGGTAGGATGTGAATTCGTCATCCTGCCAGAGAGTCTCGAAGTGAGCGGTTGCCCGATCGAAGAGCACGCCCTGACCGCGCTCGGTGAGTTTCACCGTCCATTCGAGGCCGCCGAGCAGCGCGGCGCCCGACAGATTCGCGCTACCGATGTATGCGGATCCGAAACCGGTGCGTCGACTGAAGATCCATGCCTTGGCATGCAGTCGGGTGCGTCTCCCATCGAGTGAAACCTTGACTTCGCAGTCGTGAAGGCGAGCGAGCATGTCGAGTGCCCGCTGCTCCGTTGCGCCGGTGTAGGTGGTCGTGAGGACCCTGATACGTGTGCGCCCGACGCCATGTGCATCGGGTGCAGTGACGCGATTCAGCACATCCATCAGCTTGCGGACACCGGACACCGTGATGAAGCTCACGAGAATGTCAATGCGATCGCACGACGCGGCCTCACGGCGGATCTCTTCGAGGAGTGTTGGTGACCCCTTCGAAGCCGTGAACAACCACGGCGCCGCGAGTCCCGTTTCCGGCAAGACGGCAGGATCCGACTCCGTCCTGACGATGGCCCGCAGCCGTCGCAGCGGTTGTTCGAGCGTATCCTGGAGCGGCAACGGCGGACTCGCGTGGAGACGGATCGCGCGCAGCAGCTCCGAGACGAGGCCGATCTGTCCGTCGACACGCTCGGGAGTCTCGGCGCCGATGGAGTCGAGGACATCGCTCAACAACCGCCCGACGTGTTCCAACAGATGGAAGGCCGACTGCACACCGTTCAGATCGTCGATCGCTGCGACGGCCCCTTCGGCGAGCAATCGCTGCTGGAGTTCGGGCGTCAGCAGTCGGTCGTACAGTCCACGAGGCAGCGTCATTCGTGTCGGTCAGGATGAGGTGCGACACGATTCGGTCGCATTTGCAACCTGCCCTCAGGCCGCCAGGTCCACCAGGAACGATGGGAAGTCGCCGTGGCGGCTGACCGGTTTGTGCCACCGTTGACAGCTGTGACCGCGTCTGCTACATCTTGTAGCATGACAAAACGTCGCACCAGCAAAGCCGAGCTCCCGGCGTTGAGTCCGCTCGAGGCCCAGTGCATGACCCTGTTCTGGAAACAGGGCCCCATGACCGCCGACGACGTCCGCATCACCCTCCCCAAACCCCTCCGGGAGTCCACCGTACGCACCCTCCTCCGTCGCATCGCCAAGAAGGGTTACCTCACCTACGACGTCGATGGGCGGTCGTACGTGTACCGGCCCGTCGATCCACCGGCCAGCGTCGCAGCCTCGGGTGTCAGGAAACTCGCCGACCTGCTGTACCGCGGCTCGGTCGGCGACCTGCTGGTGGGGCTCGTCGACAGCAAGGAGATCGAGCAAACGGAACTCGACGCGCTGCTCGCACGCATTCAGGGCGCGCGATCACCCGCGGACGAAGGCGCGACGACATGAACCCGGTCACGGCCGTCGAGTGGGGTCTCCGCGGTGCCATTCCCGCACTCATCGTCAGCACCGTGTTGGTCGCGCTACGCGTGCGCGATCACACGCTCGAACGACGCCTCTGGCGCTCGGTGCTCGTGTTCGCCTTCGCCGTGCCGCTGCTCACGGTCGTCATGTCGGTCGGTTCGGACATTCTCTCTGCGACGATGATGCGCCGCGTCACGACTCCGGGACTGCCCACGCTCACGTCGGCCGCACGAAACTTCATCGTCACGGCCAACGGAAGCACCACGTCTCTGGCATCGCGCGTACTCAGCGTGTGGCTCTTCGTCTGGGGCGCGGTGTCATTCGTTCTGCTGCTCCGTATCGGCCTGGGTGCCTTCGGATCGTGGCGCCTGCTCCGCTCCAGCGACTCTGCGCCCGCGACGCTTTCGGTGCCGGCACATGTTCGTCTGAGTGCTGCCATCAGCGCACCGGCGACCGTCGGCTCGACGGTCCTGTTGCCGGTCACGCTCACGACCTGGAATGCACAGGATCGCGATGCCGTGATCGCACACGAACTCAATCACGTTGCGTCGCGCGACTTCTGGTGGCAGCTCGCAGCGCGCACATACTCGGCTCTCTACTGGTGGAGTCCGGCATCGTGGCTGATCACCTCCCATCTGCAGCATCTCGCTGAGCGGCTGAGCGATTCGGCGGCACTCAGGGTGCTTCCTGATGCGAGCTCCTACGCGACACTGCTTGTCAATGTCGCCGCCCGAACGCAGCACCGTCGCAGAAGTCTCCTTCCCACGCTCGAGGTACCCATGGCCCGCCCGAACATGCTCCACAGCCGTATCGACGCCGTGATTCGCGGTATGCAATCCGTCCCGCTGACCGGCGTACGCCGGCGTCTCGCGCTGGGCGTGCCGCTCATCGGCGCGGCGCTGGTGGTGCTGCCGCCGATGACGAAGGCTGACGAGGTGAAGATCCGCCTGACCTCCACCCGTTCGATCGACGCGAACGCCGAGCGAATGATCGCTGCATCATCGAACCCCGATAGCGTCCGTACCGCGTTCCAGAGTGCGCGCGGCACCAACAGGGTGCGCTGGTTCGTGATGAACCGCGACGGCAGCCGAGGGGCCGCGGGCGACACGCCTGCGGAGTTCACCGTGCCGGTGGTCGTGCCTTTTGAGGTCACCTACTGCTCGGCCGACTTCGCCACCGAATTCCGCGTCGAGTACAAGTTCCGGACCGGCAGTGGCAGTGCGATGCAAAAAGGCTGTGTGAAGATCTTCCACGACCAACGCGGCTTTGGCTCATCCGGGGTACCCGCGCCGCAAGGGCGGTAATCGCAGGATGGCACATTGAGGCGGTGACGGTGCAGTCATCTCAATTCTGAGATGAGTGCACTGTCACCGCTTTTGCCCTGCTCACGCATCTTCAGTGACGGCGGTCGCTCCGGCTCAAAGGGCGTTCGACGCTCCACCGCGCGCTGAGCGAAGCACATGATGCGACCCGACACGCCACCGTCATGCAGTCCTAATCCACGCCACACGAACAGGTAACATATCGCGCGTATCGTTGACGCACCCCACACAGGAGGTGTCTCCGATGCGCGCGCTGTCCATCACACCGACTCTCGCCGCCCTGCTGGCTCTCACCGCCTGCGAACCATCCAGCACCACGCCGGCGGTTCCGGGCGCGGTCGCCTTCCGCTCGGACGCATCAGTCGCTGGCTTCGTTGGCGCGCCAGTGACCCGGCGAGATTCGATCTGGTCTCCGATTGACGCCGAGCCCCTCGCTGATCTCGGCGAGCCACCCTTCCGTGGAGCCACCGCGCACGCCGGGAGTCGTGCCCTGCGCTTCACGTGGATTCGGTCGTTTCACCCGACGATCATCGTTCGCGTGATGGACGACCGCACGACGTGCCACGTCGTCACGACGATCGCAACGCCGCGTGCCAGTCGGCACTACGGTGGCGTCGACGGCTCGTTCTGGCTGCTCGAACGCCTGGATGCACGAGGGCACGCGATGCTGCTCGACTGGTCGCCCGACCGCTACGCGCAGCGCGCCATCTTCGACGCCGGCATGGCGTTTCTGCGCGCGGCGAACGTGATGCCGAAAGTCGCGCGGGAGATCTACTGATTCAAGCCGGTACACGCGTCTCCCCGAGGATGACGCTGCACTGACCCTTCCCGTAAACGTTGTTGAACCCGGAGCCCCACCGACACATGAGATAGCCGAAGCTCGCACGTGTTCAAAACGACCGAGTACTTTCGTTTCACATGCCAGCGTCCTGACAGGACAACGATCCGCCTCGAGTGGATTGCGGAGACCGTCTGGGCACCGCACGCGATTGCGGTTCAGGCCGATGGACGCATTCGTCACTGGCGCTACATTCCTGATGAGCAGAAATTCTTGCGCGTCGTCCTGCTCGCCGACGGAGAAACCGTCCACAACGCCTTCTTCGACCGTAGGTTCACGCCATGAACGTCAAATATTTCAAGGACACGGACACCGCGCTCCTCGAGTTCGCTGGCGCGCCCGTCGACGAAACGCGGGAGATCACACCGCATGTTTACGTCGATCTCGATCGGGACGGAAACTTGGTCAGCATGACGATCGAACACGCGTCAGCCGCCGCGAACCTCCCATTCGTCCGCATCGAAGAGATTGGCGCGACGGTCGCCTGACGCCGTGAACTGTCCACACTACGCCGTCGCCGTCACCGCCGAGTGATCCTCCCCCGGATTGATGAACCGGTCCGACTCGATCCGATGCTGCCGCTCGTACAACTCACGATACCTGCCGTTCATCTCCAGCAGCTGATGATGCGTCCCCCGCTCCACGATCTCCCCCTGCTCCAGCACGAGGATCTGATCCGCTGACGTGATCGTGGAGAGACGGTGCGCAATGACGAACGTCGTGCGACCCGACCGCAACCGTCGCAGCCCTTCCTGAATCAGCTGCTCGCTCTCACTGTCCAGCGCTGACGTGGCCTCGTCGAGAATCAGGATCCGCGGGTCGGCCAGGATCGCCCGCGCGATCGCCACACGCTGCCGCTGACCGCCGCTGAGCTTCACGCCACGCTCGCCCACGATGGTGTCGAAGCCGTCGGGGAAGCGACTCACGAATTCGTCGACGTAGGCGATCTTCGCGACCTCCTCGACGCTCTCTTTGCTGGCGCCGGGACGGGTGAAGGCGATGTTCTCGCGCACGCTGCCGTCGAACAGGAAGTTGTCCTGCAGCACGACGCCCAGATGCTTGCGATACTCGTGCAACTTGAGATCACTCAGCGGCGTGCCGTCGATGCGGATCTCCCCACCGGTCGGCCCGGCGAAGGCCATCACCAGGCTGATCATCGTGCTCTTGCCACCGCCGCTGCTGCCGACGAGCGCGGTCGTCGTGCCGGCTGGCGCGTCGAAGCTGACACCCTTGAGCACCGGCACCCCGGGCTCATACTCGAATGTCACGTTGTCGAACTGCACATGCCCTTCCAGCGTAGGCACGGCACGCTTGTTGGCGTCGAGCTGATCCTCGGTGGCCATGTCGCGCAACTCGCGGATGCGATCCAGACCGGCGAGCGCCTCGGTGAGCTGCGTGCCGATGCTGGCGATGCTCACCACGGGAATCGTCACGAGGCCGATGAAGAACACGTATTGAATCAACGAGCCGAGCGTCATACGGCCATTCAGCACATCGCCACCGCCGATCATCATCAGCAACACACCGAGGGCGCCGACGATCGCCACGCTCAACGCAGTCGTGGCCGACGTGCCGGTAATCGTCGCAGCGATGTTGCGGAACAGCTTGTCCACACCACCGGCAAAGACCTTCTGCTCGCGCTCTTCGGCCGTGTACACCTTCACGATGCGGATGCCGCCGATGGTCTCGGTGAGGCGACCGGTCACGTCGGCCTGAATCACGCTGCGCTCGCGGAAGATCGGACGCAGCCTCTTGAACGCGATCGACATGCCGACGCCGAAGATCGCGAGGAACACCACCGTCGCGGACGTCAGACGCCAGTTCAAAAAGAACAACCAGACGATCGCGATGCCGGCCGTGAGGAATCCGCCGAGCAGCTGGATGAGGCCCGTACCGACGAGATTGCGGATGCCTTCGGGGTCGTTCATCACGCGACTGACGAGCACACCGCTCTTGGTGCTGTCGAAGTAACGCACTGGCAGGCGGATGAGATGCGCCTGCACCTCCTCGCGCAGCCTGGCAATGGCTTGCTGCGCCGCGACGCTGACCACCTGCGACAGCGCGTAGGACGTGATCGCCTGCACGACCGTCGCCGCGAACGCCGCCGCCGCCAGCTTGGGCAGCAGGTCGTGGTTCTGTTTGCCGAGCACTTCATCGATGAAATATTTGGTGCTGGCCGGCAGCACGAATCCCGCAAGGCGGCTGATGAGCATCAGCACGATCCCGATGCCGACCGATCGGCGGTACGTCCAGATCAGTGCGCGGGCTTCACCCCAGGCGCGCTTGGTGTCGAACTTCGGCTTCTTCTTCGTGTCGGCGGCTGGTGGCGTCATTCCGGAAAACTAACCCTTCCGGTATTGCGTCAGGACACTGACCGATCGCCGGGGAGACCGTGCGCTGCCTTACGCCGTGCCGGCCACCGATGCCGGGAGCTTGGCGAACAGGTCCCGCAGGGCAGCCTCCTGCAGTACTCGCCGCGTGGCGACTGATCCGGCGGCTTTCTCCCACTTGATCAGACGCAGCATGCCGTCCGCTATCTCGATGCCGGTGATGTCGCCGTCGGAGAACTTGCAGCAGCCGGTGTTGAAGTAGGCGGGCAGACTGCCGGGTTCGTGCTGCTGCTCCTTGGTGCGACCGGCCCAGACCGGACGATGCGTGTGGCCGACGATGAGCATCATCTTCTCCTGCGTCACGGCCCAATCGTACATGATCAGGTCGTGCTCACCGCGCAGCGCCTCATCCTCGGATGGCAGATCCACGCCGCCGAACCAGCCGACACCGAATCGGTTCTGCAGGACGCGATAGACCTGCAGCGCCCAGCGTGAGAAGACCTTGAACCGGTCGCTGCCGAGCGTGCCCTGATGCCCGTGCGTGAGGAAGAGCGTGCCGATCTTCGCATCGCCATCACGCACGCTGAGCCGCACCCCTTCGAACACGCGCCGCAGGCCCGTGCCCGGCGCGTACTTCATGAGATCGAGCGCGACGAGCAGTTCCTCCATCCAGCGATCGTCGTGATTGCCCCACACGCGCACGTACCGCGTGGGGCCGAACGCCGCCTCGGCTTCCATGGCATCGCGATGCGCTGCGAGGACTTCCGCCATGCTGTTCTCCCACAGCTCTTCCACATCGCCCAGCAGGACGAGGCGATAGTGCGACGCATCGTAATGCCGCAGCGCGTCGAGATAGGTCGGCTTGCACAACCGGAACTCGTCGGCCCCGTCGCCGGCGCCTTTGTGCTGGTCGGAGAATATCACCCACGGCTCGTGCGCGTTCACGTCGAGCGCGGTGCGATAGGTGAAGAATCCCGAGATCGCCCGGTCGAGGCCCTTCTTCACGGCGCTTTCGTTCATTCCCCAATCAACTTTCCGGCGGTCAGGTACGGCAACTGCCGGACGCACACAAACGAAGCGGCAGAGCGGCAGCACTGCATGGGCAAGGAATCGTACGCGGCGCAGGGCGAATCACAGCCGCCGGCCACGCCTCGAGCCCTGAGTGCCAGACTGCATTGACCTCGCATCCGTCAGGCGGCACCGGCAAGGATTCACCGCGCTGGCACGGCGACGTGACGCCTGCCTGTGACGGCACCGACGCCATGGTGTGTGGCGGGAACGACGGACTGGCTGGGTGGTTGTAGGTTGCAGCACGTCCGGCGCGCTGCACCCGGACCGATGAGATCCGAACACCGCATTCCTTCGTAGAGCCATGGTACAGACTGATTCACACGACGACCCGCGACCCAGCCGGATGGCTGCGGGACCGATGGCCAGAACCCCGGAGGATGCCGTGCAGGACGTGGCCCTCGTAGGGCAGATGGCTGGCGGGGATGAGTCGGCGCTGGGCGCCCTGTATGACAGGTGGGTGGATGCCGTCACGGCGCTCGTCGTGCGGATCGTGCGCGACGCGCAGGAATCGGAGGAAGTGGTGGAGGCAGTGTTTTGGCAGGCATGGCAGCAGGCAGGTCGGTATGCCACCGATCGTGGCACGCCGGGCGCCTGGCTGCTGGCGATGGCTCGGAGTCGCTCGCTCGATCGTCTGCGGACGCTCCGGCGGCGGCGCGATGAGCAGCCGGCGGACGAGTCGATCTTCGATCGGCAGCCGGCCGCCGGCGATCCACTCTCAGCGCTCGACGCCTCAGAGCGCGCGGAGCGGGTGGTGGCGGCAATGGCGACCCTCCCGGAGGAGCAGCGCGAAGTGCTCGAGCTCGCATACTTTGAGGGGCTCAGCCAGACGGAAATTGCCGAGCGGCTGAGTCAGCCGTTGGGGACCGTAAAGACCCGCGCCCGGCTCGGGTTGCGGAAGCTGCGCGATCGTCTCGATGCGCTGCGTGAGGTGGACGCATGAGTACCCCGAACGAACTGGAAGAAGTGACGCTCGCGCTTCCCGAGCTGGCGCTGGGCATCCTGCCTGCCGCCGAGGCGGAACGCCTGATGTCGATCGTACGTCTGAATCCGCGTCTGCAGTCGGAACTGGCCTCCCTCCGCGGTTCGGCCAAAGCGCTGGCGTCGGCAGCTCCACCGGTGACGATGCCGGCCGACCGAAAGAGTGCAATGCGCGAACGACTGCTGGCGCGGGCCGCCGGTTCGGCCAGCGAGAGCGCGCCGACGCGGGAGTTCTCGAACCCGTCGGCGCCCGCACTGACGCTCGAGCGGGGCGCTGCGGTTGCGCCCAAGCCGGTCGCACCGCGCACATCGGCGACCGCTGGCCCGGCGATGCTGCAGCGTGTGGCTCCGTTCCTGGCGCTGGCCGCCACGGCACTGTTCGTCGTGTCGGTGTTCCGTCTGCGCGACACGATGGAAGAGCGGAACGATGCACGTGTGGCGCTGCGTGAGGCGACGGCGGCCACCACGGCGCTGTCGGAGAAGCTCGCCCGCAGCGACAGTCTCGTGATGGCGATGAGTGGCGCGAGCGTGCGCGTGGTGGATCTGGCGTCCACGCAGAACATGTCGCCGGGTGCGCGGATGTTCTGGGACCGCGTCGCCAACCGCTGGACGCTGGTCACGCACGATCTCGCGCCGGTCGGCAGCGGTCGCACGTATCAGCTCTGGCTGGTGACGGCGAAGGCGGAGAAGATCAGCGCCGGCACGTTCAACACCGATGCGAAGGGTCGCGCGGTGGTGCAGGCGACGTATGCACTGGCCGAGGCGGATCTGGCGGCGATCGCGATCACCGAGGAACCGGAAGGTGGCTCACCGCAGCCCACCGGCACGATCCTCGTGGCTGGCGCAGCGACACGCTGATCGTACGACGCACGGGCAGGACAGGCAGACTCACTTGCACTCACGCTCGGAATTTCACGTGGCCATCACGGATTTACGCATCGGACATGCAGTCGAGCAGACCCGCACGATCACCGAAGCGGACGTGATGGCCTTCGCGGCGGTGTCGGGGGATTTCAACCCGGTTCACGTGGATGCCGACGCCGCGGCAGCGTCACCGTTCGGCGAGCGCATCGTGCACGGCATGCTGACGGCCAGCCTGCTGTCGGCGCTGCTTGCCAGCGAGGTGCCCGGCGCGATCTACCTCTCGCAGACGCTCAACTTTCTGCGTCCGGTGAAGCTGGGCGACACGGTCACGGCGCATGCGACGATCACGGCGATCGATGTCGACAAGCGCCGGGTGACCCTGGCCACCGTCGTGCGCAATGCGCGCGGGAAGAACGTCATCGACGGCGTCGCACTGTTGCAGGTGCCGGCCTGACGGAGCTGCATCAGTGCTGAACTGCTTCACGGCACATCGCAGAGCGGCACGGCCGCTGAACGGAGAAACCGCAGAACGGCAACAGCGACAGCGACAGCGACAGCGACAGCGAGAGCGACAGCAACAGCTTTAACGCAAAACTGCGCACAGCCGCAAAACAGCAGGTCGGCGTGGCAGGTGGTCGTGGCCTCGCAGAAAAACGGAAAAGCATCGGGGAACAGCAACTGCTTGTGGTGTTCCCCATGACGATGTCACACGCTATTCGAGCAGAACTCCACTCATCGCAGCAACGTCGGCAGTTTTGCGTTCATGCACTTGCCGTTGCCGTTGCCGTTCCGCGGCCGTTAAGCTCTGCGGCCGTGCGGTTCGGCGATGTGCAGTTCGCCGTGCCTTATCTCAGGTCGCGATCAACTCTTCGACGGCCGTCTGCACCGCGGTGAGCGCGGCGGCGTTCTTGAGCGCGCTGAAGCCGATGCGGAAGCGATCTTCGGGCAGCAGCGGTTCGCGCATGTGCGCATTCAGCGTGCTCGTGAGCTTCTCGCGGGCTTCGGCCGTCAGCGACTTGGCTGACTTCGGCACCAGCTCCAGACGCGGCACGTCCTGACGACGCGGCGTGGCCGACCAGACGATCATCTTGGAGCCCACGCGCTCGAACGCGATCGTGCCGGGCGTGTCCTCCTCCTCGCGAAACTTGAGCAGCGTCGGGTGCTTGCTGCTCCAGGCGATCAGGGCATCCAGCACGGCCACCAGGCGCGGCTGCTCGACGGCGTGCGTGTCACGGGCAATGGCCTTCACGAACTGGTCGCGGGCGGCTGGCAGCGTGCGTTCCATAACTTCTCCTCGTCGGTGCAAGGCAACCCGACGGCCGCAGGACAGCGGCAGCTCGGAGCGTCTCAACACTTTCAAGGTACCTCCATTGCAGCCGAATGGCTCATTCGGTGATAACAAACTCTCACTAACACGTCCCGCGCTCACGCGTACAGGTGTGTGCCGGTCACCGTCCGGCCCTTCTCAGGCGTGCCCACCCGCGCCCGACACTGCTCCCCCAGCCCGAGTCCCGCTGATGCTGCGTTCCCGTGTCTCATTGCTGTTCGCCGCCACCGCATTCGTCTGGCTCAATCCCGCCACGGCAGCGGCCCAGGTTTCCGGGATCACGCCCGCCCCGACGACGATCCAACGTGCACCGCTGGATCCGCGCATCGAGCGACTCAAAGCCGAAGCCGCCACGAAGGTCGAGGCCCGCGCGAAGCTGATTCAGGAGATCATCGATCAGGTGTATTCCTACGGCGAACTCGGCATGCAGGAGTTCGAGACGTCGAAATACCTCACGGGCATCCTCGAGAAGAACGGCTTCACCGTCACCCGGAACGTGGCCGGCATGCCCACCGCCTGGGTGGCCCGCTGGGGCAACGGCAAGCCGGTGATCTCGCTCGGCTCCGACATCGACGGCATCCCGCAGTCCAACCAGTCCCCCGCCACTGCGTACCGCTCGTGGCAGGTGCCGGGCGCGCCGGGCCATGGCGAAGGCCACAACTCCGGGCAGGCCGTGAACATCGCCGCCGCGCTGGTCGTGAAGGAAATCATGACGCGCGAGAAGATGCCCGGCACGCTCGTGCTGTGGCCCGGCGTCGCCGAGGAAGCGGTGGCGGGCAAGGCGCATCTGGTGCGCGCCGGTGTGTTCAAGGACGTGGACGTCACGATGTTCACGCACGTCGGCAACGACATGGGCGTGACCTGGGGACAGTCGTCGTCACTGGCGATCGTGTCGGCCGAATTCCGCTTCAAGGGGTCGTCGGCACACGCGGCGGGCGCACCGTGGCGGGGCAAGAGCGCGCTCGACGCCGTGATGCTGATGGCGCAGGGATGGGAATTCCATCGCGAGCACATGGAGCCGGGCCAGCGCAGCCACTACGTGATCAAGGACGGAGGCGACCAGCCGAACGTGGTGCCGAGCACGGCATCGATCTGGTTCTACTTCCGCGAGCGCGATTATCAGCACGTGCTGGACATGTTCAATGCCGGCAAGCGGATCGCTGCCGGTGCCGCGATGATGACGGAAACGGCGGTCGACACGGTGATCATCCTCGGCTCGGCGTGGCCCGGTCACTTCAGCAAGCCGGTGGCCGAAGCGATGCACGCGAACATCGAAACGGTGGGCCTGCCCAAGTGGGACGAGAACGATCAGGCCCTGGCGAAGGGTCTGCAGCGCGAACTCGGCGTGGCGCAGAACGGCCTCGTGACCGAAGTGCGTCCGCTGCAGGGACCGGCAGTGAGCCTCGTCGCCTTCGGCGGCGGCAGTGACGACATCGGTGACGTGAGCTGGAACGTGCCGACGATCACGCTCCGCTACCCGTCCAACATTCCGGGCACGCCGGGCCACAACTGGGCCAACGGCATCGCCATGGCCACGCCGATCGCCCACAAGGGCGCAGTCGCTGGCGCGAAGGTACAGGCGATGACGCTGATCGACCTGCTGACGCAGCCGAAGATCGTCGCTGACGCATGGGAGTACTTCAACACCGTGCAGACGAAGACGATCAAGTACACGTCGTTCCTCGGCCCCAACGACGGCCCGCCGACGTGGCTGAACGCCGACATCATGGCGCGCTACCGGCCCGAAATGCGGAAGCTGTACTACGACTCCACCAAGTTCAAAACGTATCTCGAGCAGCTCGGCATCGCGTATCCCACCGTGAAGCCACCGACCAATCCCGTGCCCTGATCAAAGCATCCTGCACTGATGATCGCGGAGGGCGCCGAGGGACTGCCGGAGGGCGCGGAGCTTTCTGGCGTCGCATGACCTCCCCAACACGACGACGCCAGATGATTGAAGGGCACTGCGCTCGCGAGTGCAGTTCCCTTCAATGCTTCACCATCGAAGTCGTGTGGGCGTGGCTTCGCGGTTGACCGCTCCGCGCCCTCCGGTTGCCCCCCGCGACCTCCGCGTTCCGCCGTTACGGATGCTGACGTGACGAGAAAAGCGTCAGCGGGGCGTTGGCGTCGCCGGCATCGCGTCGTTGGTCATCCACCACTGCTTCGGCATGGCGCGCGTGCGCGGCCACACTTCGTCCAGCGTGTTGCCTTCGTACAGCCGGCCGTTCTTCATCACGTGCGTGATCGTGTTGGTGTTGCGGATGTCGTCCAGCGGGTTGGCGCTGAGGATCATCAGGTCAGCGAGCTTCCCCACCTCGACCGATCCGAGACTGGCCTGCAATCCGATCGCCTCGGCGCCAAAGATCGTGCCCACCCGCAGCGCGTCCATCGGCTTCATGCCACCGCTGGCGATGGTCCACAGCTCCCAGTGCACACCCAGCCCCTGCAGCTGACCGTGGCCGCCGAGCCCAATGCGTCCGCCTGCTTCGATCACCTTGCGCGCCTGCTCGGCAAAGAGCTTGAACGAGTACTCGCTCTCGCGGAACCACTGCGGACGACGCAGGCCACGGCGCTCCAGTTCGGAGAACGGCGTGAAGTGCGCAAGCTTCGCGTCGGCGAAGATGTCATGGTGCTCGAACCACCAGTTCTCGGCCCACGGACCGCCGTACTGCACGAGCAGCGTCGGCGTCCAGGTGGTACCGCTCTGTGCGAACAGGCCGATGGCGTCCCTGTACATCGGCGCGATGGGCAACGTGTGCTCGATGCCCGCATAGCCGTCCATGGCCTCCGTCATGTTCTTCTTGAAGTCGAGGCCACCCTCCAGCGTCGGCGTGATCTGCTGCGCACGCGCGGCCATCGCGATCCACTGCCGCTGGCGACGATCGCCGGCCATGTACTGCTTGATGGTCTGCGTCTGGTAGAACTCCGAGTAGCGCCGCATCACGTCCTTCGCGTCCTCGGCTCCGTTCACGTCGTCCTGCGCAAAGATGCCGGGGCCGGTGGTGTAGATGCGCGGGCCGATCATCTGCCCAACGTCTACTGCGTCCCCGTACGACACCACGTCGGCAGTGCTCGTCTGCGGATCACGGGTGGTGGTGACGCCATAGGCGAGATTCGCCGTGTACATGTACGGCTGCGGTGAATGCACGCCCCACTGCGGCCACATGTGCGCGTGCACGTCCACGAGCCCGGGCATGATGGTCTTGCCGGCGACGTCGATCACCTTCGCGCCTGGAGGCACCGCCACGCTGCCCTGCTCGCCCACCGCCACGATGCGATTGTTGGTGACGACGATGTCACCGTTCGCAATGACGGCGTCCCCCTTCATGGTTATGATGCGCGCACCGCGCAACACCACGGAGCCGGTGGGACGATCCTTCGGTGCGGTGATCGTGACGTCGATGCGCGCGGGCTCGTACACCGGCTTGTTGGCTGCAACCGGTGCAGCACCAGCGCCAGCGCCTGCCCCCACGCGCGGCACAGGTGCACGCGATGCCGAGTCGGCGGCGAGTGAATCGGCGCGCACGACGTCGTACTGGAAGAAGGCACGACCCATGGAGTAGAAAGCGCCCTTCGAGTCGGCGTTCCAGCCCATGAAATCACCACCGATACGTGACAGCCGACGGTACGGCATGGCACCCGTTGGCTGCTGCACCGAGATCGACGGCGTCACACCGCCGGTCATCGGCAGCGGCACCACGAACAATCGGTTGTCGACACTGGCCAGCACGCGGTTGCCATCGGGTGACGCGATCAGCTCTGCAGCCTGACGGGGCTGCGCACTCGGTCCGCCACCCGGCGCCATGTAGCCCGTGACTTTCAGATGCGCCATACGATCGGTGCCATCCCAGCGCAGCGAGACGAGACCATCGGCCGGTTCGTACACCCAGATGCGCGACGTGTCGGCGGTGAAGTGCGGACGCCCGGCATTGGTGAGCGAGGTAATGAAGGTCGGAGCACCACCACTCGCCGGAAGCCAGACGAGATCGGTGAGCACGAGCTTCGGATTGATCTCGTCGTTGATGATCGCGCGTTGCGTACGCGGCGCACGTTGTGCCACGATGCGCGATCCGGTGGGCGAGTACGCGATGTCGTCGTAGTACGCCGTCTGCGTGGTGAGTTTCTGCGGCGCACCACCGTTGGCCGGGATGCGCCAGATGTCGCCACCGTCCTCGTTCCAGCTCACGTAGGCGATGTATCGGCCATCGGGTGACCAGACCGGCATGTGCTCGCCGTCGGTGGCGGCAGTCAGACGCTTCGGTGCGCCGCTCGGCAGGTCCATGATCCAGAGCCGGTCGAGCGCCGAGAAGACGAGGCGCTTGCCGTCGGGCGATGGGCGTGCACCGCGAATCTGCCGGACAGTGAGCATCGTGTCGTTCACCGGATACTCGAACTTCACCAGCTCGCCGATCATCTGGTCCACCTGCGCGGTGAACGGGATCATCGTCTCCTTGCCCGACGCGACGTCCATGCTCCAGATCTTGCCATGGTGCGCGAGGATGAGCGTCTTCGAGTCGGCGGTCCACGCGTAGCCGGGCAACAGGTCACGCGAACCACGTGACTCGATGTCGTCGCGCTGAATGTCGTGGCTGAGCCAGCGTTCGTCGCCCGAGGCGAGATCGCGCAGCTTGAGGCCCGTGACCGCCATCTGCCGCGATGCATACGCCAGCGACCTGCCGTCGGGCGAGATGGCGGGTCGGAAGGCGTTGCCGAGGTTGAGCGTGCGCGTGGCGAGGCGACCGGTGCGACGGTCGTACATGACGACCTGCGTGCTGCCCATCATCTGGTTGTAGCCTGCCGGTCCTGTGCGTGCGCCAGCGTAGACGAACCGGCCATCGGGTGCGACCGAGGCACCCATGAAGTTGGTGGGCTGAGCGCCGCCGCCGCCTCCGGCCGCAGGCGGCGGCGTGGTGCCGGTCATGCGCAGTCCGTTGCCACCGCCGACGCTGTAGAGCCAGAGATCATTGCTCTTCGACACCACGACGTACTGGCCGTCGGGGGTGAAGTCAGGAGAGATGAAGGCCTGATTCGGTCCGCGTGTCAGGGCGCGAACACGCGTGCCATCGGGATTGACGAGCCAGAGGTTTTCGCTGCCCGACCGATCGCTGACGAAGACGATCGACCGGCCGTCGGGCGCAAAACGTGGCTGTCCGTCGAACCCGGAGCCGCTGGTGATGCGCGTGGCGGTGCCACCTGTCACCGGCAGCGTGTAGATGTCGCCGAGCAGGTCGAAGACGATGGTGCGGCCATCGGGCGACAGGTCGAGCGACATCCACGTCCCTTCATCGGTGCTGAACCGGAGCGGACGTGTGGGGATCAGTGGAAGATCCGAGTCCGGCGCGGTGCGTCGGGTGGTGTCACTGGTACTCTGCGCGCTCAGCGGCGCCGCGAACACGAGGAGGAAGAACGCCAGTGTCCGACTGACGCGAGATGCACGCAACATTGCCGCTCCGGATGTGATGGGCCGGTGGCGACGGTGCACCCGTGCGGTCGATCTGGCAAGCTGGCGCGTCGCTACCTGGCAGCGGGTGGAGCGGCGGGGGCAACAGCAGGAGCGGCGGCGCGTGCGCAGACCGCGGTGAACATGGCGCCAGTGCGGCCGGTGTCGCCCGGGGTGACTGCGCGCCAGGTGGTGTCGTTCAGCTTGTCCGACTGCTGGGCGACTGCCTGCCGAGCGACGCTGTCGGGCAGGGGCATGCCGTTCACCGTGGCAGCCATGCTGTCGAGCCCCGCCATGCGATACCGCGTACCGCCGCAGTCGAAGTCCATCTTCGTGCGCATGGTGGTGGATATACCGCCGATCTTCATGTCCATGTGCAGCCGCTGCGCGGTCTGCGCAAAACCACCCGGTGTGGTGGTGACGTGCTGCGTGTCCACCCACATCGCCATGCGACGCATCATCAGGTTGCCGGTGGTGTCAAGCATCAGCGGCATCCACTCCGGCCCAACCGAGAACGGCGGCAACGGGGTCGAGTCACCACCACAGGCAACGAGCGTGACGGCCAGCAGGGCGACAGCAGTTCGGCGCATGGCAATCCTTGGCAAGTGGGACGGCGGACAAACCTTCAGCCTGACAGGAATCGCGACGAAATTTTGGTGACATGAAGCCAGAGTCATACTAAGAGTACTGTGTGTCGTGGCGATCGCTGCCTGGGGCTCACACGGGGGGACCGGGGGAACCGGGGAGACGTACACAGGTGGAACTCATCTACCCGTACGCGGCAACGACGAATTGAAAGATCGAAGGACCCCACTCCGGCACATCCATTTCGTCAACGTCATTGCACAGACGCGCAGAACTCCCCGCTCCCCCGGTCCCCCCGTGTGAGCGGGTCATGTACGTTACAACGAAGGCTCGCGCGCAAGAACTACATGGTACGCGCGATCCGCGCGGTGACCGACAGCTGACCAACATGGCGCATACCGTGCTCAGCGCCGTGCACGAGACACCCGATCACCGTGGACGGCAGCTGCGCGCGACCGACGCCGCGATAGTCGCCAAGCGTGGACGGATCGGTGATGCGCAACTCCGCCAGCGCGGACTGCACCTGTGCGTCGAGCGCCGCGAGCAGTGCGGGCACGTCATCCGCCGCGAGGTGCGCACCTTCGGCACGTAACGCGGTGAACTGAACCTCGCCAAGTCCCTGCCCTCGCGCGTAGGTGAAGAGGCGATCGAGCACGCCGATGATGTGGCGCAGGTGGAATGCGATGGACGCGACACCAGCGGGCGTCGCGTTCCACTGCTCTTCGGTCAGATCGGCAACCATCGCCGGCACACTCTCGCCGATCTGCAACACGATGTGCGCGACCGGCTGCAACAGTGCCGGTACGCCTTCCACGGGACCGCGCTGCCACCACTCAGTCTGACTCACGTCGCGTCCATGCGGAGGGGAGGTACGACCAACGGAAGATAAAAAAAACACGGGGCCGGCTGCCTTTCGGCAACCGACCCCGCATACTCCCACCCAGGAGGTTTGCGTGGACTCCCCTCCACGCATGAGGTATTACCGACGATAGCCAGCGGTGTTCCGCGTGCCATCCACGCAGCTCGGCCAGCTCGCCGGCGAACCGCTGGGGCCGGCGGGAAGCGGGTCAAGCTTCTGGCGTCGCATGAAGACCGGATCCTCATCCGCGAGATATATCATCATTGCGACCAAGGTCGCGTTCTGCTTCAGGTCGTCCACGATGATCTTGTCGTACGTATCACGATTCGTGTGCCACGTGGTGGAGCCATAATCCCAGCCGAGTGCGCCAAAACTGAAGCCCGGAGCGCCTGCGCAGACGAAACTCACATGGTCGGTACCACCACTGCCCGGCATGCCCACGCCGCCATACCGGATCCACTGCGACAGCTCGCTCGGCAACTGTGACAGATAACGGCGCAGAACGGTATCGGCGCTCACCAGGCCGCTGGCGTTCAGTCCGACGACGCGACCGGTGCCGTTGTCCTGATTGAAGAGCGCATGCAGTCCCGCCACGACTTCGGGATGATCCTTCACGAACGAGCGCGAGCCGTTCAGGCCCTGCTCCTCACCCGCCCAGTGGCCAGCGAGGATCGTGCGCTTCGGCTTGTAGCCGATGGTCTTCAGAATGCGCATCGCCTCGAGCATCATCACGGTGCCGGTGGCGTTGTCGGTGGCACCGCTGGATGCTTCCCACGAGTCCATGTGCGCTGAGAGCATCACGTACTCGGGCTTCCTGCCGCTGCCCTTGATCTCCGCCAGCGTGTTCGCGACAGGTACTTCACCAAGCAACTCCGCCTGGATGTCGACGCGCAGTTTCGGACCCTGATTCTTCGACGCGAGGCGATAGACGAGACCGTAGTCCTCGCAGCTCAGGTCGAACGTCGGCACCTGCTGCCGCGGTGAGCCGAAGATCTTGTTGATGCCCGGATAGTTGGACCAGCCGAACGTGACCACACCGGCCGCGCCGTACGCCTTGAGGCTGTCCTGCAGTCCGGCCGCCGTCACGTTGCGCTGATTGAAGCTGACGCGCAGCGAATCCTGCGCGGCGCGCATCGAGGCGATCGTGGCTGTCGTGCCGAATTCCGCCATCTGCTGCGGGCTGCGGCAGGTGATGTTCGGTGCGCTGATCATCACGAACTTGCCGCGTGTCGCCATCAGCCAGGCGTGCGCCGCGTCGGCCGACTCGAACTGCGGCAGCACCACCACGTCACCGGTCACCGGCCCATTGGTCGCCGGGCTCCAGGCAAGCATGTGCGCTTCGAGTGTGCGCGTGCGCGGCGCGACGAGATCGACGTGCGTGATGCCGCGCTTGAACGAATTCCACGTGCCCCACTGCTCCTGTCGGGCAGCGATGCCCCACTCCGCGTACTTCTTCACCAACCAGTCGCCAGCGGCAGTGAAACCGGGCGAGCCGGTGAGGCGCGGACCGATGGAGTCGGTGAGCACCTGGGCCAGCGCACCGGCCTGCGAGCGCTGCATCCCCTCGTCCATGATGCGCAGCAGGACCGGATCGGTGACCGGCGTGCGCCGCACCCACTCGGGCCACTGCTCCGCCGGAATGGGACGGGCCATGCCATTCGGCATCACCGACGACTCGGCCGGACGTTGGGCATGCAGCAGCGCCGGCAGCAAGGCGCCTGCGGCAAGGGTCAAGCGGCGAACGGACAGGGTCATGCGTGTTCCTCGTGGTGTGAGTCAGCGCGAATATTCGCACCTACGAGCCTGCTGCGCTCGGCGTTGGGGGCGGTCGGCTCGCTGAACCAGACGTCAACCTCCGCGAAGCATCTACGGTTCTCGCGGAGGGGCGGAGGACTGCCGGAGGAACGCGGAGCACTGCCACTGGAGGAAATTGCCTGGCACCCGAGCGCCCGTGTGATTCGATGGAATCAGGCACCGTGATCGCAGTTTTCATGGATTCATGTTCCGCGTTCCTCCGGCACTTCCTCCGTCCCTCCGCGTGAACCGTAGATCGCCAACCGACTCGGGGCCTCGTGCATTGTGATGGTCGGGAAATGCGTCGTCTCTCACATCCGAAAAGAGGTTCGGGCCGCCTCCCCGAAGGAAAACGACCCGGACCTCACGCGGCGGAGCGCTCGGGATCGCTCACACACGCGCCTGCTTGCGGCGCGCCATCGCGCCAAGGCTGATCAGGCCCGTCGCCATCAGGGCGTACGTGGACGGCTCCGGAACCGGGGCGAAGCTCATCATGGCGTCGTTGTTGTCGAAGTCGGCGCCGGTGCACACGCGCTGGTCGTTGCAGGCGATGTCTTCCATGCCGACCGTGAACGAGTCGTTGCCGCTGCCGCTGACCAGCGTCCGGCTGCCAAGCAGGCCGACCATCGGGTTGCCGCTGTTCGAGAACAGGGCGAACTGACGGGCACGGGCGGCGTCGTTGGAGTAGAAGGTGCCGGCGTTGGCGACACCACCGATCAGGGCGGCGTCCATGTAGAAGCCCCAGGCGCTGGTGAAGGTCATCGTCATCACGCCGGCGTTGCCGGTGATCGGCGCCAGGGTGGCCAGCGTGTTGCCGCTCGCGTCGGCAGTGAAGAAGCCCCAGTTCGTGTTCGCACCGGCGATGTCACCGCCCAGTCCCGGCGTCTGCTTGAAGACGTACGTGCCGGCGGAGAACAGGAACGAGCTGGCCATGTTACCGCTGCCGAGGAAGAAGTTCTGCTGCGTGCCGGTGTACGGGAGCCAGTTGCTCGGGCGCTGGTTGGCGCAGTTGCCGTTGGCGGCGGTGACCACGTAGCCGATGTTGCAGCTCATGCCGTCATTCGAGCCGTTGTTCCAGAAAGCGCGGGACGAACCCATGTCGTACGCCGTGTTGGAAAGCGCCGGCATGGCCTGCCATGAACCCTGCGCGGCGGCCGGTGCAACGATCAAGGCAGCGGCAGCGAAGGTAGTGGCGAGGCGGGCGGCGATGGGCTTCAGCATGGTCAGGTCCGGAGTTGTGTGATCGATCGTGTCATCGTTTCGACGCTGACCAATAGGGCACGGCCGGTGCCAGACTCGACCATTGAGGCACCGCACCGCTTGCGCGCCACCTGCGGCGAAACACGCAAACCTCTCCTTGGCAACGACTTAGGTCAGCTTCGCTGGAACCGGCATGCCCGACAAACAGACTCATCCATTCGACCTGTTACCTTTTCGATCGACCATTTCCGTTGCGTTGGCTCTACTGTCGATCCTGCCACTGTGGCGTTGACGCGTCGCATGGGCGCCACACGACACGCGAAACGCTTGGATCCGCGGATCGAATAGCTGAGCGTGTCACTCGTACCACATACACTCGGCAGGGCTTGCCGGTGTGCGATTCAAGATTCCCGTCCCCCTGAACGGTCCCTTTGAACGGACCACGCCGATCCGCCGCGGGTCAAGATCCCCGTCCCCTTGACGAGGGCGTCGGGCACTCCAGCGCGCTACAATCGCGGACTCAGTCCGTCGGCGAGGGAACTGCGGTACGCACGCCAAGCCGGCACCAGCCCGACGATGACGCCCGCCGTCAGCACGATCCCGATGTACGCCCACTCCAGCGCCCCCGGCGCCTGCACCGCGATGTGGACGCCGGTGCGTGCCTCGATCATCCCCTGCGCGGCGGCGAATCCGCCCATCGTCAGCGCCACGCCAAGCGCACAGCCGAGGAGCGTGAGCAGGCCGCTCTCGAGAACCAGCAGCGACACGATCATCGCCGGTCGGGCGCCCACCGCCCGCAGCACCGCCATCTCACGCCGCCGCGCCTCGAGCGACGAATACAGCGCCACCAGCATGCCGATCAGCCCCACGATGATCGTCAGCGCCCCAACCAGCCGCAGCCCGCCCTCCACCGCCCCCAGCGTCCGCCACAGCTCGGCCAGCGTCACGCCCGGAATCACCGCGGTCAGCGGCTCCGCCTTGTACTGATTGATCTCGCGCTGCAGCCGCAGCGTCTCGAAGCGGGTTCTGGTGCCGACCAGAAAGGCGCTGAGCGCGCGGGGTTCGTCCTGAAAGATGTTCACCGGCGGCACGTAGACCGGCACCGATTCACCGGGCATGGCCGGCGACGGAGAGGCGCCCGGCATCGGCGGAGGCGACGCACCCGGCATCGCGGGCGGTGGCGAGGCACCGGGCATGGCCGGTGGCGGTGACGCGCCGGGCATCGCACCCACATCCCCGCCCCCCTCGGCACCCGCTGCATGCATCGCCTCGATGCCGTCGAGCGTCACGAACAACGCGCGGTCCAGTGGCGTGAACGTCTGTTCGAGAATGCCGGTCACGGTGAACGGATGCGCCTCGTGATCGCCCAGGCCAGCAACGGCGTTGAGCCCATGGCCGACGGTGACGGTCGATCCGACACCGTACCCGAGCTTCGCCGCCACCTCGCTGCCCAGCACCACGTCGTGATCGGTGGCGATGACCTTTCCTTCGGCGAAGCGCAGCGTTCCGGCGCTGCGGTAGCGCCAATGCTCGAACAGTCCGGCGGTGGTCCCGATCACGCGATACCCGCGATGCGAATCACCAATCGCGAGCGGAACCGTCCAGCGGATCGCAGGATGTTTCGTCCACTGCTCATAGACGGAGTACGGCACGCTGCCTGTCGGTGCGCCAATGCCGAACACGCTGCCGAGCAGCAGTTGCAGCGTCCCACCACGCGCGCCGACGACGAGATCGGTGCCCTTGATCGTGCCGGTGAAGCTTTCGCGCATGCCGCGACGTGCCTGTTCCACGCCCAGCAGCAGCGTGATGCTCAGTGCAACCGCCGCGACGGTGAGCAGCGACGTGACCGGCCGATTGCGCAGCGAGCGCCAGGCCAATGCCAGCAGCACGTTCATGCCGCGTCCCGCCGTGCAGCGCGGTTCAGATCAGGCAGCGAGAGCTGTGTGTCGAAGCGTTCGCCAAGTGACGCGTCGTGGCTCACGAAGAGCAGCGTGGCGTTGGCTTGTGCGACGCTCGCGGCCAGTAGCGCGAGAAACGCATCACGGCGATCAGTGTCGAGCGATGACGTGGGCTCATCACAGATCACCAGTTCAGGTGCTGCGAGCAGTGCGCGTGCCGCCGCGACGCGCTGCTGCTGGCCCACGCTGAGCGCCGTCGACTGCTGATCGAGCAACGTGATGATGTCGAGCTGCTGCGCGACGTCGCGGATGGCGGCATCGAGCGACACGCCGCCGAGCCGCGCGCGTCGACGCGCGTCGAGTCGGCAGGGCAGCGCGATGTTGTCGTAGGCGCTGAGATATGGAATCAGGTTGAACTGCTGGAACACGTAGCCGATGTGTTCAGCGCGGAAGGCGTCGCGCTGCGAGCCGCGCAGCTGTCCAAGGTCACGATCCAGCACACGCACCGTACCCGTCGTCGCGTGCAGCACACCGGCGAGAATGCCGAGCAAAGTGGTTTTGCCGCATCCCGACGGACCGTGCAGGAACACCCGCGATCCGCGCGGGACGGTCAGCGATGGCACGTCGAGCACGCGCGGCCCGGCGCCGTAGGCGAACTGCAGACCGTCGATCGCGATGGCGGGGCTGGTGATCCCCGTCCCGGTCACTTCTTCACGTACGGCGACACCTTCATGCCCTTGATCGTGAAGCCGGCGGTGCCGTAGAGGCTTTCGACGAGGTCGATGCCCAGCCGGCCCTCGAGCCAGATGGCTTCGAACAGGTCGAGGCGCACCTTCTGGCGCCCCTCCATCTCCACCAGCACCATCTGGTTGGGCGGCGGCGGCGGGGTGTGCACGCACGCCCCGTAATACGGCACCAGCAGGAACTCGGCGTCCTCCTGGCTGGCGTCATCCAGCGGCACGACGTAGCCCGCGATGCGCACCACCTGCCCCGCGAGCGCCCGGAGCGTCGGCTGGACGGCGCCGGTCTGCGGGTTCATGCCGCCGAGCGTCCGCCAGTCGATCAGGACCGGATCGGCGACCGTGCCCGAACCTGTCGCCGAGATGCCGTTGAGCAGCGACGGGGTGACCGAACCCCACGGGCTGCCGACGGGGGCGGAGAGCGCGAGGGTGGCGGCTAGGGCGAGTTGGGTCAGCGGCATGGGCTCGATGGCTGGGTGACGCGCGGCGGGACATGGTCAATATCACGCATCCCGGTCCTACCCCGCGAGTACGAAATGCTCCCGCTCACTGCTGCAGCGTCCCGATGGCGCTGGAGGCGCTTCAACCGCCGGCGCCCCTGAGCGACCGCGCTCCCGAGAGACCGGTCCGCCGGGGTCAGGAATAGCCGTTTCGCACCATCACAGAGCGCCCGGCAGTGATATGCCAGGGTGGCTCGGTGGACGCGTCGGTCTGCGAAATGAGCGGGCGCGGCTGTGACGAATGGCGGCGTGGACTGTCTTGCGGGGAGATAAGGACCGCTCAATCCACCCCATGAGCGGTCGCATCAGGACTGACCCGGCTCCGCATGGCATCGATCCAGCTCCCCACCCCTGTCTTTCTCACGGCGCAGCGATTGAACTCGCTCGAACCGCGGGCGCGTCTCTCCGTGCGCGGTGCGATTCTGTACGCGCTGGGCTATGCGGCGATGCTGCTGTTCGACGCCCCGAACATCCTGCTGCACGTGGCGCTGATTCCGCCCTGCCTGATGGCGGCGTGGTTCGCGGGCGAGGCAGCACGGCGCACGGCGGATCGTCGCACCCGCTTCGCGTGGCGGCTGGTGTCGCTGGCGCTGCTGATCCAGGCCCTGGGTGATGGTGGCTGGACGTATTTCGAGATCATGGGCCGGACCACGATGTGGGACCGCCTCAGCCACGCGCCGCAGCTGCTCATCACGCCGCTGTGGCTGATCGCGGTGCTGACGTTCCCGCGCGGCAGCCGGTCACGCGCCGACGCGATCCGCTTCACGCTCGACACGCTGACGGTGGTGTCGGCGGCGGCCATGGTCATCTGGCATTTCGTCCTCAGCCCGCTGATCGCGACGGATGCCCCGCAGGACACGATCCTGATTTACACGACGTACGCGGCGATGGACCTGATCACGCTGGTGGCCGCCGCGTCGATGCTGCTGCAGGATCCCGGTCTCACGCTGCGCCGCAGCTCGTGGTGGATTGCCACGGGCCTGATGTTGTGTGCGATCGCGAACACGATGTGGAGTGGCCTGAACCTGATGTATCCGCCGACGGTCGCTCAGGTCACCGACGTGCTGCGCATCGGCGGCTACCTGATGATCGGTTTGGGCACCTGCGTGGGCTGGACGGACGCGCGTGGCATTCCGGCACCCAGCCGCGGCATCCAGCTGCGCGCACGCTTCAGCATCGTGCCGTACGTGGCCGTTGCCCTCGGCTATGGCCTGCTCTTCTTCATGGCACTGCGCGAGTCGTACCGCATCACCGACCTGGTGGTCGGCGCGATGGCGCTGACCGTGCTGGTGATGGCCCGGCAGCTCACGGCCGTCCGTGAGAACATGCGCCTCTACATCGAGCAGACGCAGAAAGAGACCGAGCAGCGTTTCCGATCGCTGGTGCAGCACTCGTCGGACGTCTTCGCGATCCTCGACCAGCTGGGCATCATCCGTTACATGAGCCCTGCGGCCGAGCGCGTGTTCGGTAAGTCGGCGGATCGCATGATGAACCGCACGCTGGCCGAACTGGTGCACGAGGCCGATCGCGGCGCGTACGAAGCGCACTTCTCCGCCTCACTGATGGGCAGTTCGTCGATGAGCCACATCGGCTGCCGGATGATGCGCACCAACGGCGACTGGATGCGCACGGAAACGGTGGCCACGAACCTGCTGGCCGACACGAACGTCAACGGCATCGTGCTGACGATCCGCGACGTGACCGAGCGGGTCACGCTCGAAGAGCACCTGCGCCATCAGGCGCTGCACGATCCGCTCACCGGGCTTGGCAATCGCGCGCTCTTCCAGGATCGCGTGGCACATGCACTGGCCCGCGCCGAGCGCACGCAGGACGAAGTGGCGGTGATCTTCCTCGACCTCGACAACTTCAAGGAAATCAACGACTCTCTCGGTCACGCCGCCGGTGACGCGGTGCTGGTGCACACGGCCAACCGCCTGCGCACCTGCCTTCGCGACAGCGACACGGCCGCACGATTCGGCGGCGACGAGTTCGCGCTGCTGCTGGAGCACACGCGTGGCGAAGGTGAGGTGATGGACGTCGCCAACCGCATCTCGGCGGCGTTGTCACGTCCGTTGCAGGTGGAGGGCAAGGACGCCGACCTGAATGCATCGATCGGCATCGCCCGTGCGCAGCCCAGCCAGACGGCGGATGAAGTGCTGCGCAATGCGGACGTCGCGATGTATCACGCCAAGGCACGCGGCAAGGCGTGCGCGGTGCTGTACGAGAGCGGCATGCACGCCGCCGTGCTGGATCGCATCGAGCTGCAGGCCGACCTGCGCAAGGCCGTGGACCGTGGCGAACTCGCGGTGGTCTATCAGCCGATCGTGGAACTGGGCACGCAGCAGATCATCGGTGCCGAAGCGCTGGTGCGCTGGAACCACCCATACCGCGGCATGGTGTCACCGGCCGACTTCATTCCGCTGGCCGAGGAGACGGGCATCATCGTCGAAATCGGCGAGTGGGTGCTCAAGACGGCAGCGTTCGATGCGGCCGCGTGGCCCGTGCCCCCCGGGCAGCGACCCGTGACGATCACGGTGAACCTGTCGGCCCGCCAGATGGTGGATGGCAACTTCATCGAGATCGTCAAGCGCACGCTCGAACGCTCGGGACTCGATGCGGATCGCCTCGTGCTGGAACTGACGGAAAGCATGCTCGTGGGACGCAGCACCGACACACTGGCACTGCTCCATCGCATCCGCGCGCTCGGCGTGCGCCTCGCGATCGACGATTTCGGCACCGGCTACTCGTCGCTCGGCTACCTCTCGCAGTATCCGCTGGACGTGCTCAAGATCGATCGCAGCTTCGTGCAGGGCATGGACAAGGGTCCGAATGGCCGCGCACTCGCATCGGCCGTGGTGGCATTGGGCCGGTCGCTCAAGCTCAAGGTGGTGGCCGAAGGCATCGAGCGCGCCGAGCAGGAGTGGGATCTGCGCAACCTCGGCTGCGACTACGGGCAGGGCTATCTGTACTCGAAGCCCATCTCGACGTATCAGCTGGCGAGCCTGCTCGAAATCGGCGACCTCGGCGCACCGCGTCCGACGGAGAAGAAGCCGGCCACCTCGGGCCCGCTGCTTCCCAAGCGCAGCACGATGAACACGCCGCTGGCGATGGCTGCCGTGCACGCCGCGCACCAGCCGGTGAGCGCGGGCATCGCGCAGTCGAGTGCGCCGTCGCTGGATTCGATCATGCCCGACATTCCCGGTGCAATCACCGTCGAGCGCAACCATCCGCTGCAGACACCGCTGGTCTGATCGTCTGCTTTCGATCCAACTGCGAACGGCCGCCTCGATCTCGGGCGGCCGTTCGCATTCAAGGCACTGCGTCACGACGTGAGCAGCGTGCGCGGAACTCAGCGCGACCGCGACGTCAGCACGGGAATGAGCTGTGCAGCAACGGTGGTGACGGCTTCACGACCGGCACGACGCGCGATGGCGACGAGCGAACCGAGCGTGGCACCGATGGCGGTGGCGACGTCGCGTTCACCACCGAGCGGTTCACCGAGTGACGAGAGAATTTCGCGGCGCTGGCGCAGCACGATCGGTGTGGCGAAGCGGATGGCATTGAAGCGTGCGTCGTACCGCACACCGAGGCCTTCGATGAGTGCCGCGGTTCGCGCGAAGTACACCATGTCGCCCGGCAGCAGCACCGGGAAGTCGTAGAGCGTGGCCATGACGTCTTCGGCGAGGCGTGTGACACGCTGGATGCGCTCGACGGCGGTGGTGTGCTCGTTGGCCAGTTCGATCAGCTGTGCGGCGAGCGTGACGATGGTGGCGCGATCGGCACCCGGTTCGATCAGGCCGAGCGCGTAGAAGCCATCCACCACCTTCTCCACGTCGCCGCGGATCGAGGCGAAGACCGTCTGCACCAGCGTCCGGCGCGTCGCGACCGGTACCTCGACCACCATGCCGAAATCGAGGAGCGTGAGCCGCCCCTGCGTATCGACGAACACGTTGCCGGGATGCGGGTCGGCGTGAAAGAGGCCGTCCACCATCATCATCTGCACGTACAGCTCCATGACGGAGCGCAACACGTCGTCGGCCTGTACACGACCCGACGTGATCCAGTCGCCCAGCTGGTCCACGCGGCGACCGTCGATGAATTCCAGCACCAGTGCGCGTTGCCGTGTGTACGCGTCGAACACCTCGGGCACGCGGATATTCGGATTGCCCGCGAAATTCTTCCGCACCTGCTGCGCGTACCGCGCTTCCTGACGGAAATCCATTTCATCGGCCACACGCTTCTCGAACTCGTCGAGCACCGTGCGCAATCCCGCCACGTGTGGCGGGTTGAGGCGCGATGCCACCAGGTCCAGAATGCGGCGCGCCGCGCGGATGTCGCCCTCGACGAGCCGCTCCACACCCGGTCGCAGCACCTTCACCACGACGTCGCGACCATCCACGCGCGCGCGGTGCACCTGTCCCAGCGAGGCGGCGGCCAGCGGTTGCACGTCGAAGAACTCGAACACCGTTTCAGGCGGTGCGCCGTAGCTCTCGATGAGGCTCGCGCGAATCTTCGCGGCGGGCACGCCGGGCACCCGATCCGTGAGCGTGCCGATGGCACTGACGTACGGTTCCGGAATGATGTCGGCGCGGCCGGCGAAGAGCTGTGCCAGTTTCACGAACGTCGGGCCGAGCGACGCGAGCGTCGCCACCATCCGTTCCGCACGACGGGCGTGGAACGCCGCCGTGCGCGTCAGTTTGCCGCCGATGAGGAGAAACCGGCGCTGGTCCCGGCGGAAGCTGAGCAGGAGCGGCAGGCATCGCAGCAGGATCTGAATCACACGCATGACGGAACATACCCCGTCGAGGTACGGCCGAGCCGTCGGGCGACTGCCCCGACCTGCGTCATCTGGTGTCGGTTCGTGATCACATCGGGGCTGCGTACCGGCACGGCTTTCCTCGGGGTTCGCTGGTCGTCATTGTTCGGTACGGAGAACGGCGCGCAGGCGCGGTTCTCCTGTCGTGCGGGGCGTCGTGCCCCTGTGCCGGTGCGCTGCCGCCCGGCGTCCCTCCATTCCGCTCCCGTGCCGATTCACACCCTGCCTTCGCTGGCCACGCTCCCGCCATACGTCTTCTCGGAACTCGAACGCCGGAAGCAGGCGGCACGTGCCGCGGGGCAGCAGTTTCAGGATCTGGGTATCGGCTCCCCTGATCAGGCGACGCCGGCGCCAGTGGTGGCCGCACTGCAGGAGGCGGCGCTTCGCTCACCGCTGAATGGGTATCCGCCGTTCCGCGGCAGCGAGCGCCTCCTGAGCGCCGCGACGAACTACATGACGTCGCGGTTCGGGGTGGAATTCCGTCCTGATCGCGAGGCGGTGGTGCTGGCCGGCTCGAAGGAAGGGATCGCGGAATTGCTCGCCGCGACCTGCGGACCGGGCGACGTGGTGCTGGCCCCGTCGCTCAGCTATCCGGTGTACGTGCGCGCGCCGCTGATGCACGGTGCCGACGTGCACCTCGTGCCGATGGACCCGGCCAATCGCTGGCAGCTGGATCTGGCGAGCATCCCCGCCGACACGCTCCGTCGTGCCCGCGTGCTGATTGCGAACTACCCGAACAACCCGACGGGTGCGATCACGACGCTCGACGATCTCGCGATGCTGGTGGAGTTCGCGCGTCGTCACGACATCCTGCTGATTCACGATCTCGCCTACTCCGAACTGACGTTCGATGGCTACGTCGCGCCAAGCGTCTTCGACGTGCAGGGTGGCCGGGATGTGGCGGTGGAATTTCACTCCTGCTCGAAGTCGTTCAACATGGCCGGCATGCGCGTGGGCTTCGTAGTGGGCCGGGCGGACGCACTCGATGCACTGCTCGCCTACCGCGCCAACGTGGGCTACGGCGTGTCGATGCCGATCCAGCATGCGGCAGCGTTCGCGATGGACAACCTCCGTGCGCTGACTGCGCCGATCGTCGCCGAATATCAGGCCCGCCGCGATGCACTGTACGGTGCACTGCAGCACGGTGGCTGGGACATCACCGCACCGAAGGCCGCGATGTACGCGTGGCTGCCACTGCCCGAGGGCATGGAGGCGTGGGACGCGGTGGATCGCGTGCTGCTCGAAGCGCAGGTGATGATCACCCCCGGCCTCGCGTTCGGTGAAGCCGGCGCGCGCTATTTCCGGCTGTCGCTGGTGGCACCTGCCGAGCAGCTCGCGGCTGCGGCGTCGCGCATCACGAGCGTGCTCGGGAACGTGCCGGCGCTGCGTTGAACATTCTCCTGTACAGTCTGCGAATCAGCCTTCGATGAGGTGCGGCACGAACTGGGAAAGATTATCCGTGATGAGGCGCTTCGATTCGCGGATGCCCATGCCGGCGGCGTCCTGCCCGATGATCCACGAGCCGATGATCGCGTGATGGCCGTCGAAGTTCGGGATCGACGCCAGCGACTGATACACGTATCCCTCCTCGCCGTAGTCACCCTGCGATTCCATCAGCGTCTGGTCGAACATCGTCACCGTCACGTTGGCACCTTCGCGTGACAGCAGCGGTTTGCGCACGTACGCATCCCACGTGAGCGTCTCGGCGATGTCGAGCGACGCCGGCAGCAGGTAGGGGCTCTCGGGAAACAACTCCCACAGGATCGCCAGGATGCCCTTGTTGGAGAGCAGCATCTTCCACACCGGCTCGATCCACTGCATGCGCGTGCCCTGCTGCAGCAGCGCCTGCACGAAGCGTTCATCTTCGGCGACGATCCACTCCCACGGATAGAGCTTGAAGATCGACTCGATCACGCGGTCGTCGCCATCGGTGAA
Organism: Gemmatimonadaceae bacterium; assembly: GCA_043788935.1. Lineage (GTDB taxonomy): Bacteria > Gemmatimonadota > Gemmatimonadetes > Gemmatimonadales > Gemmatimonadaceae > JACMLX01. Next base: position 12,768 of record JAYWIJ010000087.1, on the reverse strand, counting down.
GAAGCCGTCGCTGGTGACGCCGATCTGGTCCATCGTGAGCGTGTCACACGAGAGGCCCGCCTGCTGCGCGGTGTCGCGCAGGTACGCGAGCGTCATCCCGTCCTCGATGTCGTCCATGCCGGCAAAGTGCACGCGATCGCCCTGCAGGAACACCATCATCGCCTTCCACTGCTCGATCAGCCGCTCGTGCATGGAGTTGAACTGATCCTTGGCCGGGAACTGCTCCTGAAGCCAGAACCACTGCACCACGCTCGCCTCCACCAGCGACGTCGGCGTGTCGGCGTTGTACTCGAGCAGCTTCGGTGGACCCATACCGTCGTACGCCAGATCGAAGCGGCCGTACAGTGACGGTGGTTCCTGCTCCCATGCCGCCTCGATGAGCGGAATCACCTGCGCCGGAATGCCGAGTCGCAGGAACAGGCGCTCATCGATGACGTGCTGCACCGCCTCGAGGCACATCGCGTGCAACTTGTTCGTGGCATGCTCGAGCTTGAGCACTTCGTCCATCGTGAAGCTGTAATACGCCGACTCGTTCCAGTACGCACCCTTCGCGGAGTGCCAGGCCAGACCCAGTGCCTCAACCTTCTTCTGCCAGTCGGCGCGCGGCGGATGCACCACGCGCTTCACTGCGCGGGCCCCCACTGGCAGCGCAGCGTGTCGCCGACGATCAGCGTGGCATACCGATCCATATCCACGCCGCAGACCAGTCCGAACCGCCCGACCGCTTCGTGTCGCCGACTCATGATTTCGTTGCCGTCCTCGTCGGACAGGGACACGTCGCGGATCCGCAGCTCGCGAATGCTGTCGACCGTGATCGTCGATGCGAGCGTGGTGGAGTCAGCGATGAAGTCCGCTTCGGCGGCCGAGTCGGCGCGGGCCTGCTCCATCATGGCCTGCTCGCGCTGCCGCGCCTTCTCCTCGGCGCTGGTGCACGACGTGAGACCGAGCAGCATGGCCAACGTGATGAAACGCCTGTTCATCCGCCGAACGACGAGCGCCCTCGCCCGATCGAGCCGAAGCCGCCGCGACGCACCGTGGACCCCGAGCGTGCGCGCGCGATGGACGACGGGCGCCGCAGGATCGACGACATCCGTGCGCCGGAGAGCTGCGTCCCGCGCGGCGCGGCGCTGGAGGCGTAGGACTGCGCCCGGGCGTCGAGCGACCGGTACGACGGCTCGTACACCGAACGTGGCGCGGAAATGACCGGTCGGCCCGCGCCGAGCGCGCGCGTGTAACCGGCGTAGTAGAACAGGTACGGGCTGGGATAGACCATCGGAATCCACGCCCCGTGGTAGTGGTAGCCGCGGTTGGTCACGGCCACTTCACAGGCGGCGGCATTGAACGTGGTGGTATTGCACGGATCCACCGGCGGCGGCTCCGAGTCGCAGCCGGACACACCGATCACGATCGAGTTGACGAACAGCAGCTGGATGCTGGTGGACTTCTTCATGGGCCCTGAAAAGAGAGCCGGCGATGTGTGGTGGCGGCCACAACGAGCCACCCTGACGTGCCGGACACCGAATAGTACGGATTTTTCGCGCGTCCGGTGCCATCCGAGGGTTCAGCGCAGCGCTTCCGGAGCCGATCCTCACATCAATGGATCTCCCGCACCCCACCCGGACGGATCTGGCGCTGCCGGGTGCCGGCTGGCTGCCGTGGACCCGGCAACTGGCGGCGCTCTGTCTCGGCAGCTCGCTGATCACGTGCGCCGTGCTGGCGTCCGGTCCGGCCGCGTGGCTGCCCATCGGCGACGTCTGGATCGTGGGCGGGTGTCTCGCCAGCGCGATCGTCGCCTGCGTGCAGAGCGGACGGGCCGCGAGCGTCACGTCACGGCGCGCGTGGCGCCTGCTGGGACTCGCGCAGGCGTGCCAGACCGTGGCGCAGCTCTCGTGGGGGATCATGCCCTTCACGACGGTGCCCGACCTGTTCATCGACTGGTCGATGGCGAGCCACATGATCGCCACCATGCCACTCGTCGCGGGACTGCTGCTGTTCAGCACCAGTCTGCGCCGCAGTGCCGACCGGTGGACGCTGGGGCTGGACGTTGCCGTCTGCCTGGTGCTCGGCGCGATGCTGAGCTGGTACCTGCTCCGCCGCACGTCGGCCACCGGTGCCGTGGCGCACCTCGTCACGCTCAGCCCATCGCTGCTGCTGCTGCCCGGCCTGCAGCTGGTGACGGTCTTCGCGTTCTCCTCGCTGTACGTGCGCATCGGCGGAGGGCACCGGGCGCGACGCGGACTGGCACTCGTCGGCGCCGGTCTCGTGGCGCAGCTGCTCAGTCACGCGGTGCAGCTCTGGGAACCGGGCGGCAGTCCGGCCGCGGCGACGATGCTGGACGGCATCGGCACAGCGCTGATTCTGCTCGGCTTTCTGACGGAGATGAACACGGCACCGCGCCAACGCGATGCGGCGCGCCCCGCCCCCGACGCGCTGCGAAACTCCGTGCTTCCGTATCTTGCGGCACTCGCCGGTTCGGCCGTACTGCTGGACGTGGCGCGCCACCTCGATCACCGCGGTGAACTCACGACGTACATCGTCGGGATGATCATCATGACGGTGCTGGTGACCGTGCGCCAGGCGATCGTCGTGCGCGAGGAAGCGCTGCCGACCAGCGCACTCGCACAGGAGGCGAGCGAAACGCGATTCCGTTCGCTGGTGCAGCACTCCAACGACCTGATCACGATTCTCGACGGCGCCGACACGATCCGCTACGTGAGCCCGGCCATCACCCGCGTGTTCGGCTTCGAGCCGATGGCGCTGGAAGGACGTGCATTGCGCGAGCTGGTCCACACGGACGACGTGGTGCCGATGCTCGGGTTTCTCACGGATGCCAGCAAGCCGGGCGCACGGCCTGCCACCAGCAGTTGGCGCATGCGAAGTGCCAGTGGCTCGTGGTGCCGTGTCGAGAACGTGGCCGTGAACCTGCTCGACAACGAAACCGTCGGTGGTCTCGTGCTGACCACGCGCGACGTGACGCATCGCGTCGCACTCGAAGAGCAGCTCGTGCATCGCGCCTTCCACGACGAACTCACCGGACTGGCCAATCGCGCGCTCTTCACGAACCGGGTCGAGCAGGCGCTGCTGCGCGGATCGCGCAATGCGCTGCGGACCGCCGTTCTCTTCATCGATCTCGATGACTTCAAGGAAATCAACGATTCGCTGGGTCACGCTGCCGGCGACGCCCTACTGACGCAGAGTGCCGACCGTCTGCGCGCCTGCCTGCGTGCCGGCGACACCGCGGCACGTCTGGGCGGCGACGAGTTCGCCGTGTTGCTGGAAGGCTGCACCGATGACGGTGAGGAGGCGATGCACGTGGCCGAGCGCATCGCGAACGCGTTCGCACATCCCTTTGCGCTCGAGGAGCGCGAGGCGTTCGCAACGGCGAGCATCGGTGTGGTCGTGAGCCGCGGCACGGAGAACGGCGAAGATCTGCTCCGGAACGCGGACCTTGCCATGTATCTCGCCAAGAAGCGCGGCAAGGCGCGCGTGGAGCGGTTTGCATCGCACATGCATGAAGAAGTCGTCGAGCGACTGGATCTGCTGGCCGACCTGCGCTACGCGATCGAGCGCGACGAGCTGCAGCTCGAATACCAGCCCATCGTCGATCTCGAAACACGTTCAGTCAGCGGGCTCGAGACGCTGGTGCGCTGGGATCATCCGCGTCGTGGCCGGATTGCACCAGCCGATTTCATTCCGCTCGCTGAACAATCAGGCCTCATCGTCGCCATCGGGCGCTGGGTCCTGCTCCACGCCTGCGCACATGCGCGGCACTGGAGCCGCTCGCTGCCGCACCTGATGCCGGTGACCGTCACGGTGAACCTGTCAGCACGCCAGCTCGGCGACGAACATCTCATCGACGACGTCGCGAATGCGCTGCGCGTCGCCGGCCTGCGACGTGACCAGCTGGTGCTGGAGCTCACCGAGAGCACACTGCTCGCCAACAGCGAGGAGACGGTCGGCATCCTCACGTCGCTCAAGTCACTTGGCGTGCGGCTCGCCATCGACGACTTCGGCACCGGCTACTCATCACTCAGCTATCTGCACCGCTTTCCCGTGGACGTGCTGAAGATCGACAAGAGCTTCGTGGAGGGGGTGGCGGCTGGTCCCGGTGCCAACGCGCTGGCCAGCGCGGTCATTGCACTCGGCAACACGCTCAGCCTGCGTACGGTCGCCGAGGGCATCGAGAACGAGGCGCAGTACGAGGCGCTCACGGCGCTCGGCTGCAAGTTCGGGCAGGGGTATCTCTTCTCCCGCCCGTTGCCACCGGGTGACGTGATGCCATTCCTCCTGATGCACGGTCAGCGAGCAGCGGACAGTCAACTGTCGCAGCGTCTCACGCCACTGTCCAACGACACCGTGCGCTGAAATCGTCGACGTACCGGGCGCGGTTAGGTTCACGGTATGCCTGAGCACACTCGCACCGCACCGCCGTCCAGAGTCCTGCTGGTACTGGCGTTCTCGGCGCTCTACATCATCTGGGGCAGCACGTATCTCGGCATCAAGATCGGTGTCGAGACGATCCCACCCTGGCCGATGATCGCGGCGCGGCATGGGCTGGCGGGCATCATCCTGTTCACGATCCTGCGTCTGCGCGGCGTCCCGGCGCCGCGGCGGGAGCACTGGCTGGGCGGCGTGATCGGTGGCGTGATGCTGCTGGTGATCGGCAACGGTCTGATCGCGCTGGTGGCGCATCGCGTGCCGAGTGGCGTGGCGAGTCTGGTCGTCGCGACGACGCCGATCTGGATCGTGGCAGCCGCCAGCACGCGTCCCGGCGGTCGCGCACCGATCATGAAGGAATGGTTCGGCCTCGCCCTCGGACTGGTGGGACTCGCGCTGCTTGGCGGGCCGAGTCTCGCCGCGGCACTGCATGGCGACGCGGGCAGTCTCGACATCGCCGCGATGGGACTGGTGCTGGTCGGGTGCATGTCGTGGTCGATCGGTTCGGTGATCGGCCGTGAAGTGGCGCGACCCGAGAATGCGTTCATGGGCAGCGCCGTGCAGATGTTGAGCGCAGGCGCGGTGCTGCTGGTCGGTTGCACACTCACGGGCGAGTGGTCGAAGGTGGATCTGAGCGCCATCTCGCACCGGTCGTGGATGGCGTTCTGGTATCTCATCTTCTTCGGCAGCCTGCTCGGATTCACCGCCTACGTCTGGCTGCTGCGCGTCGCGAAGACGTCGCACGTGGCCACGTATGCCTACGTGAACCCGATCGTGGCGCTGTTGCTCGGTGCCTCGATCGGGCACGAGGTGATCACACCGCTGATGCTCATCGCGGGCGCGGTGACCCTGCTGGGTGTGGTGCTGGTGGTGATGCCGACCCGGGTGCTGCGAAGGGTTGACGACTAACCCTGCGCTGAATCCTCGCGCTTGCCGAGCGATTCCCAGAGGTGCAGCGTCGCGTAGGCGCGCCATGGCCGCCACGCCTCGGCACGCGCCGCAACGTCACGGCGATGCACACCGGCAGCGTCCATCGCCTTGAGGACACCGAGATCCGCCGCCGGAAACGCGTCGCGATCACCGAGGGCACGCATGCGAACGTAGTGTGCCGTCCAGGGTCCGATACCGGGCAGCGCGACGAGCGTGGCCTCGGCCTGTTCCGTCGGTGCGCCGCGCAACGCGTCGAGATCGATGTGCCCGGAAGCCACGGCAATGGACACCGTGTGCAACGTGGCTGCCTTCGCGTTGGTCAGACCGATCGTGCGCAGCGTATCGGCACCCGCGTCGGCCAGCCGCTGCGGTGATGGAAATCCGAACAGCGGCGCCTCGTCTTCCACGTCGTCGAGTGGTGCGCCGAATGCACGCACGAGGCGATCGGTCATGGTGCTCGCGCCGACGACGCTCACCTGCTGCCCCAGCACGGCGCGAATCAGGCCTTCGAACGGATCGGGCAGCTGCGGCAGCCGAAGAAACGGTCGCGCCGTCAACAGCGGGGCGAGGAGCGCATCGGTTGTGGCGAGTGTGCGGAACGGCGTGAGGTCGGTGTCGAGATCGAAGCACCGCCGGACCAGTGCGACGATCTCCGCCTGGGGACGGGCGGGACGTGTACGCGCGAAGAGCACGTGCTGCGCGACGTCATGCTCCAGATCGAGCAGGATGTGCGAGCCGGTACCATGCTCGCGCACGCTGCGCAGATAGCGCGTTCCCTGCACCCGCTCGAGCGCGTCCACAGTGCGCACCACCAGATATCGCAACGTCCATCGGACATCGACATCCGCTGGCAACTCGATGCGCACACGGCGCGACAATGCCCCCACGGGTGTCACTGAGCGGCGCGACGACGCACGGCGGCAGGAGCCTTGGCCGTACCGCGGGGCAGCTCCGCGCCCTCGACGTGCAGCAGCGCCTTCTTGATGTCGTTGCCCCAGCGATAGCCGCTCATCGAGCCATCGGAATGGATGACGCGGTGACAGGGAATCACCACGGCGACACGATTGGTGGCGCAGACGTTGGCCACCGCACGCGCCGCACCGGGCTTTCCGATGGCGGCGGCGATCTGCGAGTAGCTGCGCGTCTCGCCGAACGGAATGGCGATCAGCGCGTCGAGCACGCGTTGCTGGAATGCCGTGACCTGCATGTCGATGGCGACGTCGGGAGCGTGACGTACGCCCTTTAGGCGCGCAGTCACAGCATGCAGCATCGGCGCCAGCTCACCGTCGGAATCGCCGACGATGGTGGCGCGTGGAAATTCGTCGCGCAGCTCGGAGACCAGCGTGTCGTCGCTCGCGGCGAGCGACACCCAGCAGAGTCCCGTTGGGGTGGCGCCGATCACGAGGCGTCCCAGCGGCGTATCGGTGGCGGCCCAGCGGATCGTCACGCCCTCACCGCCGCGACGATACACCGAGGGCGTCATACCGAGGTGTCGCGTGGCGTCGGCGTACGCGCGACTCGAGGCAGCGTAGCCCGCGTCGTAGGTCGCAGCACTCACCGTGTCGGCGTCCTTCAGTGCACGACGGAACGCATCCGCGCGCCGGCTGCGCAGGTATGCCGATGGCGACGCGCCCACGATTGCCGTGAAGAGCCGCTGCAGGTGGGCGGCGCTCATGCCGGCAGCATCAGCCAGTTCCTGCAGCGGAATTCGCCCTTCACGACCCGTCGATACCGCGTCGTCGAGCAGCGTTCGTGCGCGGAGCACGGCCGCCTCGGCGCGGGTCTGTTCGATCGGCACGGTCTCGAGCAGGGGCATGTACAGCAAGGTGGCAGCGCTCATCAGGATCTCCAAGTCGGTGATGCCTGATGATGGCAGCTGGCGGCGTGCGACGCCTCCCGAATCGTGCGACCGTCAGATCACGGCAGGCGCACCAGTCCGAGCGACACGATGACGGTACGCGGCAAACCCGGTTCGAACGCCACCGGGCGCCCTGCGACGACATCCGGATTCAGGAAGCCCGACGTCATGAAGCGTCGGTCGAGCAGGTTCTCCACGCGGACGAATCCGGTCAGCCCGAGATGTGCGAACAGCGGCGCAGCACGGCGCACCGAGAGCGTGGCATTGAACACCGACGCCGACGGCAGCTCGACGGTGTTCGCGTCGTCCAGCCAGTAGTTGCCCATGTACCGCCATTCCGCATCGAACCGGAATGGCGTGGCCGCAGCGTCCCAGCGCGCGCCGACCATGCCCATGGATCGCGGGACGCCGACCATGGCATTCCCCGCGTAGTCGGCGGTCCGACCAGCGCGGCCGTAATGGACCGAGTCCACGCTGTAGTCGAGGTACGTATTCCGGCTGAGCGTGGCCGTGCTGCGCAGTGCCAGGCCGTCCTCGAGCTCGATCTCTCCACCGAGCTCCACGCCCTGGCGCCGCGCGCGGCCGGCGCTGAAGTAGAAGCGTCCGCCGCGGTAGGGCACGAGTTCGTTACGGACCTCGGTGTTGTACACCGCTGCTTCGTAGCGAATTGCTACGATGCCTGCATTGACGGTCGTGATCGTGTGACGCGTCCCCACTTCATACGTGATCGAGCGGATCGGCTCCAGCAACGGGCTGATGCCCGTAACGGTGTCCTGGCCGAAGGTGCTGGCTGGATCAGTTTCGTTGCCGGCCGGCGTCTCGACACCCGCGCCGACGTTCGCGTAGAACAGGTTGTTGGCCGACGTCCGATAGGCGGCGCCGAGCTTCGGTGAGACCTGCGAGAAATGGCGTGACGCGTTCAGCGTCGGCGTGATCCGGTCGGTCAGGCCATACTGCAGTCCATCGAGTCTGGCGCCGAGTGTCAGCGTGAGGCGGTCGGACGCGTTCCACTCGTCCTGCACGAAGAGTCCGGCCGTGACGGCGCGCTCGTTCTTGTCCTGCTGCAGCGTGGTGCCCTTGTCTCCGGTGGCCGACAGCGACCAGAAACGGGCCGGGCCGTCCTGATGCTGGATGTCGGCACCCACCAGCACCGCATGCGCGCCCAGCGGCTGCCGGTAATTGACGCCGCCGCCGCCATGCACCCGTTCGAACTTCCGATAGGTGCCGCGTTCCGATCGGATGAGTGTCTTCGGCGTGACGTACGACATCGCCGAGAGCGTGCCACCGCTGCCCACGGCGCGCTCGAGCGTCGTGCCGAAGCGGATCACCTCGTTCTCGCGACGCTCGCGCCGCGCGTCGTACGTGGCGTTCGCCGCACGCGGAGTCGCGACGGCATGCGCGAAGGTGAGCGGTCCCGGGATACCGAAGTCGTTGCGGCTTGCCGAGAGTCGCATGGCGATGCGTGTGCGCTCACCGAGCGGCGACAGGAAGCCGGCGTTCAGCAGCGAGCGTTCGCCCGCCGAGTTCTGTCGCCATCCGTCCGACTGCGTATGTGAGGCACTGGCGTACAGGCGCGATTCGCCCGTGCCGGTGCTCGTCTGCGCAATGACGCGGCGCAATCCGAAGCTGCCCGCCATCGTGCGTACATCGAACAGGTTGCCCGCGGCTGGCGTGGTGTGGATCGCGACCACCCCGCCGGCTGCATTGCCCCAGATCGCCGACGAGTTGGAGCGCACGATATCGACGCCCGAGACCATCGCCAGATCGACGATGTCGAGACTCGTGCGTCCATCAGGTTCGGTCTCGGGCATGCCGTCGACCATCACGCGAATGCCGCGCATGGTGGCGGCGTTGCTGCGATCACCCGCACCGCGCGCGCCGAAGCCGCGGATCGTGATGCGCGTGTCCACCCCGCCGGAGCGCGACGAGGCCATGACGCCGGGAATACCCTGCAGAGCATCCGCGAGACCGACACCGGCCGTGGACCGCAGACGGTCGAGCGATACCTGCGACACGGCAACCGGTGCGCGAAACAGCGGCGCCGTGGTGCGGGTGGCGGAGACCGTCACCTTCGGCAGCGGCGTTGCCGCGGTGTCGGGACGTTGCGCCGCGGCTGGGACCGCGGCGAGGAGCGCAGTGTTGAGCAGGAGGAGTCGGCGCATGACCGAAGTTACGCGCCGAATTCATGAAATGTTCAGGAATGCCCGCCTGTCCGTTCGGCCGATGTTCCCGCCTGTGCGCCGGGGCGACCCTTGTCTCTGACGCGACTGGCGACGCCTGGCGCGGGTACGACCTTCCGGCCACACCTTTCCCAACCGACCATGTCCTCCCTCACCGAAATCTCGGATCAGCTCGCCGAAGCCGTCAGCGCGGCCGCCGCGAGCATCGTCGCCGTCCATGCCCGCCCCCGGCTGGCGAGTACGGGTGTGCACTGGCGGGACGGCGTCATCGTGACGACCGATGCGACGGTGAAGCGGACCGACGACATCTCCGTCACGCTCCCCTCGGGTGAGCGACTGACGGCGACGCTGGCCGGACGCGACCCAGGCACCGATCTCGCGGCGCTGCGCATCGCACCGGGCAGGCTGCCGGTCGCGCCACGTTCGGCGGCCGCGGACCTGCGCCCCGGTCACATGGTGCTGGCGCTCGCCCGGACCAGCAACGATGGTCCGCAGGCCACCTTCGGCGTGGTCAGCAGCGTGGGTGAAGCGTGGCGCACGTGGCGTGGCGGCACCCTCGACCGCCGCGTGCAGAGCGACGTGGAACTGTATCCCGGCTTCGGCGGCGGGCCGCTGGTCACCGCGCACGGCACCATCGCCGGCATCAATTCGGGGGGCATGAGCAAGCCGCTCTGCGTCACCATCCCCGACACCACCATCGACCGCGTCCTCGACTCGATCCTGAATCGCGGATACGTGGCCCGCGGCTGGTTCGGCGCAAGCATGCAGACGGTGCGGTTCTCCGAAGCGGCGACGGCGAAGCTCGGCGTCGACGGACAGGGTGGCCTGGTGGTGCTCGACGTCGAACACGACAGCCCGGCGGCGCACGGCAGCGTCATGATCGGTGACGTGGTGGTGCGCATCGACGACACGCGCATCAGCCGTCACGATGACGTGATGGCATTCCTCGGCAGCGATCGCGTGGGTACCACGGTGCAGGTGCAGGTGGTGCGTGGCGGTGAAGTGAGGCTGCTGCCGGTCGTGATCGGCGAGCGGCCGCGCGGGGCGCGCTGATCTGTGGATGACGAGCTGCTGCACCTGACGCTGGGTGCGATGCCCGCCATCGTGCGGGCGCGCCTCAGCGCAGGACTCGGCAGCAGCGATGCCGTGGTGGTGGACGATGGTCGCGCACAACGCGCCCCGCGTCCACACGCCGCGCATGCCGTGTACGTGACCGAGTGGCCGCATGCCGACGACGCCGCCATGCAGCGGCTGCCCACGATTAACCTGCTCGATCCAGGCGTGCATCCACCCGCCGCCAACCTTTCGCGCGGCAGCGCGGCATGGCTGCCGCTCGACGCCGATCCAGACGACGTTATCGCCGCCGCGCACGGGGTGGTGCGCGGCCTCACGGTCGTTTCTCCGTCAGTCCTGCCGAACAACGGCTCGCGTCGCGAACGCGCCGGCCAGCGCGAACAGCAGCAGTTCGCAACGAGCGAGGGCGAACCGCACCTCACCGATCGCGAACTGGAAGTGCTGCGCGCCCTCGCCGAAGGCCTTGGCAACAAGCACATCGGCGTCCGCCTCGGCATCTCCCCGAGTACGGTCAAGTATCACCTGCAGGCGATCTTCGCCAAACTCGGCGTCCGCACCCGCAGCGAAGCCGTGTCGTGCGGGCTGCGGCGCGGCGTGGTCCCGCTGTAACGGCAGCGGCTGCGGCCTCGAGAAGCCGAGAGCAACAGCGACAGCGACAGCGACAGCGACAGCGACAGCGACAGCGACAGCGACAGCGACAGCAACAGCGACAGCCTTATTGCAGAACTGCAACAGCCGCAGAACTACAACAGCCGCGGAACAGCAACAGCCGCGAAACCGGTGTTTCCAGCATCGCAGCCCGTCCCGCCACCCTCCACGCGATCCGGAGCGTCGTGGCTTGAGGGAAACTGACACGGCGGTGCAGTTCCCCCCAGAACTCGATGCCTGACACCGCTGTGACGGCCGCCGATCGGTGGAACGGAGGTCATCCCAGTTTTGCTGCTCTGCGGCTGTTGCCGTTCTGCGGCTGTTCAGTTCTGCGAGAAGTGGCAGTGGCAGTGGCAGTGCCAGTGACAGTGACAGTGACGGTGACAGTCTCAGCGGCCCGACAGACCGCGGCACGGCCGGCCCGCGACTGGCAATGGCGGATCGCGCCGAGCCGTGCAGGGCGTCATGTTGAGGGAGCTGGTCCGCGCACCGGGCGCGGCCGAATGGACTTCCTGCAACAGCCCTGCCCATGACGCGCCTTCGCCTCGCCCGCGCCATCGTCCTCACACTGGCATCATCTCCGCTCGCGGCGCAAATGCCAAGGCCGGCGGCGAACACCGCCTCGATCCTCACCAGCCTCGAGGCCGGCGCCGCGCACTACGGCGACGTCGCAAAGCAGATCTGGAATTTCGCGGAAGTCGGCTACATGGAAGTGAAGAGTTCCGCGCTGCTGCAGGCGGAGCTGAAAGCTGCCGGGTTCACGGTGACCACCGGAATTGCCGGCGAGCCCACCGCGTTCGTGGCGGAGTTCGGCAGTGGCGCGCCCGTCGTCGCCATCCTCGGTGAGTACGATGCGCTGCCGGGCCTCTCGCAGGCCGCCACGCCGGAGCGTAGCCCGATCAGCGCCGGTGGCCCCGGGCACGGTTGCGGACATCATCTCTTCGGGACCGCCAGTACGGCCGCCGCCATCGCGCTCAAGCAGTGGATGCAGGCCAACAACGTGAAGGGCACGCTGCGCATGATCGGCACGCCGGCCGAAGAGGGCGGCGCCGGCAAGGTCTACATGGTGCGTGACGGTGTCTTCAACGACGTCGATGCCGTGATCGCCTGGCATCCGGGCGACGACAACGCCGTGAACGGCAACATGTCGATGGCCAACATCTCCGGGAAATTCCGCTTCCGTGGCCTCAGCTCGCACGCCGCCGCTGCACCGGAGCGCGGTCGCTCGGCGCTGGACGGCGTCGAAGTCATGAACGTCATGAGCAATTATCTGCGCGAACACATCCCCGACGGCAGCCGCATTCACTACGTGATCACCAACGGCGGCAAGGCACCGAACGTGGTGCCTGACGAAGCCGAGGTGTACTACGTGGCGCGGCATCAGGACATGCGCGTGGTGAACGACATCTGGGAGCGCATCACGAACGCCGCGCGCGGTGCGGCGCTCGGCACGGGAACGACGTTTGAACTGCAGCTCGTCGGCTCAGTGTATTCGCTCATGCCGAATGCGACGCTCGCGCAGGTACAGCAGCGTGCATTGGAGCGCGTCGGCGGCTTCACCTACACGCCCGAGGAGCGCGCATTCGCGCTGCAGCTGCAGAACTCCACCGCGTTCACGAAGTTGCCGCTGGAGGTCGCCGC
>JAYWIJ010000086.1:0-3987 GCA_043788935.1 Gemmatimonadaceae bacterium | reverse complement strand
TGCTTCGGCGATCGCGCTATCGGAGATGATGCTGCCCACTTCGAGCTCCTCCGGCGTCGTCGACAGCGCGCGGTACGACGTGATTCGCCGCTTCACTTCGGCCGGGAAGAAGGTGGTGTCGAGTTGCACGATGAAATTCATCACCACGGGCCGCGCGGCGTTGTCACTCGTCGTTCGTTCCACACGGGTGAAGGCATCCGCGCGCGTTGGCGCCATCACGGAGGCCGACGTCAGGCGCTTGTCTGCACCTTTTCTGCAGCGGTACTCCGCCTGCATGTAGAGGCGGAGACTGTCGGGCGACCAGTTCGCGCGCTCGTATCCCAGGCAGGTGCCGCGCACGAACGGGCGGGCGACGCCGTCGGCGTCGATCTTCACCCGCGAGACGATCACATCGTTCACGACGCTGAGCATCTCGACGCGCTGCGGTGTGCTGTCGGGCACGACGCAGATCATCGGTCCGATCGCGCCGTTGGAGGATGTGGACCAGCAGCCGTGGTAGAACTCCCACGGATTACGCCGCGTCGTGTCCGCCTGCGCCGCGAGCGGCACAGACGTCGACGCAATGAAGACGGCGGCAAAAACGGCGCAGCGGAGCACATGCCTCATTCCGTCATTCCTCATGTTCATGGTCATGGTCATGGTCATGCTCATCTTTCATGCTCGCGTACCGGTGCAGGTACACCTCACGGCCACCGGAACGGCACACCGATGGATTGCTGCCCATTGTATCCGTTCAGGTTCCAATACGCGCCCGCACCGCCGATCACCTGCGCAATGATTCCGTGATCGGCGGTGAGGTAGGTGTTCGGCGAGGTTGTCGTGTAACCCGTCGCCGTGCTCACACCGAAGCGACCGAGCCCGTTCCGCACACGCAGGCGAGGCATCTCGCCGTACGACGCCGGCAATTCACGTCCCCGTGCGGCGGCGTACACCAGCCGTGTCGTCGTGGCGACATCCGGAGACAACTCGCCGCGATCATCGAGCCACGCCTGCACGACGACTGGGTCGACTTCAGAGGCTACCTCGACGACGACACCCTTCGGAAGCCCGTGCAGCGTCTCGAGGTCCGCCGTCTCGACGGCGAGTGGACGGAGGTGCGGCAAGCGGCGCTTCACCTCGAGCGGGAACACCGTGGTATCGAGCTGCACGATGAAATTCACGACGCGTGCCGGAACGCGCGCGTCCGAGACATTGCGCTCGACATGCGTGAAGGTGTCCGCATGCGACGCCGACAGGATGGCGTCGCTCCGTTGGACCCGTTGCTTCGCGCAGCGATACTCGGCGTGCATCAGCAGCCGCTGACCGTCCGAGGCCCAGCGGCCCTGCTCCCAGCCGATGCATCCGGGACGCATGGCCTGCACGCGCTTCCCCGAGGCGTCGACCACCGTACGCCCAACCACGGAATCGCCGTCGACCGACATGAACTCCACCTGCGCGCGCGTCGCACCAGGCACCACGCACACCATCGGCCCCGCCGCACCGTCCGACGACGTGGACCAGCATCCGTAGAACGGCGTCCACGACGTCACCACACCCGGCTCACGTGCTGACGTCTGCCCCTGCAACGGCGCCGCCAACGCCAGCATCACATCTGCGACGGCGAAGCCTGCAAACGCTCTCTGCATTGGTCCATGCCTCGATGACTGCGGGCCTATGACGAGCGTACGGCTGCACAAGGTTCCGCTCATGCCAACTGGCCACGCATGACGCGTGACCCGTTCGACTGACATGCTGCTACGGCCGCGGCTTGGCGGTCCGCGCTTCGCCGCCGCCGGATGCACCGCCGCCCGATGACGCACCGCCGCCGGAGCTGGCGCCACCCGACGATCCGCCGGACGAATAGCCGTCTGAGGACACCGACGGCGTGGGACGCGCGATGTTGCCACCACCCGACCCGCTGTTCTGCGAGTAACCGGCGCCGTTCACCACACGCCCCGGATCGGACTGTACCGGCCGCACCGGTGCGATCACGTACGGCCCGTTGCCGATGATCGTCCCGCCACCGCCGACGCCGACGCCGCCATAGTAGCCGTTGTATCCGTTATAGCCATTGAAGCCATTGAAGCCGTTGAATCCGTTGTAGAAGCCGCCGTTGTACCAGTACGGGTTCCCGAAACCGTTCCCGTAAAAACCGTTGTTGAATGGCGAGAAGAACCCGCCGTTCCACTGATTCATCGAGCCGTAGAACGGGAACATCATGTCGCCCAGGCCGTAGGCGAGCGCACTGCGCAGACGCAACGCACGAATCTCACGCTCATACGCCTCGCGCTCGGCGAAGCCCAGGCCATTCTGGCCGCGGGCCGACAGCGCCGGCAGGCGCGCACCAGGGGGACCGCCGGGCGTCACGGCAAACACGCGCGGATGCGAGACGGCGACGACCATGTCGATGACATCCGCTGACACACCTGCATCGCGGAGTGCGCGCAGGTCACGCGCCGCGACCTCGAACGGCTGACCACGATCCGCGATCCACGCTTCCGCGACCGCGGACTCGACCGCCTTCGTCGCCTCGACGATGTTGGCCGTCGTCAGATCAGCCGCCGCTTCGACACGTGCTCCGGCGACGCGTGGTCCCGACACATCAGGGATGCGAATCGCCAATGCCTTCGGCACACGCACCGTGTCGGTCCAGACGAAATTCACGACGCGTGCCCGGGAAGCGCCCTTTGTCGTCACACCTTCGACGCGTGCGAACGCTTCCGGCGTCGTCATCGAGTAGATGCCCGTGGCGATCTGTGTCGCACCGCCACCGCAACTGAACTCCGCGCGCGTGAACAGGCGGCGATCATCCTGCGACCAGGTGCCGGTTTCCCAGCCCGTGCAACCGTCGCGCGTCACGGGGGTTTTGACACCGGACGCCGTGACCGTGGTGCGGCTGACGATGGAGTCGTTCGACACCGACACCATCTCGATGCGGTCGGCTGACTCCGTCGGCAGCAGGCAGACCGTCGGGCCGCGGCTGCCCGCGCCGAAGGTTGCCCAGCAACCGAGGAAGGCGTGCCAGCGTGCGTCCGTCTTGGCGACACTCGTTTGTGCCTGCAGCGACGTTGCGGCGAGCAGCGCCGCGGTGATCAGAGAACCTGAGCGGAATGTGATCATGATCGTGTCCTCAGTACCGGACGGAGAAGCCCATCGTGGCAGCGGTGCCCGAGAGGTCGATCTTGTCGAAACCTTCGAATGCGCCCGTGAGCGACGCACGAGCCACCGAGTAGCGGATGTCGCCCGTGAGCGCGAAGCGTTCGTTGAGCGAGAGGTCCGCGCCCAGACTGGCGAACGCCATCGGTGCCCAGCCCTTGGAGCGATAGGTCTTCGGAAACACGTTCAGCGTCTCGAAATCGACGAAGTCGCCGGATTGCGTGAAGCTGTAATTCATCGCGCCGCCACCGAGGCCCACCCACGGGGTGAAGCGTGACGGGATCCAGGCCAGGCGTCCGATCCGCTCACCAGGGTTCGTGAGGGCGTAGCGGACACCGACCGTCAGCGGTACACGACGCAGCGACGTGACCTGCTCGATCGGCAGGTCATTGTTGTCCACGAACTTCCGGAACTCCGACGGCGTCGAGCGACGCGCTTCACCGCCGCTCAACGTCAGGTCCACACGGTCGTTCAGGCGCACGCCGACGTCGAACGCGTAGCTCAGCGCCGCAAAATCGCTCCGGCCCAGCGTGAGCTGCGTGGTGGTGAAGTCATAGATGTCGCTGCCGCCGGTCGGGCGGTCGTAGCCGCCCCGGAACGCGAAGGTGAAGACGGGTCGGTTGAACAGGAAACCGTCGCCTCGATCACCTTGAGTCTGGGCGAAGAGTGTCACCGGTGCGGCCGCCGTCAGCGCAACCAGAAGCCATTGGAGCCAGAGGCGATCATGCGTGGATACCGGCGGGTCCGCGTCCACGCGAAGCGGTCGGCGGGAGGGAGGTGGCACGTGCGGCATCGAGCGCTCCTGGACAGGCGGTGGGCGACCTGACGGAAATGGTATCAGCTGAATACCAG
>JAYWIJ010000085.1:0-14870 GCA_043788935.1 Gemmatimonadaceae bacterium | reverse complement strand
GCAGTTCGGGGCGGCGCAGATCGAGGATGCGATGCTTGAGCCGCAGTTCTTCTGCGGCAAGCTTCTCGTCCTTGCCACGTGCCACCGGAATAGCGGGCGTCGCGGCCGGGCCGACCACGCGCAATGACGTCACGTGCAGTTCGATGTTGCCCGTGCCCAGATCGGCGTTCGTCATGTCGACGGGACGTGCCGCAACGACCCCCTCGACTTCGACGACGGTCTCGGCGCCGAGTCGGTCAGCCGCGGCGATCACGTCGGCCGGCGTGAAGCGCGGATCGCAGCACGCCTGCAGCAGCCCCGCGCGGTCACGCAGATCGAGAAACACGATCGAGCCCAGCGAACGGCAGCGATGTACCCAGCCACCGACCTTCACGGTCTGGCCGATGTGCACATCGCGCAGCTCGCCGCAAAGATGCGTGCGACGTGTCGTGGCGAAGAGTGAAACGGTCACGCAACTTGCTCCCGGCGCCGAGTCAGCGCCGTCACGAGAAATAATCCGGTCACCGCACCAGCGGTGTCCGCGACCCAATCGCGCACATCCATGCGGCGATTGGGAATGAACTGCTGATGCCACTCGTCGGCGGCGCCAATCACCGAGACGACGACCGCATACGACAGTGCCGTCCGCAATGACCGCGCGCGCGCCGCCCACGCCACGGACGCACCGAGCACTGCATATGCTGAAAAGTGTACCAGCTTGTCACTGTTGTTCGGCATCGCCGGAGGTGCGGGCCACGATGTCGCCGCAAAGATGCCAATCGCCACCGTCAGTGGGACCAGCCACCGAAATCGGTTCGGAACCGTGGCAATGGTCATCGTTCGCGTGGATGCCGTGTTCAGGAAACCTCCGCGCCGACGAGCAACTCCATGAATTCCTCGGCAGACACTGCTGCATTCAATGCATCGCGCACCGATTCATGCCGCAGAATCCGCGAGATGCGGCCGAGTGCGCGCACGTGAGCGCCGGCCGCGTGCGCCGGCCCAAGCAGCAGGAAGAACAGCGTGACGGGACGGTCGTCCAGCGCATCGAAATCGATGCCGTCGCTCGCCAGTCCAGCGGTCAGGATGATGCGATCCACGTCACCGGTCCGGCCATGCGGAATGGCGATGCCGACGCCAATTCCGGTGCTCAGCAACGCCTCCCGATCGAGGACGGCTGTGACGGTACGCTCTCGCGCAACCGCATCCGCCGCGGGCATCGCGAGCTGGACGAGCTCACGCAGCACCTCGTCCTTGGAACGGCTCGTGAGCGGTACCTTCACGCGCTCCAGCGTCAGCAGATCGGACAGCAATGGTTGGTGGTGTCGAGGAAACCCGAAATCTAGCGGTCTCGGGGCGACGCGGGTAGCGGAGCGGTAGCCAAGGCATTGCGAGACAAGCGCTTGGCTGCCTAGTCCAGATCTGCAGCGGGCGACGACGGCATCCGTGAGGACCTCGATCGGATTAGCTTTCAGTTCTGATGACGTCCCCGATCAATCTTCTCGATCTGGCCCCCGCCGACGCGCGCGAGGCGCTGCTGGCCGTGCTGGCGGAGCTTGGACAGCCCGCGTACCGGGCCGATCAGGTCGTGCGTCGCCTGTGGGTGAATCCGGCCGCGGATTTTGATCTGATGATGGAACTGCCCGTGGCTCTCCGGTCTGCGCTGGCCGAGCGGTTCGTGATCCCGCGGTTGACCCTCGCGGTGCGGCAGGCGTCCACGGATGGCACCGAGAAGTTCCTCTTCACGATGGCGGACGGCCAGTCGATCGAGACGGTCGCGATCCCCGACGGCGACCGGATGACGTTCTGCATATCGTCGCAGGCCGGGTGCGCGTTGGCGTGCAAGTTCTGCGCGACGGGTGCCATGGGCTTTCAACGGAATCTGGCCGTTCATGAGATCGCAGGACAGGTGCGGGAACTGGCGTTGCTCGACCCACCGATCCGTGCCACCAACATCGTGTTCATGGGCATGGGCGAACCGCTCATGAACTGGAAGGCGGTGAGTCCAACGCTGACCATCCTCAATTCGCCGGACGGGTTCGGCATCGGTGCGCGTCACATCACCGTGAGCACCGTCGGCGTGCTGCCGGGCATCGTCGCGCTCGGCGAACGCCCGGAGCAATTTCGCCTCGCCATATCGATCCACGCGCCGAACGATGTGCTGCGTCAGCAGCTCCTGCCTGTGAACACGAAGTATCCGCTCGCCGAGGTGATCGGGGCGGCCGCGGCATTCGACCGTCGTGTGACGTTCGAGTACGTCATGCTCGGCGGCGTGAACGACCGGAAAGTTCATGCCACCGAACTCGCGCAGCTCGCCCGCGAGTGCAAGGCGTTCGTGAACCTCATTCCGCTGCACCCCGGCGGCGGACTCGGATTCGATCCGACGCGGCGTGACGACATCCGCCACTTCGCCGACTGGATTCGCGACACCGGCGTCGAAGTCGCCATCCGACGCAGTCGTGGGCTCGACATCAGCGCCGCCTGCGGTCAGTTGCGTGTCGAGAAGATCGGACGGCGACGCGAAGCCGCAACGCCCTGATCGGTTCGCGCGCTACGGGTGGAACGCTTCGAGTGGCGGCTTGTAGCTGCTGCCAAGTTTTACGGTGATGTCGAGTCCGCGGTCGAGTGAGTCTTTCCCGCGTTCGATTTTTGCACCACCCAGCACGCGCGCGAGACGATCAGCGGCCTCGGGCTTGTCGGTGTAGTCCACGATCAGCGTCTGACTGCGACGGCCCTTCGGATCGTTGCCCCAGCCGACGACATCGAAACCGCGATCGCGCAGCAGGAACGTCGCACGGCGCGCCAGACCCGACACGCCACTCGAGTTGAGCACCTCGACCACGACTCGCTGACCCGACGGCGCCCGCGTCGTATCGCCGAGAAAATCCTGCGGACCGCGCGCCAGAGCCCCCCGCGCGGTGAGCACACCGGCGATTACGACGGCGGCCACGAGTGAACCCGCAACCAATACGCGACGACGATTCATCGCACCGCGTTCCACATCGCGACGGTTTCGGGATGCAATCCCTTCCCTTCGCGCAGCGACCATTCGAGACGCACCTTCACCACCTGCCGGAAGACACCGGAGAAATCCCCCGGAACCATCTGCGCGAGCCAGTTGCGCTCGGACGTCATGAACTTGCGACCGGGCTCGAGAAAGTCGGCCATGAACAACGCCTGTCCGGTGCGCGACCAGTCGGGATTACCCAGTGTGTGCCAGCGAATCGCTTCCAGCACATCGCGGCGCGACTCTCCCTGCACCGCAAGCCGTGCGGCAGCGGCGGGACCGTGCAGAATCTCCAGCGGTGCGCGTTCATCGAGCGACAGTTCACGCAGTTGCGGTTCCTCGGCATCACGCAGCGCATCGTGCCACCGGCCGGCATCATGCCACGCGTCACGCTCAGCGGAATCGATGCGCATCGTCGCGGCCCAGTGATCGAGCAGCGCCGTGACGCGTGCAACGTGCTCGCGTCGGCGTGGCGAGGCGATGGCCCAGGAGGGCAGCTCGACGTCCGCGCGGGACGACCGCGTCATGCGATCAGCGGGAGCGCATCGCCAAGGCGATGGTTGTCCAGCAAGCGCGTCGCGCCGACGCGTGCGGCGACGATCACGTAGTCGCCTTCGGAGGCGTTCACGACCGGTTCAAGACGGAGCGGATCGACGATGCTGAGGTAGTCGCGCTGCACGGAGTCTTCGGTACGCAGGCGTGCATCACCCTCGTCCAGCAATGATGCGGCATCGTGACTGCCGGCGGCGAACCGGCCGGCGATCGTGACCAGCGCCTGCGACAGCACGCGCGCAGCGCGGCGGTCATCCGCATCGAGAAAACGATTGCGGCTCGACATCGCAAGACCGTCTTCCTCCCGGATGATCGGTGCGATGTCGAGCGTCACGGGAATGTCGAGGTCACGTACGAGCGCGCGGATGAGCGTGGCCTGCTGCAGGTCCTTCTGTCCGAATACCGCCACGTCAGGCTGCACGAGATTCAGCAGCTTGGTGACGACCGTCAGCACGCCGGAAAAATGACCGGGCCGGATCGCACCTTCCCATCGATCGGCGATCGCCTCCGGCACCACGCTGACGACGCGCGGTCCGGGATACATGATCTCGAGGCCGGGCACGAACGCGATCGTCGCACCGCGCGGTGCTGCAGCTGCGAGATCATCGCGCTCGGTCCGCGGATATTTCGCGAGATCTTCCGTCGGCGCGAACTGCAGCGGATTGACGAAGATGCTGAGCACCACGCAGTCGCACTGCGCCCGCGCCCGCTCGAGCAGCGACAAGTGACCGGCGTGAAGCGCGCCCATCGTCGGGACGAATCCCACGCGCATACCCCGTGCTCTCGCCGCCGCGACGGCTGCACGCAGCGAGGCGACATCCCGGACGACTTCCATCAGGTGAAGCTCGTGCTGTCGTCCGGATACCGGCCGGCGCGCACGTCGTCGGCGTAGGTGCTGACGGCACCCTTCACCATTCCAGCGACATCGGCATAGCGTCGCAGGAATTTCGGCGCGAAGCCTTCGTTCAGGCCGATGAGGTCGGGCAGCACGAGGATCTGACCGTCGCACCCCGCTCCGGCACCGATGCCGATGGCAGGGATACGCAGCGACGCCGAGATCGCGCGGGAGAGTTCGGCTGGCATCAACTCCAGCACCATCGCAAAGCATCCCGCGTCCTGCAGCGCGAGCGCGTCGGCCTGCAACTGGTCGGCCACCGAGACATCGCGCCCCTGCACGCGCGCACCGCTCAGCGCGGTGTCGCTCTGCGGCGTGTAGCCGATGTGTCCCATCACGGGAATGCCGGCATCGACGCAGGCACGCACCGCGGCGAGCGAGGACATCGTTGCGCCTTCGAGCTTGACCGCCGTCGCATTCGTTTCAGCCAGCGCGCGGCCGGCATTGCGCACCGCCTCCTCCGCGCTGATCTGATACGTCATCCACGGCATGTCGAAGATGAGCATGGCGCGGCGCACACCACGACGCACGGCCGCGCAGTGCCAGATCATCTGATCGAGCGTGACTTTCTTCGTCGAGTCGAGACCGGCGATCACCATGCCGAGCGAGTCGCCCACCAGTACCACGTCCACGCCAGCGGCGTCGACGAGGCGACCGAAGAGTACGTCGTAGGCGGTCGTGGCGACGATTTTCTCGCCCGTGTCCTTCTTCGCCTGCAGGTCGCGAATCGTGAAGGGTTTGCCAGCCGACGCCGGCGGTGGTGTCATGCTCGCGCTCATCGTGCTCCTGCCTGCGGTTGAAGTGCGGTGGCGCGACGAGTCATGCGAAGCTCCGTGCGGTGTCCATTCCGGCGTGCA
Source organism: Gemmatimonadaceae bacterium (assembly GCA_043788935.1). Taxonomy (GTDB): domain Bacteria; phylum Gemmatimonadota; class Gemmatimonadetes; order Gemmatimonadales; family Gemmatimonadaceae; genus JACMLX01. Next base: position 9,580 of record JAYWIJ010000085.1, on the reverse strand, counting down.
CCTGCGCCGCAACGATCGCTTCCGATGCGGCATCGACACCAAGCAGTTCCGCCAGCTCGCGTTGCCAGAAGTCACGGTCGTTGAGACCGGGATGCGGCACGAGCAGTTCGGCACTCGTGATGGTCACGTGCTCCGCCCAGACGATGTCGAGATCGAGCGTGCGCGGTCCCTTCGGGATCGTACGAATCCGGCCATGCTGCACTTCGATCGCGTGCAAGGCTGTGAGCAGCGCAGTGAGCTGCAGCGTCGTCGCGACCAGCACCATCTGATTCAGGAACGGCGGCTGCGGGAGCCCGATGGCTTTTGTCTCCTCCACGCGCGATGTGGCAAGCATCGTCACGCCGTCAATCTTTGCGATTCCCGTGGCGCCGCTGCCGATCAGCTCGAAGCGATCGTTCGTGTTGGACCCGAGCGCGATTCCAACGCGCAGCAGTGGTGCGCTCATGCGCAGATTCCGTCCTGCATCACCACTTCTGCACAGTCCAGGGGACCGGGCAGCACGACATGTGGCTTCCGCACTGCGACGCGGGCGCCCACGACGGCGGCATGCCCGAGCGCACCGGCCACGATCTGCGTCGCGATGGTCTCGATCAAGCGCAGCGACTGGCTGGAGACCACGCCCGCCACCAGCGCGTGCAACTCGCGGTAATCGACGGACAACTCGCCTGATGGCGGTGACGCCGCCCAGACGGTGAGGTCGATTTCCAGCGGCTGTGGCAGTTCGCCCTCGTGCGGCAGGATGCCCACGCGGACGTGGAAGCGCATGTTGCGCAACGTGATCTGAACGGAACCGGACATGTCGTGCGCTGGGGGACGGATGCTGCGGCCAACCGGAAGATACCCGATCCCCCCGCGCCGGGGCACACCTTGCGCGCTAAGCGGCTTCGCCGTCCAGACCCGCGCGGAGGTTGCGCACCAGCGCCAGCGCGGCATCCACGGAGGTGTCGGCCAGCTTCACCACGGCACTCCCGACGACGACACCGTCCGCCATCTCGCCCACGAGCGCCGCCTGATCGGCCGTACTGATGCCGAAGCCCACGCAGATGGGCAGCGTTGTCGCTCCCCGCAGCCGAGCCACGGTCTCCGGCAGGTCGCCGGCAATCGAGTCCTTTGCGCCGGTCACGCCGAGGCGGCTGATGAGATACACGAACCCGCTGCCGTTCCGCCCGATCTCCGCCATGCGCGTGGCAGGGGTGGTCGGAGCGACGAGTCGGACGTATGCCAGTGGCGAGTTGCCGAGCCACGCTTCCCGCTCGGGATCCGCACCGACCGGCAGGTCCGTGATGAGGATGCCCGACACACCGGCATCCGCCGCTCGCTGCAACGCCTCCGGCCCGGCGTTCAGCACGGGATTCAGATAGCTGAACAGCACCACCGGAATGCTCAACCCGGCGTCGCGCACCATCGCCAGCGCACCCTCGTAGTTCATGCCCTGTTCGAGGGCGACCTGGGAACTCCGCTGGATGACGGGACCGTCGGCGAGCGGATCGGAGAACGGCACACCGAGTTCCACGCAGTCGGCGCCGGCGGCCTCGAGGCCCTTGAGCAATTCCATCGAGCGCGCGGCGTCGGGGTGACCGGCAGTGATGTACACCACCAGCGCCTTGCGTCCCGATGCCTGCAGCGCCTGCATGTGCTGCGTCAGCTGCGCAGCGGTTCCGGTACTCACAGCACCTCCGGAATCGGATGCTGCATCATGGTGCCGACGTCCTTGTCGCCGCGGCCGGAGACGCAGAGCAGAATTGGTTCGTCGGAGGCCCAGCGGCCGGCGTTGTCGACGATCCAGGCGACACCGTGCGCGGTTTCGAGCGCGGGAATGATCCCTTCGAGGCGGCTGAGGAGTGCGACGCCGCGCAGTGCGTTGTCGTCGGTGACGGCGACGTATTCCGCACGACCGGTGGTCTTCATGTACGCATGCTCCGGGCCGACGCCCGGATAATCGAGTCCTGCGCTGATGCTGTGCGCAGGATGCACCTGACCGTTCTCATCCTGCAGCAGCAACGAGAGCGATCCATGCAACACGCCGGGCGTGCCGGAACTGAGCGTGGCGGAGTGACGACCCGTCAGCACACCTTCGCCCGCCGCCTCGACGCCCACGAGCTGCACGTCGGCGTCTGGCACGAACGCGTGGAAAATGCCCATCGCGTTGGAACCACCGCCCACACATGCCACGACCGTCTTCGGCAACCGGCCCGCGATGCGCAGCATCTGCTCGCGTGACTCCTTGCCGATGCAGGCGTGGAAGTCGCGCACCATGCGCGGGTACGGCGCAGGTCCGACGACGCTGCCGATGATGTAGTGGCTGGTATCGACGTTCGTGACCCAGTCACGAATCGCTTCGCTGGTGGCATCCTTCAGCGTCCGCGTTCCGCCGGTGACGGGAACGACGGTCGCGCCGAGCAGTTGCATGCGGAACACGTTCAGGCTCTGACGATGCGTGTCCTCTTCACCCATGTACACGACGCACTCGAGTCCGAACTTCGCGCAGACCGTGGCCGTGGCCACACCGTGCTGCCCTGCACCCGTCTCGGCGATGATGCGCTTCTTGCCCATGCGGATCGCCAGCAGCACCTGGGCCAGTGCGTTGTTGATCTTGTGCGCGCCCGTGTGGCAGAGATCCTCGCGCTTGAGCCACACCGGTGCGCCGACGCGCTCTGACAGCCGCGGCGCAAAGCCGAGCGGTGTGGCACGACCGACGAAACTTTCGAGCAGCCCGTTCAGCTCCGCCTGATAGGCGACGTCGGTCTTGATGGCCTCATATGCGGCCGTCAGCTCGTCGAGTGCCGGCACCAGTGTTTCGGGCACATACCGGCCACCGAAGGGACCGAAACGGTCGCTCGGCATGATCGCGGGTTCCTGCATCGTCGCCATTCACTGCACTCCGGCAAGGGACAACTGCTCGTCGTCCATGTTGTCGCCGCGCGCAGCCGCAATGAAGCGTCGCACGCGAGCCTGATCCTTGATTCCGGGTGCCTGCTCGACACCCGACGACACATCCACCACATCCGGCGCCAGCAGCCGGATTCCAGTTGCGACGTTGTCCGGCGTGAGGCCGCCCGCGAGGACGAGCAACGCGCCGGATTCACCTGTGGCGCGCACCGCAGCCAGCGGCGCCTGCAAGCCGTTCCAGTCGATCGTCGAGCCTGTGCCGCCGAGTGCGCCGGCCACGAACGCATCGAGCACCACGCCATCGGCCACGGAGAACAACGCCGCAGCACGTTCAGCGTCGAATGCGCCCACCGGCACTCGCAGCACAGCCCAGATCCCGCCGAGCCACCGTTCACGCAGGTCCAGCACCATCCGCGGCGACGGATCGCCGTGCAGCTGCACGATGTCTGCGCCCGCTGCCATCGCAACGCGAACGATGTCGTCGACCGGCTCGTGCCCGACGACGACCACCCGTGTGGCGGTACCGGCCTGCTCGAACACCGCGCGCGCACCGGCCGGTGTCACGAGCCGCGGACCACCGGCCAGAATGGTCCCGACGTATCGCGCGCCGGCCGCATAGGCCGCCGCCGCGTCATCAGGCCGCTTCAGGCCGCAGATCTTGACCGCCGGCACCACGAGTCAGGCCTGACGGCGCTGACGCGAAATACCCGTGAGTGCGCTCACCGCATCGACCGGCGTGTCGGACGCGGAGATCGACGAGCCGACGAGCACGGCGTCGGCGCCGAACGTCGCGGCGCGTTCGACGTCGGCCAGCGACTTCACGCCACTTTCATAGATCGCCACATGCGTCACCGGGACCATCGGAAGCAGACGTTCGCTCGCGATCGCATCGATTTCGAGCGTTTCCAGATTGCGGTTGTTCACTCCGATGAGCAGTGCCCCGGCATCGAGCGCATCGCGCAGTTCGTCCTCGTCACGAACCTCGACGAGCGGCTCGATACCCAGCATGCGCGCGGTGAACACGAGTTCCTCGAGTTCGTCGGTCGGCAATGCACGCGCGATGAGCAGCGCCGCAGCAGCGCCGGCGCGCCGTGCCTCGACGAGCTGGATCGCATCCGTGATGAAATCCTTCCGGATGCACGGGCCGATGGCGAGCGCCGCAGCCACCGCGAGATCCGTCAGCGCGCCGCCGAATTCGGAGGGCTCGGTCAGAATGGAGAACGCTGCCGCACCGCCGTCGGCATATGCACGAATCTGTAGCGCGGCATCGAGCGAGCTGTTGATGGCACCGCGCGACGGCGAGCTCCGCTTGAGCTCCGCGATGACGCCAACGTCGGCCCGGCTGCTGAGGGCGCTGAGGATGTCAGGTGGAGCCGGCGTGCCCAGCGCCTCCGCCACCTGCTCAGCGTACGGCCGCGCGGCCCGGGCCTGCTTGGCACGGGCGGCGCTGGCTGCGCTCAGCCGACCGAGGGGGCCGGCGGGTGGTGTCCATGGGCGAGCCACTTGCATTTCGGGATTCCTTCGGCAATAGTCTTCGGCAGTTCTTCGGGGCGCACGCCCGGCCTCGGCAATCTAGCGCAGTCTCATCGTCCTACGTATCAGCCGGAGCCGGCCATCATGTCGCTCACCAAGCGCCAGCGCGAAATCCTCACCTTCCTCTCCGTGTATACGGATGAGAACGGTTATGCCCCGAGCTTCGAGGAGATCGCCGAACATTTCGGCTTCACCAGCCTCGCCACAGTGCACGAGCACCTGAGCAACCTCGAGCGGAAGGGATACATCCGCCGCGGCTACAACGAGAGCCGGGCAATCGAAATCCTGCCCAGCGAAACGTCGCCGCGCTTCGTGGAACTGCCGCTCCTGGGCCTCGTCGCGGCAGGATTGCCGATCGAAGCCGCCGTCACTGGCGAAACGATGGCCATCCCGCCGGACATGCTGCGCAAGAGCGGCAACCATTACGTGCTGAAGGTCCGCGGCAACTCCATGATCGACGAGCAGATCCGGGATGGGGATTTCGTCGTCGTCAACGAGCGGCAGACCGCCGACAACGGTGAGATGGTGATCGCGCTGCTGGAGCGGACCTCCGCAACGGTGAAGCGCTACTATCGCGAGAAGGATGGTCGCATCCGCCTCCAGCCGGCCAACGAAACGATGGATCCGATCTTCACCGACGAGCGCAACCTGCTGATTCAGGGTGTCGTCGTCGGCGTGCTGCGGAAGTACGCATGAGCACCCCGGGTTCGTTCCGAGGACTGCGCACGGCGATCTACGCGGTCGCGGATCTGGCGGCAGCCAGGGCGTGGTACTCGGGCGTGCTGCAACGCGCGCCGTACTTCGATGAGGAGTTTTACGTCGGATTCAACGTTGGTGGGTTCGAGCTGGGGCTCGTGCCGGAGCCGGACGTGCCGACCGACAGAGATGCTGCGGGTGTGGCATTCTGGGGAGTGACCGACGCCGAAGCGGCGTATGCACGGCTGCTCTCGCTTGGCGGGCTCGATCACGAGCCGGTGCAGGACGTCGGTGGCGGTGTGAAGATCGGCGCCGTTCGCGATCCGTTCGGCAACCTGCTCGGTGTGGTCGAGAATCCGCATTTCCGCTTCGAGGAGTGACGGCAGGACCTCAAGACACAGGCGTAAACATCCGACACTGCTGAGCATCAGCATGCCACGCGGGTCCTCGCGTGGGCATCGTTCCACGCTCCGGCCGGGTCATGCGCCTCGTACTCGTTGACAACGAACATCACATTGCCGACGCGCATCGGCGTGCGCTGCGGACCGTGCGGCCGGAATGGAAGGTCGTGCTGGCGACGACGTCAGAGGCGGCGCTGACAGCCTTGGCGGCAGAGCCGACGGACGTGTTCATCGCGGAACTCGGCAAGACTGCCGATGGTGCGGCGCTGTTCGAGACGGTGCGTGACCGATGGCCCGCGACCGTCCGGATTGCACTCTCGGAGTTCGCGGAAAAGAATGTCGCGGTGCGCCTGGAGCGCAGCGTGCACCGGTTCCTGCACAAGCCGTGCGACACGTACATGCTCGCCATGCTGATCGAGCGGAGCAGCACACTGCGCGCGATCGTCGACGATCCGGCCGTCGTCGCCGCGATCGGCGGACTCGAGTCGATCCCCCGCCCACCGGTGACGGTGCAGGCACTGGAAAAGGTGCTCGCCGATCCGGATGCCGGCGTCATCGCCGTGGCCGCAGTGGTGAGCCGCGACGCATCGCTGACCGCCCGCGTCCTGCGCGTCGTGAACAGCTCGTTCTTCGGCGTGGGCCGTCAGGTGACGCGTGTCGATGCCGCGGTGAACTTCATGGGCGTGTCGCTGGTGCGGGCGATCACGCTGGCGGACGGTGCGACGCGCTCGTTCACCGTGTCGCCCGACGTGCTCGATCTCGACGAGTGGAATCTGCACGCCGTGCGGGTGGCCGCCTGCGCGCGCGACATCACGCTCGCCATGTGTCCGAACGACCGGTCGCTCGCTGACGAGGCGTTTCTCGCCGGGCTGCTGCATGATGTCGGGCAGGTCGTTCTCGCCGGTGTTGCACCGCTGGTCTGGCGCGAGCTCGAACGCCAGGCGATCACCGAACACATCCCGTTGCACGAGGTCGAAGCGCGTCAGTGTCGCGTGTCGCACGCGCTCGTCGGCGCCTACCTTCTGAGCTTGTGGGGCCTTCCGTCGAGCGTCGTGGAAGCGGTGGCGTTCCACCACACACCCGAACGGTTGGCCGGGCACATGTTCGATGCGTCGATCGCCGTGCACGTTGCCGACGCGCTCACGGTTCGCTCGCCCGGGCGCACTGCCCCGGCACTGAACATGGAATGTGTGCTGGGAGCCGGAATATCGGCGGAACGACTGCAGACGTGGCGCGAACGCTTCACGGCGTTCGAGAACGCCGCCTGAGCGCAGTGGGCGTTGCCGTCAGGTGCGCGCGGCTGACGCGTGTACGAGGCGCTCCAGCACACGCTGTGCTTCACCACGTTGCACCACACCACGCACTTCGCTGACCATCGCGGGATAATCACCGCCGTCGCGATGCACGTAGATCGCCGCCGCGGCGTTGAGGATCACGGCCGCCTGCGCAGCGCGGGTTCCGCCGCCCGCCAACACCGCACGCACGATGTCCGCGTTGTCCTGCGGTTCGCCACCGGCGAGTTCCTCCGCTGCGAGCCCATCGAATCCCAGCTGTGACGGATCGATCGTCCACTCGCGCACGGGCGCATTGGCTCGCAGTTCACGCACGTGCGTGATGCCGAGCGGCGAGATTTCATCCATGCCCGGCTCGCCGTGCACCACGAGCGCCATCTCGGTGCCCAGTTCGCGCAGCGCGCCAGCGATGAGATCGAGTCGTGCACGATCCGCGACACCGATGACCTGCCGACCCGCTGCGGCGGGATTGGCGAGCGGACCGATCATGTTCATCACGGTCGGAATCGCCAGTTCGCGGCGCACCGGGCCGACGTGACGCATGGCGGGATGCATCAGCGGCGCGAACATGAACACGATCCCGGTCTCGCGCAGGATGGCCGCCATCTTCGCTGGCGAGATGTCGATCTGCACGCCGAGCGCCTCGAGCAGATCGGCGCTGCCGCTGCGGCTGGTGAAGCTGCGATTGCCGTGTTTCGCGATCCGCACGCCGCACGCCGCGGCCACGATGGCCGCCGCCGTGGAGATGTTGAAGGTCGGCACCGCGCCCCCGCCGGTGCCACAGGTGTCGACCAGTGCCAGCGGTTGGTCGGCGTCGAGCGTGATCATGGCACGACGCAGTGCGCGTGCAGCGCCCGCCACCTCGAGCGACGTCTCACCCTTGACGCGCAGCCCCATCAGCAGCGCCGCAACCTGCGCGGGCGTGGCGCCGCCCGACATGACCACGTCGAAGGCACCGCCGGCTTCGTCGGCCGACAGGCTGTGCCCGGCCGCCAGCCTGCGCACGGCCATCCGCAGCATGTCTTCCATCAGCGCGCCATTCCGCACGACCGCACCTGCCCGCCGCTCACGACGCCGACAGCACGGGAAGGAGTCGCTCGGCCAACTGCGCCTGCACGGCGACGATGGCAATGACGAGGCCCAGCAGACGGACACGATCGACGTCCGCCTCGGTGAACACGCCCTGCTGATTGCGATTCGCGACGTTGACCACGCCCACGAGATCCTCGCGGTACACGAGCGGGAAACAGATGAAACTGCCGCTCGTGAAATATTCGTCCTTGAGCAGCGGATGCTGGCTCGCCTGCGTGGCGTCGGTCACGAGAATCACCTGTCGGCTCGCTGCCACCTTGCCCGCGACGCCACTGCCGATCGCGACGCGATAGCCGTCGCGAACGTCGCGCGCGACACCGCGGGCGGCGGCGAGATAGAGCATCCCCGGCTCCGGCGCGCGCATCATGAGTGAGACGCGCTGCGCCTGCATGTCCTCACCGACGAGCATCAGCAACTCCTCGACCAGACGTCGCGGATCGGGCGCCGTGGCGTCCAGCGACAGCACACGATCGATGAGGTACACCGTGCGCTCACGATCCCGCAGTTCCTCGTTGCGGCGATGCAGCTCGATGTGTGCCTGTTCCGTCTGGCCGAGTGCTGCCTCGAGCTGCTTCTGCAGGCTTTCCGCACGGCGCTGGAAACGGCGCGCGTCTTCCTCGATGCGGCTGGCTTCACGTTCGAGCTGCACCACGCGCGCCCGATCGGCGCCGTCGGACGGCACCTGCGAGTGCGATGACAGCTTGATCTCGAGCTTGCCCAGCTTGCGATCGTACTCCCCATGGATGCGCTGCGTGACCGACTCCAGCGTCACGACGGCCTCGCGCCGCGCGTCCATCTCGGCGAACCGGGCAAAGGCGAGATCGAACAGCGCCGCGTTCGGCAGGAACTTCTCGATGGTGCGTCCACCAAAGAACTTCTTCGGTTCGACGACGGTCAGCACGCCGCCCAGTGCGCCATCGAAGCGCAGGCCGCGGATCGAGAGGGTGGCATTCTCGACGGGCGGCAGACCGAGCAGCCGCGCGAAGTCGGCCGCACGGTCGGTGACGTCGACGAAGGAGGAGCCTGCCGCGACGCCCTGCCGCACGATGATCGGGAGCTGGTCGAACGCCACTTCGAGCTGCGTTGGCCTGGATGACCCGATGCTGGTCGGACTGAGACGGTCGGTGAGCAGTTCGCGCCGTCCGTCGTACCGGAAAAAGGCGAGGTATGCGCCGCGATCGAGCTCCGCCAACGCCTCACCGAGCACGCCGATTGCGCCGCCGAGATCGGGGGCCACGGCGAGCGCGTGCGCCAGCGAGGCGAGAGTGCGAGGAGCCATCGGGTGGGTGGAGGTGTTCCGCGACGCGCCCGCTTTCGGCCACGTCACCGCACTCAAGGGTGACGGCCTCGTGCGGGCTTGTCAATGCGTTGTGACATCACGACTTGTCTTCCTTGAAGTCGTTCCCGGGGCGGCCTAGCTTTGAGCCAATGTCGCGCCGCACCTTCCAGCTGGTCATTCAGTACGACGGCGGGGCCTTCGTAGGCTGGCAGCGGCAGCCGGCGCAGCGAACTGTGCAGGGTGTGCTCGAGGACGGTCTCAGCCGCCTGATGCAGGAGCACGTGACCGTCACGGGAGCAGGTCGCACCGACGCGGGCGTTCACGCACTGGGTCAGGCAGCCAGTGTGCAGGTGGCCGGCAAGTGGGAGTCGGAGCGGCTGCACCGAGCGCTGAATGCG
>JAYWIJ010000084.1:0-14899 GCA_043788935.1 Gemmatimonadaceae bacterium | reverse complement strand
CCGCCGGGTGCGTGGGCCGCGGTGACGCAGTTCGTGGTGGCGATCTACGGCGGCTACTTCGGCGCGGGTGCCGGCATCATCATGCTGGCTGCGTTCGGCCTGATGGGGCTCACGAACGTGCACCAGATGAACGGGCTGAAGAACTTTCTCGCGCTGCTGTTCAACTTCGTGGCGATCGTGACGTTCACGATGTCCGGACTGGTGCAGTGGCCGATCGCGTTCGTGATGGCCGTGGGCTCGGCCATCGGCGGCCACTACGCGTCACGATTTGCGCAGCGTGCCAATCAGGACGTGGTCCGGCAGCTGATCGGCGTGATCGGGATTGTCAGCGCGATCTGGCTGTTCGTCACGCGTTGACGCGCATCAGGGATCGGGCGTGGACGGCGGCAGCGTACCGGACTGTGCGAACCGCATGACGCTGCCCCAGAACACGTTGTCAGGGCGGATGTGGCCATCCTCGTGCTTGTAGCCGTGTACGCGGACGAACGCCTTCGGCTGATTCGCTGCTGCGAAGATCCGGCGCGGCATCGACATCGGGAACAGCTGATCGGCGTCGCTATGCAGCACGAGCAGCGGGGCACGAACGCCCGCGATGTTGTCGACGGAGTTCCAGAGATCGGGCAGCACGGGCGCCGCCCATTTCGGGATGGCGCCGAACCGCACCGCGGCCTCGCGCGCTGACGAGTACGAGGCCACCAGCGCGAGTCCCTGCGGCTCGGGAAGCAGCGTCGGAAACTCCTTGACCAGAAACCCCGACCCCAGCGAGTAGGCGAGCGCGATGCGGCGCTCGGCGTAGGGAAAGTGAATGGCGGCGTTGCGCCAGCCCTGACGCACGTCCTCGGAGATGACCGCTGCCTTCCGCTCACCACCGCTGTTGCCGAAACCGGAATAGTCGAAAACGTAGCTCGAGATGCCAGCCTTGTAGAGCAGCGCCTGAACGTCGGCCCAGTACGACACCGACTCGGCCGAGCCGTGAAATATCACGACCACAGGCGCGCGATCGCTGACCTTGGTCATGACGCCGTCGAGTTGCCATGGGCCACGGGGGATGTCGACGCGCGTGAAGGGAACGCCGAACGTCTGCGGTGTCTCGGGGCCGACCGGCCGGGAGATGAGGCCATTGCGCTCGACCGTGCGGAAGGCGATCTGGCGCGCGCTGACTGGCAGCACCACGAACAGCAGTACGAAGAAAGCGCCCCAGCGCCACCGCAGTCCCTCTTTCATGCCGCGCCTGATGGCGGATGCGCGACATGGCGCGTCAGCATGCGCCGTAAGCGGCGCGGGCCGACGCCCGGGAGGTCCGGACGCATCGAAAGAGAGGACATTGCACGAAGCTGGAGAGCGCGACAGCGTGTGACGTCGCGCGGTTTACGGCACGAATCTGTGGCGGGGTCGAGCGTACTGACAACTGCCATCCGCCCAAGTGTCGGACGCAGCGGGCCTTTCCTGCTTGAGTGGACCTGTGAGACGGGGTAACCTCCGCGAGGCGACGAAGCGTCCAGCGAACACACTCTCAACAAGGCAGACGGATCGCAATGCAGCTCGGCATGGTCGGACTGGGGAAGATGGGCGCGAACATGACGACGCGGTTGCTCCGCGGCGGGCACGCGGTGACGGTGTTCGACCGGAGCGCGGAGGCGGTCGGTCTGGCAGCGACGGCCGGTGCGACGCCGACGACCTCGCTTGCCGAACTCGTCGGCACGCTGAGCGCGCCGCGGGCCGTGTGGGTGATGGTGCCGTCGGGGGAGCCGACCGAGAGCACCATCAGTCAGCTCGCGACGCTGCTGTCACCCGGCGACACCATCATCGACGGCGGCAACAGCAACTACAAGGAGAGCATGCGGCGGAGCATCGCGCTGCTGTTGTCGGAGATCACGTTGGTGGACGTGGGCACCAGCGGCGGCGTGTGGGGGCTGGCCGAGGGTTACGCGCTGATGATCGGTGGCGACGAAGGGGCGGTGGAGCGACTCCGCCCGATCTTCGAGACGCTTGCGCCGGCTGCCGATCGCGGGTGGGCGCGCGTGGGACCGAGTGGTGCCGGGCATTTCACGAAGATGGTGCACAACGGCATCGAGTACGGGATGATGCAGGCGTACGCCGAAGGGTTCTCGATCCTGCAGCACAAGACGGAGATGGCGCTGGACCTGGCGCAGATCGCCGAGCTGTGGCGACATGGCAGCGTGGTGCGTTCGTGGCTGCTGGATCTCACGGCGCGCGCGTTGAGCGAAAATCCGACGATGAAAGGCATCGCGCCGTACGTGTCGGATTCCGGCGAAGGACGCTGGACGGTGGCCGAGGCGATCGACCTCGATGTGCCAGCGCCGGTGATCACGCTGTCGCTGCTGCAGCGGCTTCGGTCGCGCGACACGGACTCGTACGCCGACAAGCTGCTGTCGGCGATGCGCAACCAGTTCGGCGGACATGCGATCAAGACGGAGCCGACGACGTGAGCGAGGGCACTCCGGGACGTTCGCTGTTCGTGATCTTCGGCGCGTCGGGCGATCTCTCGCGCCGCAAGATCTTGCCGGCGCTGTACCAGCTGCACGCCACCGGGAGCACCAGCGAAGGGTGCGTGATTCTCGGCCTGTCGCGCAAGCCGGACTTCGACGACGCCGCATTTCGTGCGATCGGCAACGGGGCCATCACCGACACGACGGCACCTGCGGCAGACGTGAAGAAGTGGACGAAGGCGTTCTTCGTGGGGCAGTCGATCGGGGAGGGGGCCGCGAAGGATTACGCGAAGCTCCGTGATCGCATTGCCGAGCTGGAGAAACAGCATGGTGCATTCGAAGTGCGTGTGTTCTACGTGGCGTTGCCGCCGGAAAGTTTTCCTGCCGCGATCACTGGCCTCGGCGAAGCGGGGCTGCACGAGCCTGCGGTCAGCACGCGTCTCGTGATCGAGAAGCCATTCGGGCACGATCTCGCGTCGTCGCGCGCGCTCAGCGAGGTGGTGCACACGTACTTCGTCGAGGATCAGGTGTATCGCATCGATCACTACCTCGGCAAGGAGACGGTGCAGAACATGATGGTGTTCCGCTTCGCCAACGCGATGTTCGAAACGCTGTGGAACCGGAATCACATCGAGAGCGTGCAAATCACGGTGTCGGAAGATCTGGGCGTGGAAGGGCGCGCGGAGTACTACGAAAGTGCCGGTGCGTTGCGCGACATGGTGCAGAGTCATCTCACGCAGCTGCTGGCGCTGGTCGCGATGGAAGTGCCCGGCTCGATGGATGCGAGCGCGATCCGCGCGGAGAAGATCAAGGCGCTGCGGGCCATTGCGCCGATTTCGCCTTCGGATGCGGTGCTGGGGCAGTACTACGCGGGTGAGCTCGACGGCAAGGATGTGCCGGGGTATCGCGAAGAGCCAGGCGTGGCGGCCAACTCACGCACTGAAACGTTCGCGGCGATGCGATTGCACATCGAGAACTGGCGCTGGCAGGGCGTTCCGTTCTACCTGCGCACCGGCAAGCGGCTCGGCAAGCGCACGACGGAGATCGAGGTGAAGTTTCGCCGCGCACCAGTGTGGATGTTCCGGTCGATGCATCAGGAAGAGTTGCACCGCAACACGCTGCTGCTCACGCTGCAGCCGAACGAGGGCTTCAGCCTGTACTTCGACGTGAAGGCGCCGGGCGAGCCGTTCCGCGTACAGCGGCTGCCGTTGCACTTCGATTATGCAGAGGCGTTCAACGTGATCCCGGAAGCGTACCAGACGCTGTTGCTGGACGTGTTGCGCGGTGACCAGACGCTGTTCGTGCACGCAGAAGAGGTGGAAGTGGCGTGGACGCTGTTCACACCGCTGCTGGACGGGGCTGTGGGGGTGCTGCCATATCCGGCTGGGAGCGATGGTCCGCTCGCGGCGGGGGCGTTGTCGTCGCGATGAGCATCACTGGCGGAGGATCCCGCGAGGTCTTGACGCTCACCGCCGACGTGTTCGCGTCGACGGTCGCGGAGATGATCGGCACGGCGCTCCGTGCTGCGGTGACGGCGCGCGGAAAGTGTCGCATCGTGCTGGCCGGTGGCCGCACGCCGGCAGCCGTGTATCGCGTACTGGCAGCGGATGCGACGCTGCCTTGGGCGCAGGTGTCGGCGTTCATCGGTGACGAACGATGCGTGCCGCCGGATCATGCGGAGAGCAACTACCACATGATCAGCGAGACGCTGCTGAGCGTGGTGGCGATGGAAGAGGACCGCATCTTCCGCCTGCGAGGCGAGCTTGGTGGCGTGGCGGCTGCTGCGGAATACGATGCAATAATTGGTGCGTTGTCCGGCGAGCCGAAGTTCGACGTCGTGCTGTCGGGTGTCGGAGCGGATGGGCACACCGCGTCGCTCTTTCCCGGCGATCCTGCGGTGGATCGCGCGACCGGGTGGGCTATGGCGGCCATCGCGCCGGCTCCGTTCGCTATCAGTGACCGCGCCGGGCTGACGCTGCGCGCGCTCAACTCGACGCGACTGCAAGTGGTGCTGTGTACTGCGGAGGACAAGAAGCCGGTGCGTCGTCGCATTCTGTGCGACGCGCCTGAAGCGGCAGCGCTACCGGCGGCGCGGTTGTCAGGCACCGAACGGACCGTCTGGGTGGTGGACCCGGACTGAGCAGCGCCTCGCGCTACTCGTCGATGGCGAGCAGCGCGAAGGTGGCGAGCCAGTGTTCGCCCATGTAGTCACCGGCGATATGCTGCAGGCTGGCGTCGATGTGGTGCGCCATCGCATCGAGCGCGATGCGGAGGCGCGGATCGTCATCGCGCATCGTGGCCGCAAGGTGACGCCAGCACCAGGCGCGGCTCAGGTTCAGGCCATCGAGGTGCGCGATCTTCCCGTCCGTGCGGTCGCTGACGATGGCTGGCGTGAAGAGCGCGGCCGGCGCTGCGTGGGCAATGTCGGGCAGAAAACGCGTGAGCCACGATGCGAACACGTCGGGCGGCAGCGCGCGTCGCATGCACTCCGCTTCCATCAATGCCGATGACAGGAACTCGTCGCCACCCGGTTCCCACGCCTGGCAGGCGGCGTCGTTGCCGTACCAGCGCGCGGCGGCGTCACGCAACGCCGTCGCGAGCGCGGTATGCTTCGAACGTTCCGCGTAGGTAAGACTGAGCGTGATGGCGAACGCCGTGTTGAAGTGGGTGCCGACGCGGATGGGGTAGGTGGAACGCGGCAGGAACGCGAGCCAGCGTTCGGCGAGCGCATCGGCGAGCGGCTGCAGTGTGCCAGCCCAGCGTCGCCCGCCGTCCGTGTCGTGCTGCAGCAATTCGGCGCTGAGCATCTGAGCCCACGCCCAGCCGTAGGGTCGCTCGAAGGTGGCGCGCTGCGGCTCCGCCAGATACGCCACTTCGACGGCGACGTTGGCGGCCGTGAGGTGCGTGTCGAACAGGGTGCGAATCGCATCGGCCTGCGGCAGGCCAGGCACGCGTCGCAGCAGTCGCGCCAGCAGCCAGTATCCATGTACACACGAATGCCAGTCGTAACTGCCGTAGAACACCGGGTGCAGCGCTCGCGGCGACCGCAGATCGGAGGGGCCCGCGAGGACATGTTCAAGCTTGTTCGGATATTCGCGCGTGACGTGTGACAGCGCGAGTGCCGCGAACTTCGACGCGATTTCGGGAGTGAGCGTGGGCAGCATCGACGTGTCAGCGCGGGAAGGCGAAGGCGTACATGAGGATCGTGTTGACGACCAGCAGCATCAGCGCGGTGGGCACCTGCACACGGATCACCGCATACCGATCGGGGAGCTCGAGCAACGCCACGGGCACGATGTTGAAGTTGGCTGCCATGGGCGTCATGAGCGTCCCGCAGAAACCGGAGAGCATGCCGATGGCGGCGATGATGGTGGGATCGCCGTGCAGCCCGGTGATGAGCAGGGGAATGCCGATGCCGAGCGTCATGACGGGGAAGGCGGCGAAGGCGTTCCCCATCAGCATCGTGAGGAGCGCCATGCCGATGGTATAGGCACTGACTGACAGCAGCGGCGCACCACCGGGGATCCAGCTGGCGGCCAGCGTCGAGACGACCTTGCCGACGCCGGCGGCTGCGAACACGGCACCGAGTGCCGCGAGCAGTTGCGGCAGCATCGCAGCCCAGCCCACCGCATCCAGCAGCCGGCGCGCTTCGCCGAGCGGTGCACGCAGCGGAGGGCGCAGCATCAGCATGCCGATGGTCAGTGACAGCAGCGTCGCGACGCCGAGCGAGACGAGCGTGACCTGCTTCGCGTCGACGAGTGGCACGCCGCCGATCGTGATGCGGCCGATGGTGGCGTTGGCGAGCAGCGTGAGTGCCGGCACCGCCAGCGCCGGCAGAAACAGCTTGTTGCCCCATCGCCTGGCACTCGCCAGACGTTCAGCGATCGTGGTGCTTTCACCGGGCGATGGCTTCACGCCGCGGATCGTCGCGATTGCGACCATCGCGAGGATGAGCACACCGTTGGCCAGATCCGGCAGCCATGTCCCGGCGAGGAACGAAATGGTCCAGAGGCCCCAGAACGTCGCGTTGGCGATGCGATTCGGATTCGCGGCGTCACGGAAGTTGATGACGGCGGCGGCACCGGTGAGGATGCCCATCAGCCGGTAGAGAAACTCGAGTGTGATCACGCCGCGTCGCCGTGGCGACGTGCCAGCGTGCGATCGAGCAGCAGGAGTCGTGCGCCATGAATGACGAATGCCGCGATGGCCGTCGGGATGGCCCACACCGCGAGTTCCGTCGGCAGCACCCGGATACCGGCCTGCTCCATTACGCCCTTGATCAGCAGAATGGAGCCGATGGCGATGAAGATGTCCTCGCCGAAGAAGACGCCGATGTTGTCGACGGCGGCGGCGTGTGCGCGCAGTTCATGACGCGTCGTCTCGTCGAGGCCTGGCAGATCGCGTTCCGCGGCACCTTCCGTCATGGGAGCGATGAGCGGGCGCACCATCTGCGGATGTCCGCCGAGCGACACGAGGCCGAGTGCGGCCGTCGCCTGCCGCAACGCGAGATATGCGAGCAATACGCGACCCGCGGTGGCGGCTCGCATGCGCATCACCACCTCGCGCGCCCGCTCACGCAACCCGGCGCGCTCGAGCAGGCCGATGATCGGCAGCACCAGCCAGACGATGGCCACGTACCGGCTTTCGGTGAAGGCGTGTCCGAGTGTGGACAGCGTCTTCACGAAGCCGAGGCCACCCGCGAGTCCCGTGACGAGACCGGCGCAGGTCACGACGAGCAGCGGATTGAGCCGGAAGGCGAATCCGAGGACCACGACGAGCAGACCAGTGAGGACGAGCATCAGGTATCAGGCGGAGTGGGAGCGTGTGCCGAGCGGCTGCACGGTGATGCCGGCAGCCTCGAGACCGGCGCGAATTCTCTGCGCGAAGAGTGGCGCCTGTGCGCCGTCACCGTGAATGCAGATGGACTCGGCGCTAAGCGAGACGGCGGCACCGTCGACGGCAATCACCTCGTGCAGCGTCACCATGCGGACCACACGCGCCACGGCGATCTGCACGTCGGTGATCATGGCGTCGGGGCGGCTGCGTGGGGCCAGCGTCCCATCGGGCATGTAGGCACGGTCGGCGAACACTTCGCTGGCGGTGCTGAGCCCATGCGTCTTTGCGGCGCGGATCAGGGCACTGCCTGCGAGTCCCATCAGGATCAGCGAGTCGTCGACGTCGTGCACGGCGCGCGCGATGGCGTCGGCGAGATCGTCGCGTACGACGGCCATGTTGTACAGGGCGCCATGCGGCTTCACGTGCTGCAGCGGAATGCCTGCTGCCGCCGATGCGATGGCTTCGAGCGCGCCGACCTGGTACGTGACCATGTCGTACACTTCCTGCGGCGTGACGGCCATCTCGCGTCGGCCGAAGCCGAGGAGGTCGGGCAGGCCCGGATGCGCGCCCACGGCGACGTCGTGCATGGCCGCGAGACTGACGGTCCTGCGCATGACGGACGGATCGCCGCCATGAAATCCGCAGGCGACGTTGACGGAGGTGACATGGGGCAGCACATCGGCATCATGACCGATGACAAATGCACCGTGGCTTTCGCCCATGTCGCAGTTGAGATCAATACGCGCCATCGGATCCTGTGGCGAAGCGGAGTTGCAGCGCACGCGTGGCACGCGCGAGGTCATGTTCCGAGCGGCGGAACAGCGATTGCGCCTCATCCAGCGTGGTGAGTGCGAAGCGCAGACTGTCTCCCGGCCGGAGTTGCGCCACCAGTGGCAGATCGACGGTGATCACGTCGCCGATGCGCGGATAGCCGCCGGTGGTCTGACGATCGGCCATGAGCACGATCGGTGCGCCGCCGGGTGGCAGCTGGATGGTGCCCGCGGTGACGCCCGACGAAACCATTTCGCGTGGAGTGGTGAGGCTGAGCGTGTGGCCCGACAGGCGGTAGCCCATCCGGTCGGAGTCCGGAGCGACGCGAAAGGTGCCATCGAGCAGCAGCGCGCGCGATGCAGGACTCAGCTCGGCCAGCTGTGGGCCCTCGATGATGCGAGCCGTGGGCATCACGTCATATCGCGGCACGAGGTCGGGACCCGCGCCCCACGAAGCGATGGTACGCCGCGCCTCGACCAGATGCTCGCGAATGCGCTCCCCCAGTGCGGAGGGCTGGCCCACGGGGAGTCGGTCGTCGCGGCGGAGTGCGCGACCCTGCCACCCTCCGAACGCGGCACGAAGTGATGTGCCGCGTGCGTCGAGCACCACGGGCACATCGAGGCCACCGGCGACCGCGATGGTGGTGCGGCAGCCGGTGTGCAGCGCGAGCAGGGCGCCACGCTCGACGCGGAACGCGCGCCATGGCACGATCGGCGTGCCATCCAGCGAGGCCGTGATGTCGCGGCCGGCGAGCGCGACGAGGGCGGTGTCGGTGAACTGCAGCGCCGCGCCACCGAGCGCACATTCGAGCGCTGCCGCATCGTGTGCATTGCCGACGAGCAGGTTCGCGATGCGGTGCGCCTGCACATCCATGGCACCGCCCACGGGCACACCGGCGTGCTGCCAGCCAGGACGTCCGAGATCCTGCACCGTGGTCTGGATGCCGGCCTGGCGCACGTGGATCATGGCTGCTCGGCCAGGGCGCGAAGTGCCGCGGCCGTGATGCCGACGAAGCGCACCTTGTCCCCGGCCTGGAGCAGGGAGGGCTGTTCACGTCGGGTCGAGAAGAGGGCCCGCGGTGTGCGGCCGATGATGTGCCAGCCACCGGGCGAGGTGAACGGATAGACGCCGGTGCTGCTGCCGCCGATGCCGACACTGCCGGCGGGCACGGCGGTGCGTGGCGACGAGCGGCGTGGCGTGTGCAGCGACGCGTCGAGGCCTTCGAGATACGGAAAGCCGGGGAGAAATCCGATCATCGCGACCGTGTAGAGCCCATCGCAGTGCGCTGCGACGATCGCGTCGGGCGTCGTCTGGTGCGCCGTTGCGACGTCCGCGAGATCCGGCCCGAACTCGCCGCCGTAGCAGACGGGAATCACGATCGGCTCGGCGTCGCGCTCGGGGGTGATGACGAGCGTCGCCATCGCCGCCGCGAGATAATCGCAAAGCATTACGAATGACGTGCGGCGCGGATCGTAGTGGATCGTGAGCGACTGGATGGCCGGCACGAGTGCCGAGATGCCGGGTGGCGCATCGGCTGAGAGCCGGGCTTCGAGCGAGCGGACGAGGGCACGCGGCGGCACCCCGTCGTTGGCGGAGATGTCGACGGTGAGCGCGCGATCGCCGAGGGGAAGCAGGGTGCCGGACCACACGATGGGCGCAAATTGCACGCGGGCGTGGCGGGGCGCCATCGGGTCGGGAACACAACCTGCAAGGCATGGGACACCGGTCGGGTCCCGGCGTGTGGCGGGCGACGGGTAACCGGTTACCCGTCTCGTGTAACGTTGCGCCAGGCGTTTTCGTCCTTGCCAGCGCAGCACGCACCCGGCTTGCTTTCCCCGGCCACGTCGGGGTAGCCGATGCGGTTGGTCGTGAAGTAAATCCTCCCGCCACCGCCCGGAGTAGCCGGCATGGCTGTTTCTGCAGATCCGTCCCGCGCTGATGCGACGGGACCTGGAGTCGTGTCACCTCCGGTGGCCCGTCGCAATCCGATTCGTACGCGCACCGACTGGGAGCGAATGCGAGCGGAGTGTCTGGCGGATCCAGGCCGCTTCCATGGTGACATCGCCAGACAGGAGCTGCACTGGTTCCACGCCGATACCGGTGCCTCGGGAGCGTGGATCACGTGGGATGACGCGGCAGAGCGCTGGACGGGGTGGGATGCCGTCACTGGCGCAGCGGTCCAGCCCGCGCTCGACGCGACGTTCACGCCGTGGAGCCGCGCATTCAACGGCGACGATGCGCCGTTCTGGCGTTGGTTCGACGGGGCGCTGACCAATGCCGGCTTCAACGAAGTGGACCGTCACGTGTTGGCGGGACATGGTGACGAAGCGGCGCTGATCTTCGAGGGCGACCGATGGGACATGTCGCTGGATGGCGGACGTGGCGGGCCGGTGGACTGTTACCCGGTGTCACGGCGCACGCTGCTGCTCGAATCCGCGAAGTGTTCGCTGGCGCTGCAGGCGCTGGGGCTCACGCGCGGCGATCGCATTGCGCTGAACATGCCGAACATCCCGGGGCAGCTGTTCTGGACGGAGGGTGCCAAGCGATTGGGCGTGGTCTATACGCCGGTGTTCGGCGGGTTCAGCGACAAGACGCTGAGCGATCGCATTCACGATGCGGGCGCACGCGTGGTGATCACCGCCGACGGCGGATACCGCAACGCGCAGATCGTGCCGTTCAAGACCGCGTATACCGATCCCGCGCTCGACGACTACGTGCCGCTGGCGTCGGCGCGTGCCGTGGTGGCCGAGACGCTGGCGAGCCTCACGATCAGCGCGCCGCGCGTCGCGACGCTGCTGGAGGCGATCGACGAAACGCTGGGTGGCGAGATCACCGTGCAACGGAGCGACGTGATGCGGGGCGTGGGTCGCGCGCTGCAGAAGCTGTCGGCGGCGCACGATTTCCCCGCGAGCGAGGCGAGTCGCGTCCGCACGGCGATCGCCGCTGCGCTGGTATCGGTGCCGCCACGGGTGGACGCGGTGGTAGTGGTGCGTCACAGCGGCATCGAGGACATCGTGTGGCGCGAGGAGCGTGACCGGTGGAGTCACGAACTCACCGACGCCGCGCTGCAGACGATGCTGACGGCCGCGCGAGCGGTCGGCATCGACGTGCACTCGGAAGCCGACCTGCTGGCGCTGCCTGACGAGACGTTCGTTCGCGCGATCTGGGCGTCGAGTGCACCGGCACCGCTGGACGCCGAGTTCCCGCTGTTCTTCATCTACACCTCGGGCTCCACGGGCAAGCCGAAGGGTGTGGTGCATGTGCATGGCGGCTACACGGCGGGCATTGCCTACAGCATGCGCGTGGCGTTCGATGCGCAGGCGGGTGACGTGATGTACGTGGTGGCTGACCCGGGATGGATCACGGGGCAGAGCTACATGATCTCCGCGGCGCTGACGACGCGCGTGACGAGCGTGTTCACCGAAGGTGCGCCGACCTTTCCGCATGCGGGACGGTTCGCGTCGATCATCGAACGGCACAAGGTGAGCATCTTCAAGGCGGGCGTGACGTTCCTGAAGAGCATCATGCAGGACGGGCAGAACTCGGAGGACGTGAAGCGCTACGACCTGCGCACCCTGCGCGTCTGTACCTTCTGCGCGGAGCCGACGTCGCCGTCGGTGCAGCAGTTCGGCATGGACCTGCTGGCACCGTGGTACATCAATTCGTATTGGGCCACGGAGCATGGCGGCATTGCCTGGACGCACTTTTACGGCAACGGTGACTTCCCGCTGCGTGCCGATGCGCACACGTATCCACTGCCGTGGATCGTGGGTGACGTGTGGATGGAGCAGACGCCGGACGACGTGAATCCGGAGGCGCCGCTGGCGCTGCATCGCCGCAGTGGCGACGGCGGTGTGCCGATGCGCCGCGCCACGCTGGATGAGAAGGGCGAAATCGTCATCTCGGCGCCGTATCCCTATCTCGCCCGCACCGTCTGGGGCGACAGCGACAACTTCCGTGTGGACGGCGCCCGTGTGGTGCCGGAATGGAAGGGTGATCTCGGTCGCTGGACCAGCACATACTGGTCGCGATGGAAGGGCGTGTGGGCATACATGCAGGGTGACTTCGCGGTACGCTATGACGACGGCTCGTTCTCGCTGCATGGGCGCAGCGACGACGTGATCAACGTGTCAGGGCATCGCATGGGCACCGAAGAGATCGAAGGCGCAGTGTTGCGTCATCGACAGCTCGATCCCGACTCGCCGGTCGGCAACGTGATCGTCGTCGGCGCACCGCACCGTGAAAAGGGCCTGACGCCGCTGGCGTTCGTGAAGCCGACTGCTGGTCGCACGCTGACGCAGGACGACAAGCGGCGACTGTCTGAACTGGTACGCTTCGAGAAGGGTGCGGTGGCGGTCCCTGCCGACTTCATCGAGGTGTCGCAATTTCCGGAGACGCGCAGCGGCAAGTACGTGCGCCGGATGGTGCGTGCACTGGTGGAAGGCACCGACGTCGGTGACATGAGCACGCTGCGTAACCCGGAGTCGATACCGGAATTACAGCGCGCCATCGACGAGTGGCAGCGTCGGCAGAAACTGAGCGAGGAGCAGCAGCTCTTCGACCGGTATCGGTACTTCCGCGTGCAGTACAACAGCTTGGCACGCGGTGCGAAGGTGGCGACGGTCTACGTGACAAACCCGCCGGTGAATGCGCTCAACGAACGAGCACTGGACGAGCTGAACATCGTCGTGGACCATCTGTCGCGGCGTGCCGACGTGAAGGCGGTGGTGTTCACGGGCGACGGCACGTCGAGTTTCGTGGCCGGCGCTGACATCCGGCAGTTCCTCGACGAGATCCACACGCTGGAACAGGCGCGCGTGCTGCCGAACAATGCGCAGCTGGCGTTCCGTCGCATCGAGCGCATGGGCAAGCCGTGCATTGCCGCGATTCAGGGCGTGGCGCTGGGTGGCGGGATGGAGTTTGCGCTGGCGTGTCACTACCGCATCGCGGAGCCGTACTCGCAATTCGGGCAGCCGGAGATCCGTTTGCGCCTGCTGCCGGGATACGGCGGCACGCAGCGCCTGCCACGACTGCTGGCCGAGCGCCGGGGCGTCGAGGGAGTGCGCGATGCGCTCGAGCTGATCCTCGGAGGTCGCAACGTGGACGGCGTGCAGGCGCATGTCATCGGGCTCGTGGACGAGTTGAGCGATGCCAGCAGCGACGTGCTGTCGTGTGCGCATGCGCGGGTGCGTGAGTGGTATCGCACCGGCGACTCGAGTGTGCTGGGCAAGGCGCACACGGGGCGTCTCGCGGAAACGCGCGAGTGGAACGAGCCGGCGACCATCGATCTGGACGCGGTACTGCAGGACGTACATCTGCAGCGCATCGTGGCACAGCTGGCGTGGGCGGGCAGGGAGCGTGCGGGACAACGGGTGCTCGATGCCGTGCGCACCGGCTGGACGCACGGCATGCATGCGGGTCTCACACGCGAGGCGGAGCTGTTCGCCGAGGGCGTGGTGGATCCTGAGGGTGGCAAGGCAGGGATCCGGCAGTTCATCGACAAGCAGAGTGCACCGCTTCCGATCAAGCGTGATGGCGTGCGACTCGTGCGTGAACAACAGGACTTCATCGACACGCAGCTCGCGATTGGCGACCTGCTGCCGGTGGGCGCGCCATTCTATCCCGGTGTCACGGCGATCCCGCGATGGCAGTACGCGTTCGGCGTGCCGAAAGACGTCGAGACAGGTGCTCCGCGCTTCGGACCGCCCTCGGTGGCCGAGCAGGAACTGATCGTGCCGGTGAGCGAACCCGGGGCGATGGAAGCGCTGGTGTACGTGCTGACGTCGGAGGTGAACTTCAACGACATCTGGGCGATCACCGGCATTCCCGTTTCGAGCTTCGACAATCACGATCTCGACGTCCAGGTGACGGGTTCAGGTGGATTGGGACTCGTCGTCTCGCTGGGTGCCGATGCGAAGGCGGAAGGGCGGCTCAAGGTCGGTGACCTGGTGGCGGTGTACAGCGGACAGAGCGATCTGCTGTCGCCGCTGGCGGCCCGTGATCCGATGTATGCCGACTTCTCGATTCAGGGCTACGAGACCGATTTCGGCAGCCACGCGCAGTTCCTCGTGACGCAGGCGCCGCAGCTGCATCCGGTGCCGGGCGACCTGACGCTCGAGCAGGCGGGCTCGTACATCCTGAATCTCGGGACGATCGTACGCGCACTCTTCACGACGCTCAGAATCGAACCGGGCAAGACGATGTTCGTCGAAGGCTCGGCCACGGGGACGGGACTCGAGGCGCTGAAGACGGCGCTCAAGTCGGGGGTGCAGCTGACGGGTCTCGTTTCCAGCGCCGATCGTGCCGCGTACGTGCGCTCACTCGGCGCGACGGCGACGCTCGATCGCAAGGACGCACGATTCGCCGACCTGTTCACGATCGTGCCGGAGGACGAGGCCGGAACGGCGGCGTGGTTGGAGGCGGGCGAGGCGCTGTGTACCGAGTACCGTGCGCAGAACGCCGGTCGTCTGGCGGACTACGTCGTGTCTCACGCTGGCGAGACGGCGTTTCCGCGATCTTTCCAGCTCCTGGAGCAGCATGGCGAGCTGACGTTCTACGGCGCGTCGAGCGGCTATCATTTCACGTTCGTGGGCAAGCAGGGTACGTCGTCTCCCGAGGCGATGCTGCGCAAGGCTGGCTTGCGCGCGGGCGAGGCGGTGCTGGTGTACTACGGGCCGCGCACGAAGGAGCTCGTGGATGCATCCGGCCTCGAGATGATCGAGGCAGTGCGCGCACTGCACGGTCGGTGCGTGGTGGCCACGACCACAGATGGCCAACGCGAGTTCGTGCAGTCACTCGGCTTCGAGGATGCGGTGGCAGGTGTGGTGTCGCTGGAGGAAATC
>JAYWIJ010000083.1:0-15002 GCA_043788935.1 Gemmatimonadaceae bacterium | reverse complement strand
CCCCCGACGCAGGAGGCAGCATGGCCGGTGGCATCCCGTTCCGGTCCCGGCATGGGCTGCAGTGGCAGCTCGTGTTGGTGGACCCGCGCCTGCTCACGGCGGCGCAGTCGCGCCTCGACGCATCCGGGCCGTCTCACGCGATCGAGGAAGCGCTGCGGCTCGCCCTGCGCACCGCCCCGGCACCGCCGACGGACGACTCGGTGCACTGACCCTCGAAAGCGGCGTTCGGTGGTTGCCGGGCGGAAGTGTTTGCAAGTACCTACTTGCTTACATTGGAAGTTGAGCATATACTCGGCTTCATGTCCAACGATGTCCGCGAGAAAATCATTACCGCCGCCATGACGGCGTATGCCGAGTCGGGTTTTCAGGGTGCGACCACGCGCCGGGTGGCCGAAATCGCCGGAGTGAACGAAGTCACGATCTTCCGGAACTTCGGCTCCAAGGCCGCCCTGATGGACGAGGCGCTGTTCCGGCGGGTCGCCGAGCTAAAGATCGTCGACCCGCCGCTGCCCCTCACGCCCATCGATCCGCTCGATGAGCTGACCAACTGGTGCGGCCAGTTCCTGCGCCAGATGCGCGGGTCGCGCGACCTGCTCCGGAAGGCCATGGGCGCGGCCGAGGCCCGGTTCCACGAAATGGCCAACGGCTTCGAGCCAGCGCGCTGCGCCGACCGTGAAGTGCACGACTACATCAAGGCGCTCGTCCGCGACGGCTGGGTCGGTGCCGAGCTCATCGACCACCCGGACGCGACCGAACTGCTCACTGCGGCGCAGACGCTGCTCATCGGCGCGCTCTGGGGTGACGCGATGGCACGTGAGCTGAAGGACGACCCCGAACTCTGGGTCCCGGAAACTCGCGCGGCCCGCCGGTACGTACAGGTCTTTCTGCGCGCCCTTGGCGTCTCGGAGCCGGCGCACGCCGACACCGACGGCGGCGCGCCCATCACCTCTTCCATGAGTCACACGTGATCCATTCGGCTTTGGCGGGCACGCTCCGTCACGCCGCGCTGGCAGTGCTGCTGGCGACGCTGCTTCCGGCCCCGCAGGCCGCCGCACAGTCCGCCCCCAGCACACCACGCACCCTGTCGCTCGACGACGCCTTCCGCTTCGCCGAGCCGAACAGCGACGACGTCCGCATCGCGCAGAACGCGATCACCCGCGCCAAGGGGCAGTACTACCAGGCGCGTGCGTCCGTACTGCCGCAGGTCAGCGCCACGGCGAACTATCAGCACCAGATCCAGAATCAGTTCGCCGCGATCACGCGACGTTTCGCACAGCCGCCTGATCCCAACGCCCCGCCGGACACCACGACGCAGGCGTTCAATCCGATCTCGCTGCTGTTCGCTTCACCGAACAACCTCACGCTCGGACTGCAGGCGTCGCAGCCGCTGTATCTCGACAATCGCTTCGGGCTCGCCAGCCGCGTGGCGAAGGCGAACGAGTCGGTGGCGGCACTCGGATTCCGCACGGCGCGCGCGCAGCTGCGGTACGACATCGCGTCGGCATACTTCAATGCGGTCATCACCGAGAAGTTCGTGCAGATCGCTGAAAGCACGCTGGTGCAGACTGAGCGCACGTTGTCCCAGACCACGCTGCAGCGCCAGGTGGGCACCGTCGCGGAGTACGACCTGCTGCGCTCCCGCGTGGCGCGTGATGCGCAGCGCCCGCTGGTGATCTCGGCCCGCCAGACCGCCGACGTCGCCACGCTGCAGCTCAAGCAGCTGCTGAACCTGCCGCTGACGGAGCCGATCGCGCTGGTCACGCCGATTCAGGATGCCGACATGAACGCGGTGCTCGCGACGTCGCGTCTCGACAACGATACGCGTCCGAGCGCGGGCAGCGGTCTGGGCGCGGCGGGTACCACGTTCACCAGCCTCAAGCTCAATCCGCGTGATACGGCTCCCGACTCGCGCACGGCGGTACAGCAGGCCGTGGCACTGGTGGAAGTGCAGAAGGGCGCCGTGGAGAACGCCGCGCTCCAGCGCATGCCGTCGCTCACGTTGTCCACGAACTATCAGCGCACGGCCTACCCATCGAACGCGCAGATCATTCCGCGGACGCTGGCCGATTTCTATCCGGCGTGGACCGTCGCGCTGGGCCTGTCGGTGCCGCTCTGGACGAGTGGTCGCATCACTGGCGATGTGCTGGTGGCCAAGGCGAACCTGGCCGACGCGCAGGCGCGGCTGAGTCAGGGCAAGCGCGCCGCGTCGCTGGATGTGCAGCTTGCGCTGCGCAGCCTCGAGCAGGCGGAGGCGAACTGGCTCGCCAGCATCGGCACCGAGGAACAGGCCGACAAGGCGCTGCGCATCGCCGAGGTGCGCTACACCAACGGTATCTCGACGCAGCTCGAACTCAGTGACATCCGCAACCTCCTGATCCAGTCGCAGGCCAACCAGCTCACCGCAGCACGCGATCTGCAGCTGGCACGACTCCGCATCACGCTGCTCCGCGACCTGCCACTCGGCTCGGGTGGCGGCAGCACGGCGGGCGCTGGCGGCGCCGCCAGTCAGCAGCAGCAGCAACAGCAGCAACAGCAGCAGGGCACCACCCCGCAGCGGGGCACGAACGCCGGCGCTCAGACGGGCGCAGCAGGCACCACCGGCACCACCGGCCGTCCGGACTGATTCACATGCCAACATCCATGACACACGACACGATTCGCGCCTCGCGCACGGCACGGCAGCACCGCAGCGTTGCGCCGGCCACCCTGCTGCTCGCCTCCCTCGCCCTCGGCCTCTCGGCCTGCGGCAAGAAGCCCGATGCCAGCGCCTCGGCACCGGAGCAGCCCACGCTGATCAGCGTCGACAACATCAGCATCGTGGATACCGCGGCGATCGCCAGCGGTCCGCAGATCTCCGGTGAGCTGAACGCCGAGCGCAGCGCGTCGGTCCGCAGCGAAGTCTCGGGCAGCGTGATCCAGGTGTTCGTCGAACCGGGGCAGCGCGTGGCCGCCGGTGCGCCCCTCGCGCGCATCGATGCGACGACCGCGTCTGCCGCCGAGCTCTCGGCGCGCACCGGCGTCACGGCCACCGAGGCACAGGCGGCGCAGGCGAAGAAGGAACTCGATCGCTCCGAGCGACTCAACGCAGCCGGTGCAATCGCCGATCGCGATCTGGAGAACGCCCGTCTCACCTACTCCACCACGATGGCGCAGCTGGCCAACGTGAAGTCGGCGTATGCGCAGGCGAACAAGGCGCTGCGCAGCGCCACGGTGCGCGCGCCGTTTGCCGGTGTGGTGGCCGGCGACGTGGTCAGCGCCGGTGACGTGGTCACGCCCGGTACGGCGCTCTTCACGGTCGTCGACCCGAAGAGCATGCGGCTCGAGGCATCGGTACCGGCAGCGCAGGTCGGTCAGATTCGCACCGGCATGCCGGTGGCGTTCAGCGTCAGCGGCTACGGTGACCGCAAGTTCACGGGTAAGGTCACCCGCGTCAGTCCGGTGGCCGATCCGACCACGCGGCAGGTGCAGATTCTCGCGTCGATCCCGAACAGCGCCGGTACGCTCGTTGGCGGTCTCTTCGCCGAAGGACGTGTGAATGCGGAGACGCGGAACGCGATGGTGCTGCCGGCCACGGCCATCGATCAGCGCGGTGCCACGCCGGTGGTGATGCGGGTGAAGGGTGGTCGGGTGGAACGTGTGCCGGTGACGCTCGGCATCCGCGACGAACAGCGCGAGAACTTCGAGATCACGCAGGGTGTGCAGCGCGGTGACACGGTGCTGCTGGGTGCGGCACAGGCCATCGGCGAAGGCAAGCAGGTGCGGGTGTCGTCAGTGAACGATCAGAGCAGCAAGGCAGCAGCACCGAAGGCCACCACTGTGAAGAGGTAGCGGATATGTGGATCTCAGATTTTGCGATCAGGAAGCCGCTCGTCACGATCGTGACGATGCTGATCCTCGTGGTCGGCGGGTTGTTCGCGTACGGAAAGCTGCAGACCGACGAGTTCCCCGAAGTGGCGCCGCCGATCGTGTTCACCACGATCGTGTATCCTGGTGCGAGCCCCGATCAGGTGGAGCGCGAGGTGCTCGATCAGGTCGAGGAAGCGATCACGGGTATCTCCGGCGTGGACAAGGTGCAGGGCGAAGCACGTGACGGCTTCGCGTCGGTGGTGACGTTCTTCAAGTTTGGCAAGAACATGCAGGAAGCGACGACGGAGATCCGCGATGCGATCAACCTGAAGCGCAACGACCTGCCGGCCGAGATGAAGGAGCCGATTCTCCAGAAGTTCAATCCGACCGATCGTCCGGTGGTGCAGATCGCGATGTCGTCCAAATCGCTGACGGCGCCGCAGCTCACGTTGCTGGCCGATCCCGGCGTGACGCGCGAGCTGCGCGCCATCGCGGGCGTGGCGAAGGTGGACGTGACGGGTGGCGTGAAGCGTGAAATGATGGTCGAACTGCGCCCCGCGGCGCTGCAGGCCAACAACGTCAGCGTCACCGAAGTCGTCGCGGCGCTCACGCAGCAGAACCTGGCCGTGCCCGTCGGCAGTCTCACTGGCGTGCTCGACGAGCGCACCATTCGCCTCCGCGGCCGGCTCGAAGATGTGCAGGACTTCGAGAACATCGCGATCGTGCAGCGTGGCTCGCAGCTGATCCGCCTCGGCCAGGTGGCCGACATCCGCGACGGCACCGAGGAGCAGCGCACGCTGGCATTGCTCGACGGCATCGAAGCGGTGGGCCTGGAAGTCACCAAGTCGAGCGGCTACAGCACCACGGAAGTGACGCAGAAGGTGATCACGGCAGTCGAACGCATTCAGAAGACATTACCTGCCGGCGTCGAGATGAAGGTCATCAAGGACTCCGGCGAGCGGGTGGACGCCAGCGTCACGAACGTGCAGGGCACACTGATCGAAGGCGCGCTGCTGACGGTGCTGGTGGTGTTCCTGTTCCTGAATTCGTGGCGCTCCACCGTGATCACCGGCATGGCGCTGCCGGTGTCGGTGATCGCGAGCTTCCTGGCCGTGTACGCCTTCGGCTTCACGCTCAACACGATGTCGCTGCTCGGCCTGTCGCTGGCCATCGGCATCCTGATCGATGACGCGATCGTGGTGCGAGAGAACATCGTGCGACATGTGGAAATGGGGAAAGGCCACATGCAGGCGGCTCGTGAAGGCACCGCCGAAATCGGTCTGGCCGTCGCAGCGACGACCTTCTCGATCGTGGCCGTGTTCGTGCCGATCGCCTTTCTCGATGGTGAAGCCGGACAGTGGTTCAAGCCGCTCGCGCTGACCATCGCGTGTTCAGTGCTGGTGTCGCTCTTCGTCAGCTTCTCCCTCGACCCGATGCTTTCGGCCTACTGGCCCGATCCGCATCTCCCCGAGGACAAGAAGTGGTGGATCACCAAGCAGCTCGACAAGTTCAATCATTGGTTCAATCGCAGTACGGAGAAGTATCGCGCTATCATCGCATGGGCACTGGATCACCGTCTGGCGATGATGATCCTCGCCGTCGGCGTGTTCTTCGCGGCGTTCTCGTTGCCGATCTCCGGCCTCGTCGGATTTTCGGTGGCGATGGGACTGATCCTCGTCGGTGTGTGGCTCGACACCCGCAAGTCGCTGCCGCTCGCGGTTCGCGCCGGCGGTGGCGTGGCATTCCTGGTGCTTGGCATCGTCAGCATCGGCATGCTGCCGAAGCTCGCCGAGTCGGTGCTCGGCGCGGAGCGTGGCAAGGCGCTGCTCGATGTGCGCAAGGTGGGGACGAGTTTCTTCCCGGGTGAGGACAACTCCGAGCTCAACGTGAAGATCGAAACGCCGCCGGGCTCGAACCTGGATTACATGCGCCTCAAGGTCACCGAAGCCATCCGCATCGCGAAGACGTATCCGGAGGCGGTGTTCAGCTTCACCACGATCGGTGGCGCGAGCGGCGCAGTGGATGCCGGCAACGTGTATGTGAAGTTGCTGCCGAAGACCGAGCGCAAGGCGAAGGGCATGCGATCGGCCGACGATGTCGCGGCGCAGTTCCGTATCGACATGGCGACGATCGGTGGAGCGGTGGCCAGCGTCTACACCAACGACTTCAACGGCGACCAGAAGCAGATCCAGCTGCAGCTGCGTGGCAATGACGCGCGCACGCTGCAGGCATACGCCGAGCGCGTGTTGCCGAAGGTGGCGGCGGTGAAGGGCGCGGTGGACGTGAGCCTGAGCACCAAGGGACAGAAGCCTGAGCTGACGGTGCAGGTGGATCGTGGCCTGGCCAGCTCGCTCGGTGTGACGGTCGGCTCGGTGGCGCAGTCGCTGCGGCCGGCGTTCGCTGGTGTGGAAGCGGGTGACTGGGTGGATCCGATGGGCGAGACGCGCAAGGTGCGCGTGCGCTTCACGCCGGAGTCGCGTGAGCGGCTCGCCGATCTGACCAACCTGCCGCTCGTGATCTCCGGTCGGAACGGTGGTCCGTCCAGCACGCTGCCGCTTGGTCAGGTGGCGACGGTGGAGCAGGGCCTCGGTCCGTCGATCATCAACCACCTCGACCGCGACAAGCTCGTCACGGTGCAGGCGAACGTGGCCGGTCGTCCGAACTCCGATGTGCTTGCCGACATCAACGCCATCTTCGCGGCCGAACCGATGCCGCCGGGCGTGGAGCTCAGTCAGGGCGGCGACACCGAGAACCAGGAGAAGGTCTTCACGTCGATCTTCGCGGCACTCGGCATCGCCATCGCACTGATGTACATGATCCTGGTGCTGCAGTTCGGCAGCTTCCTCGATCCGATCGCGATTCTCGTGTCGCTGCCGCTCTCGCTGGTGGGTGTGTTCGGTGCGCTGGCAATCACCGGCATGACGATCAACCTGATGTCACTGATCGGCGTGATCCTGCTGGCCGGCATCGTGGCGAAGAACGCGATCCTGCTGATCGATTTCGCGAAGTGGCAGCGTGAGGAAGCGGGTGTGTCGCTGCGCACGGCGCTGATCGAGGCCGGTGCCATCCGTCTGCGTCCGATTCTCATGACGACGTTCGCGCTGGTGGCCGGCATGTTGCCGATCGCACTGGGCACGGGCGAAGGCGCCGACTTCCGCAAGCCGCTCGGTGTGGCGGTGATCGGCGGTGTGATCACCTCGACTATCCTGACGCTGATCGTGGTGCCGACGATTTATGAGATACTCGATAGCGTGCGGGCGTTCTTCGGCAAGCGGCTTGGGTTCAGCACGCCGATGACGGGTGAGCATGCGGTGCCGACGGGTGCGATGCCGCAGCCGGTGATGGGTGACTGATCGTCGGTGACAGGACGTTGCACAGATCGACAGCGCAGGAACGAAGAGGGCGAGCCATGTGGCTCGCCCTTTTCACGTTCCATCAGCGTCGCCTCGCTACCGACGCTGCGTTGAACACTTCGCTCCGATCGTCTTTCAGTACGATGTTCGGCGCAGGCGCAGGTCGGTGTACGGATCGTACCAGCTGCCTTCCACAGGCATCCGCGTCATGCGAGCTCCCTCGATCCTGCCCTGCCGGTCGAATGAGAACCAGATGTAGGCATCGGCGTCGAGCGACCGATCGCGCCACCGCACGGTGAAGACATCCTTCTCCCAGTGCGTGACGTCGCCGACCATGCCGGGAGTGGCGCCCATCACCAACGTCAGCTTGTAATCTGACGACACATCGATGCGCACCGGGCCATACCAGGGGTCCTCGTACTGGCCGGCGTACTTCCAGATGCCGAGCGTGGGCTTGCTGGTCGTGTCACGGAGTACCGAGTCGAGTTGCTGTCTGGTTTCCGGCATTTCCCTCTCGAGCTGTGCCAGCCGACGTCTCATCTGCTTCCGTGTCTGGTCGAGCATGCCGACCCAGTCGGTGTTGCCAAAGCCGAGGTGCTGATCGAGCACGTGGCGCGTGACGGCCTGCACCGCCTCCGGGTCATACTGATTGGTGAGGACGGTGATGCCGAGATCGAGCGAGGGCACGTAGATGACCTCGGATGCGTAGCCGGGGACCTGTCCCTGCTGGGCGATGATCTGCGTGCCGCGGTAGTCCTTCACTTCGGCGCCGAGTGCGTATGAACGAAAGCGTGGCAACACGTCGAGCATCGGCCGCGAGTAGCCCAGTAGCCGCATTTCGTCCACATCGCGCACCGATACGCCACGCATGGCGGTCATGCCTTTCCAGAGCTGCACCTGTGAATACTCGCGCCACACGTCCACCGAATCGGCGCGGCGTCCGTGGCGAAGCTGCGCGATCATCCATTTCGCCATGTCGTCGGCGCTGGAGTTCATGCCGCTATTCGGATTCGCCACGTCGGTGTCGAGCGGTCGAAGCCGCGCCAGCGTGTCATTCACGACCGTATGCGGTGCGGCGATGTTGCCCACAAGCCTGGCGTCGGAATGCCGCACGCCGGTGTGGCGCATGTCGAGCCGTCGCAGGAGTGTGTCGGTGATGAAGCTCTCCCACGTTTTTTTCGTGACCGATTCGATCAGCGCACCGGCGACGATGTAGAGCACGTTTTCTTGTGAGTACTCGCTGCGGAACCCGGTATGCAGCGGCAGGCTTCGCAGGCGCCGGACGATGTCCATGCGACCGTAGGTGGTGGACGGCCACCAGAGCAGGTCGCCGGCGTACGCACCAAGTCCGCTGCGCTGAAGCAGCAGGTCGCGGACGGTCAGGTTCGCCGTGACGTACGGGTCCGCGAGCGCGAATTCAGGCAGGTGCCGTACTACCGGCGAATCGAGCGGCACCCGGCCGAAGTCCGCCAGGATCGCAAGCGCCGTGGCCGTGAAGGCCCGCGTGATCTTGCCGAGGCCGAAGCGGGTCTCCGAGGTGACGCGCGCGGTGTCGCCGATGCGCTGGATACCGTAACCTCTGGCCAGCACCACCTTGCCACCGCGCACGATGGTCACGGCCATGCCAGGCACGTTGAACGTCTCCATGACGCGTGCGACATACGCGTCCGGCAGGTCGCCGGGGCTGACGGGCGCGGGGCGGCTGCGTTGTGCCGACGCCGCAGGGAGCGCCGCGAGCAGGCAAAGCGGGACCAGCAGAAATCGGTGCATGTTGATACGGAAAGAGTCCGCAGCAAGAGTGCCATCTCGCGGCGATCTTCGGAAGGGTGCCCCGGCAGTGCAGGCGTTCACGCCGCCGGGCAGTCGGGCTAGATTCTCGCCACCCTGCGGCACCCCATCCTCGCCCCATCCTCATGCCCGTCCGCGCCGCCGTCCCCTGGGTTGCACCGTTCGCGCTGTTCATGGTGCTGCTCGCCGTGCTCAAGCCCCTGAACATTCCGCAGCCGTGGAACGCGGCCCTGTGGATCGTGCTCCTGGTGGCAGCGCTGCTAGTGTTCAGCCGCGACGTCATCGACCTGGTGCCGAAACACCTGCTGATGTCCACCGCCGTCGGCATCGGTGTCTTCATGCTCTGGATCGCGCCTGAGGCGCTCTTCCCGGGGTGGCGCACCCACTGGCTGTTCGACAACTCGGTGGTGGGGCATCCCACCGCGGGCCTGGCGGTCGGCGAACGCGGCGACGTGCTCACGCTCTGGCTGCGGGCGGCGCGTGCGGTCCTGCTCGTCCCGATCCTCGAGGAGCTGTTCTGGCGCGGCTGGCTTCCGCGTGCGGTCGACTCGTTCGACGATTTCCGTCTTCGCCCGCTTGGCAGCTACACCACCCTCTCGTTCTGGGCCACGGCCATCCTCTTCGCCAGCGAGCATGGCTCCTACTGGGAAGTCGGGCTGCTCTGCGGCGTCATCTACAATCTGTGGATGGCGAAGACGCGCTCCATCGCCGACCTCATCTGGACCCACGCCGTCACCAACGGCTGTCTGTCAGCGTACGTCGTGGTTGCTGACCAGTGGCAATACTGGGCGTGACCGTCTGTCTGCGTGTCACGCCGATCGTACCGGGCACCTGACCCTCTCTCCCCATCGGATCGCAGATGCGCAAGGCTGACGAAATCGACTACCGCCTGATCGGCGATGACCTGCAGGCCGTGATCATCACCCTCGATCCGGGCGAAGCCGTCACCGCCGAAGCCGGCGCGATGATGTACATGGAAGACGGCATCCGCCCCATCACGACGCTCGACCCGAACAACGAAGGGGGCGGGCTGCTCGGCAAATTGATGGGCGGCGCCAAGCGGGTGATCTCGGGCGAGTCGTTCATGATGACCATGTTCCTGAACGAGTCCAGCCAGCGCCGCGACGTGGCGTTCGCGAGCCCGTTCCCGGGCAAGATTCAGGCGGTGAACGTCCTCGACTGGGGCGGCACGATCATCGCGCAGCGCGACGCCTTCCTCTGCGGCGCTCGCGGTCTCGACGTGAGCATCGCCCTTCAGCGGAAGATCGGCGCCGGCTTCTTCGGCGGTGAAGGATTCGTGCTGCAGCGCATCAGCGGCGATGGCCTGGCCTTCCTGCACGCGTCAGGCACGCTGCTGCAGCGCGACCTGCAGCCCGGCGAAGTGCTGCGGGTGGACACCGGCTGCTTCGTCGCCATGCAGCCGAGCGTGGAGTACGACATCGAGATGGTGAAGGGCATCAAGACGGCGCTCTTCGGTGGCGAAGGCCTGTTCTACGTGCGCCTGCGCGGCCCCGGTCGCGTGGTGCTGCAGACGCTGCCCTTCTCGCGCCTCGCCGACCGCATCATCGCCGCTGCACCGCGCGGCGCGACCGGTGGCGGCTCGCGCGGCACGCTCGGCTCACTCGGCTCGCTCCTCGGCGACGAATAGAGCCAATCATCTCGTCGAGCGGCGGCTCCGCGCGCCGCGAAACGCTTCAACTGATGTCGCGGAGGCCGCGGAGGACTACCGGAGGAACGCGGAGAACGGCATGAATGGTAACGGCGAGCGACTTCGCGTCGAGTGTATCGAAATGCTTGCATCTGCAGCTGTCCTCGAGGGGAAGCCGAGATGCACGGAGCGATGTCGCAGGAATTGCACTCGTGACATGCGAGCAGTTCCCATGTCTTTGCAGTTCTCCGCGGACCTCCGGTAATCCTCCGCGGCCTCCGCGACATCAGTTGAGGAGTATCGCGGCGCGCGAAGCCTCGGAGAGCGCTACGAAGCAGCGTGTTGCAGCTCGCTCCACGCCAGCGCCACGTGCTCACGCTGCGTGAGGATATTGCCGATTGCGAGTCGCAGCACGTAGCGACCGTGCAGCTTGGTGTGTGACAGGAACACCCGTCCCTTCGCATTGACTGCGGCGAGGATGCGTGCGTTCTCTCCGTCGGCGTCCGCGTCGCTCATGCCCATGGGCGCGTAGCGGAAGCAGACGAGCGAAAACGGCACCGGCGCGCTGGTGGTCCATTCGGGATGGGCATCCACCTCCGCGGCAAACTCGCGCGCCATCGCGCAATGATCGCGCAAGCGTGCGGCAAGACCATCGGTGCCGAACGCGCGCATCACCATCCACAACTTGAGCGCGCGGAACCGTCGGCCGAGCTGCACGCCGTAGTCCATGTAGTTCACCACCTGCGAGTCGCGCGCCGTGACGAGATACTCCGCCACCAGCGAGAACGCGCGCCGCAGCACGTCGGGATGGCGCGTCCAGAGTGCGCTGCAATCCATCGTGGTGAACAGCCACTTGTGCGGATTGGTCAGGTAGCTGTCGGCACGCGTCACACCGTCCAGCGCCCATCGGTATTCGGGCGCGATGCCCATCACGCCGGCGTACGCCGCGTCCACGTGCAGCCACACCTTTTCGCGTTCGCAGATATCGGCGATGGCGGGTACGGGATCGATGCTCGACGTGCTGGTGGTGCCGATCGTCGCGACGACGGCGAGAGGATGCATGCCGGCGGCACGATCCGCACGGATCGCCGCATCCAGTGCGTCGGCACGCATGCGGAACTGCTCGTCCACGGGAATCCTCACCACGTTGTCGGTGCCCAGGCCGAGCGTGATGCATGCCTTGTCGATCGACGAGTGCGTATGCTCGCTGATGTAGACGCGGAGCGTGGGCAGATCGGCGCGGCCTGCCATGCCCTTCGTCCGCACGTCGAAGCCCGCCGCTTCTCGCGCGGCAGCCAGCGCCAGCAGCGTGGACATCGATGCCGTGTCGGTGATGATGCCGAACCACGACGCCGAGTCGGGCAGGCCCATCGCCGTCCACAGCCACTCCATCACGCATTGCTCGAGCTCCGTCGCGGCGGGGCTGGTCACCCACAGCATCGCGTTGGCGTTCAGGCCCGACATCAGCAGTTCGCCCAGCACCGACGGTACGCTGGACGAGTTGGCGAAGTACGCCATGAACCCTGGGTGATGCCATTGCGTGATGCCGGGCACGATCACCCGTTCGACGTCGGCGAGGATGGTCGCCAGCGGCTCGGCCGACGCGGGCGCTGTAGCGGCCAGCTGACTGGCCACAGTGCCCGGCGCCACCTGACTCAGCACCGGCGGCAGGGCACCCTCGTCATGCAGACGGCGGAACAGGTCGAGGATGCGATCGACACCGGCGCTGAGCGTCGTGTAGTCGAAGTCGCCGGTGGCCGGCGGTGCTGCGGAAAGCGGGTCGGAGGCGGGCGCTGTCATGGTGCGGGATAGTGTAGCGGCCGCCGCCATGGTGCGCTGATGTGTCACCAGCGCGTGGGTCGCGGGAATTTGCTTGGACTCACCCCTACAATCGCAAACTGAGCCGTGATACCTTTGTAGGCTACCAGTACCCCTCGAGGAGCATCATGGCCGCTAAGGGCAAGCGCATCAATATCAAGCTGCGCAGCACGGAGTCACCGTACACGTATCACAAGACCAAGAACGCTCGTCTGCATCCCGAGCGGATCGAAATGAAGAAGTACGATCCGGTCGTGAAGAAGCACGTGCTGTTCAAGGAAACCAAGTAAGTCACGGTTCCGCGCGATAGCGCGGAGCCCGGCACCAGCGCCTTCGACAGGCTGCGGTGCCGGGCTCCTTTGCGTTCCCCGCACGCCTTGGCTGACTGCATCCGCGCATCCGCTGCCGTCGAAGTTGAGCGGAACAGGTTTCGCAGTCGCGTGACGTGGTTCCCTTCATCCTTCCTCCGTGCGGTGCTCCATGCACGTTCGCCTGCTGGTGTGCAGCCTTTCGTTACTGATACACGCGCCAGTGGTTCGTGCGCAGTCCGGCGCCACGGGGCTGATCGACGGCCGGGTACGGTCGGGGCCGACGCAGCAGCCGATTTCCGGTGCGACCATTCGTGTCGCGGGCACCGAACTGGCCGTCACCAGCGCTGACGATGGTCGCTTCCGTCTGCGTGCGTCGGCCGGTGTGGTGCGGCTGGAAGTTCGCGCCATTGGGTTCGCACCGATCGTGCGCAGCGACGTCGTCGTCAGCGCGGGCAAGCCGACCACGCTCGTCATCGACCTGCAGCCACGCGTGGTGCAGCTCTCCACGGTGGATGTGGCGCCGACCTATTTCGAGCCGACGCGCGAATCACCGGTCAGCACGCAGCGATTCACCGCCGAAGAGATCCGACGCACACCGGGCACACAGGAAGACGTGATCCGCGCGGTGTCGGTGCTGCCAGGCGTGGGCGTGACCACAGCAGGGCGCAACGATCTGGTGGTGCGTGGCGGCGCGCCGTTCGAAAACCTGTTCGTCGTGGACAACATCGAGGTGCCGAACGTCAATCACTTCGGCACGCAGGGCTCCACGGGCGGTCCGGTGTCGCTGATCCCGATCGAGTTCGTGAAGGATGCGGCGCTCAGTGCCGGCGGATTCGGCGTGCGATTCGGCGACCGGACGTCGAGCGTGACGACCATCGCGCTCCGCGAGGGCAACCGCGCGCGCCGAGCGACGACGCTGAACCTCTCCGCCACCGGGTTCGGTGCCATCGTCGAAGGTCCGCTGCCCAACGATGGATCGCTGCTGGTGAGCGTGCGGCGCAGCTATCTCGACTTCGTCTTCGAAGCGGTCGGCTTCCCCTTCATCCCGGCGTACACAGACATCACGCTGAAGGCGGTCCAGCGTCCCACGTCGCGCGACGAAATTTCGTTCCTCGTCGTCGGTGCGCGTGACCGGCTGACGTTCAGGAACGATGACGCTGATGATCGCTTCGAGAATTCGTCGGTGCTGGGATCATCGCAGGACCAGTATTTCTCCGGTCTCACCTGGAAACGCCTGCTGCCGAACGGCGTCGTGACGACCACGCTGGGTCGGACGTGGAGTCGCTTCGACGCGGTGCAGCGTGACTCGAGCAATCCGCCGCAGCCGATCTTCGGCGCACGGAGCACCGAGGGAGAAACATCACTCCGCAGCGATCTCGTGCTGCAGCTCTCGCCGCGCCTCGAGCTTGGCGCGGGACTGATCGCGAAGTATGCCGGTGCGCTGCAATACGACATCACCCTGCCGGGAGCAGCCCGCATCGATGCGGCCGGTGCGCCACGCCCGTTGCGTGTGGACACCTCGTTCACGGCGTTTCGTCAGGCCGGCTATGCGCAGGGCAGCCTGCAGCTCACCGATCGCCTCCGTCTGACGCTCGGCGTCCGGGGCGACTGGTACCGGTTCCTGCAGGATGCGGTGCGGATCGCACCCCGTGCTTCGCTCGCGTGGAGTGTGGACGACGCCAACACGCTCACGCTCGCGGGAGGCCAGTACTATCAGGCGCCGCAGCCGATCTGGCTGGTGGGCGATCCACAGAACGTGCGCACGCTGAAGCCGTTGCGCGCCGATCAGCTGGTCGCGGGATGGCAGCGACTGTTGCGACCTGACGTCAAGCTGCAGATCGAGGCGTACGCGAAGCAGTACGCCGACTATCCGGGTCGCGCCTTCCGTCCACGCGCCGTGCTGCAGCCCAGTGGTTTCGACAACGTGACGAACGACATCCCGTACGGCCTGGAGCCGCTGATCGGCACGGCGTCGGGGTCGGTGCGTGGCGCCGAAGTGCTGCTGCAGAAGCGGCTGAGCGACGTACCGGTCTATGGACTGATCAGCGCGAGCTACAACCGGACCCGATTCCGTGGTCTGGATGGCACCACCAGCATCGGCGCGTTCGACTCACCATTGGTCTTCAACGGACTGCTCGGCTGGCGCCCGAATGCGCGCTGGGAGTTCAGTGGACGGGTGCGCTCCGCAGCGGGCCTGCCGACCACGCCGTTCACTGGCGACGGTCGTCTCGACTTCAC
>JAYWIJ010000082.1:0-15018 GCA_043788935.1 Gemmatimonadaceae bacterium | reverse complement strand
AGCCCAGCGCGCCCCGCGCGAACGCAGCCGGCCGGTACTTCAGCAGGAACTCGACGACCGCATCCACGCTGCTGGGGTGACCTCGGGCTGAACGTGGAGTTGGCGCTCTGCGGAGAACGCGCGGAACCGCCGCATTGTTCACCCGATGAAACCGGCCGCGGCAGCACGCCATGGAGATGTACACGCCGGCCGGCTGGACGTTGGCCTCGCGCATCCGCGACCGCGATCCCGGCGAACGCTGAAATGTCACCGAGCACTGGCCACCCGTCTTCCCGGACTCCCATGTCGATGCGCATCCTCTTCTCTGCCGCGGTGCTGCTTTCCGCCACTGCCGGCTGCTCGGTTTTCTCCAGCGTCACCAGCCAAACAAGGATCGACCCCGGTCAGTCGTTTCTCCTCGGCGGCGGACAACCCGGCGCCTTCGTCGTTCGCGGCAGAAATTCCGGTTCGGTTCCCGTGATCATCTATCAGGATCGCGATGGACGTCGTGACAGCCTCGGGACGGCTCCGCCTGGCGGCGAGATCGACGCCGAGTTCGCGTCACGCACCATGGCGGTGTTCCGCAACACATCCGCCACGTCGAGCGCGACCGTCACGGTGAAAATCACCGATGGCGGGTCATCGCTCGGCATGCGCTATGAACCGACACGTATGCCCTAGGGCAGATAGACGGTGCGCCGACCTGACGCTAGGCTACAGCGCGGCCCATACAGGTCTGCCTGTCTCATCTCCACAGGACTACACATGAAGATCTCTTCGTCGATGCTGATGCTTGCCGCGTTCGCAGCCACGGCACTCTCGGCACCACTCGCCGCACAAGGCCGCAGCACGGTCGATGCCTCCGCACTCGACGCGGCCGTGGCAGGACGCGCTGATCGCAACCGCGCTGCCGTGATCTCGGCACTCACCTCGCCGCGCGCGGCTGCAATGGCGAACTCGATGGGCCTCAGCGCGGAAGCCGTTGCCACGCGCGTCGGCGCGCTGGACGAAGCGGGCACGAAGCAGATCGCCGACGAAGTGCTGGCTGGCGGCGATTCGACGATCGTGCTGAGCACGACGGCGATCATCATCGGCCTGCTGCTGCTCATTCTGCTGACCCGCTAAGG
Source organism: Gemmatimonadaceae bacterium (assembly GCA_043788935.1). Classification (GTDB taxonomy): domain Bacteria; phylum Gemmatimonadota; class Gemmatimonadetes; order Gemmatimonadales; family Gemmatimonadaceae; genus JACMLX01. Next base: position 13,912 of record JAYWIJ010000082.1, on the reverse strand, counting down.
ATCAGCGGACGGTCAGGATGCGCGCAGTGCGCGGGCTGCTGCCCGCGGTGCTGCTCCTCTGCACCGCCTGTCTCACGGGTGCACCGCTGTCCTCAGGCGGTGCACCCGTTCCTGCGTCGGCGGTCGCGTTGCAGGTGCCGTACGTCGCACAGTCCGTCCTGCTCTGCGGTGGTGCCGCCATTGCGATGATCGAACGGTGGTGGGACCGACGCGGCGTCTTCGCGTCGGAATTTGCACACCTCGTTCGTGCTGAAGAAGGCGGCATACGCACCACCGATCTCACCGATGCGATGACGTCGCGCGGTTGGCAAGCGCAGGCCGTGACGGGAACTCCTGCCATCGTACGACAGTCACTGGCTGACAGCGCGCCCGTCATCGCGCTCATCCGTGTCGGAGAACGGCGCTATCACTACGTCGTGATCCTCGCGTGGCGCGAGGGAACGGTCACCTATCACGATCCCGCCGTCTCGCCATTCGCCACGCTCGATACCACCGCCTTCCTGCAGCGCTGGCGCGGTGCGAAGCAATGGGCGCTGCTGGTGAAGCCGAACCTGACGACCGCCGCAACGACGCCTGTGCCACCAGCCGCAACGCGCACCACGGTTGACTCGCTGCCCTGCCGACCGTGGCTCGATCAGGCTGCGGATGCCGCAGCGGCGGGAGACCTCGGCACGGCCGACGCGCGTCTCGTCTCCGCGTCGACGCGATGTGCAAACGAACCACTCGTCCTGCGCGAGCGTGCAGGCGTCCGCTTTCGACAGGGTCGCCACGGCGAGGCCGCGAAACTCGCCGTGGAATACACGCGCCTCGCGCCGAACGACTCGCTCGGCTGGCAACTGCTGGCCAGCAGCCGATATCTCGCCGGTGATGCGCCTGGCGCGCTGGACGCATGGAATCGCGTCGGACGTCCCATCGTTGATCTCATTCGCATCGATGGCATCAGGCGCACCCGATTCAGCGAAGTGCTCGGCGTGTCGGAAAGTGCGCCCGGTGAGGTGCTCACGCGCCGCGCACTCGCGATCACGCGGCGACGGATCGCCGACATGCCCACGCTCGGCGCCACGCGCGTCACCTACGCGGCCGTCACCGGTGGCGTGGTGGAACTGCGCGCGGTCGTGAACGAGCGGCCGATGATCGAACCGGCACGTTCACTCTTCTTCAGCACGGCGGTGGATGCACTCTTTCGCCGCGACATCCATCTGTCACTGGCTTCCCCGCTCCGCCTCGGCGAGCTCTGGACGATGCAGTGGCGATGGCAGCAGGCGGACCCGCGCATTGCCGTACGCGTCGCGATTCCGGCGCGGCTTGGCATCCCCGTCGTCGCCCACCTCGAACAGAGCTGGGAGACCTATCGTTTCGCGGGTCGCTCGACCCCCGACGAACGTGAGGCCGCAGCGCTGCAGTTCACCGGCTGGACACGACCGTCGCTGGACGCGATCGCCGGAGTTCGAGTGGAGCGCTGGGCAGGACGTGGTGAGTACGTCGCCGTGACTGCAGGCACGGGCTTTCACGATGCCCGCGATCGCGTCGGCCTGCTGGTGGAGGGCGATCATGCGTTCCCGCGCGACGAACAACGTGCCTACAGTCTCGCTCGTGCGCGTGCAGCGTTCACACCACCCATCGATCGGTGGCAGATGCAGTGGACGATGCGCCTCGGTGTGGATGTGGCGACTGCCGGCACGCCGACCGCGCTGCAGCCTCTGGCCGGCGGTGATTTCGCACGTGCCATCCCATTGCGCGCGCATCCATTCATCGTCGACCGCGTGCTTCCTACCGCGCGCATCGCCCGGACCGTGATGCACGGTGGCATTGCCGGTGATCGCGCTGTTTTCCAGCGCGGCCCGCTGCGGCTTGGCGCCGGCGTGTTTCTCGACGGCGCACAGTTGCGCGACAACGCCGAAGGCGACGCGCAACCGCGATTTTATCTCGATGCCGGCGCCGGACTGCGGATCGGACTCGCCGGAACGCAGTGGTCCGCACTGCGGATCGACGTGGCGCGCGGGCTCACGTTCGATCGTCGCTGGGGGCTCACGGCTGGTCTCGCGCCCCCGTGGCCGATCAGGCTGGGCCGTCGCCGCTGACGGCGAGGCCGCAACACGTCAGCGGTCGATCCAGCGTTGCCCGCCCTCGGCATAGCGCGCACCCTGAATCGTCACCTCGCCAGCCGCCTCGTTGATCTCACGCAGATCGTCCGCGGAGAACACGACGTCGAGCGACGCCAGATTTTCCTCGAGGCGATGCAGCTTCGTCGTGCCGGGAATGGGCACGATCCACGGACGCTGCGCCAGCACCCAGGCCAGTGCGAGTTGCGCCGGTGTCATGCCCTTCCGCTCTGCGAGCTCCCCAAGCATCGCCACCACCACCTGATTGGCCTTGCGATTCTCTTCGGAGAACCGTGGCAGCGTGAGGCGGAAATCACTGGGGTCGAAGGCCGTGGTCTCGTCGATCTTGCCCGTCAGAAAGCCTCTGCCGAGCGGGGAGAACGGGACGAAGCCGATGCCAAGCTCCTCGATCACCTGGAAGATTTCCGCTTCAGGCTCACGCCACCACAGCGAGTATTCGCTCTGCAACGCGGTGACCGGCTGCTCGGCATGCGCCCGACGAATCGTCTGCACACCGGCCTCCGACAACCCGAGATGCCGCACCTTTCCCTCGGCAATCAGATTCTTCACCGTGCCTGCCACTTCCTCGATCGGCACGCGCTTGTCCACGCGGTGCTGGTACAGCACATCGATGTGATCGGTGCGCAGCCGTCGCAGTGACGCTTCGACGCCACGCCGGATGGTCACCGGGCGACTGTCGAGGGCGCCGGTTGGCACGCCGTCATCGTCGAATCCGAAACCAAACTTCGTCGCGATCACCACATGGTTGCGCACTGGCTGCAACGCCTCGCCGACCAGATCCTCGCTCGTGAACGGGCCGTAAACCTGCGCCGTGTCGAACAGCGTGACACCCTTCTCCGCCGCCGCGCGGATCAGGGCGATGGCCTGCGTGCGATCGGTGGCCGGACCGAAACCCGAGCTGAGCCCCATGCAGCCCAGACCAAGTGCGGAAACGGTGAGGTCAGAGCGACCGAGGGTGCGTGTCTGCATGGCAGCGGTCCAAAGGCGCGAGGAAGGTGTGCGGTGTTGCGTGTGCCGACTCCAACTTACGCGCGCCGTGACGCTGCTCGCGATGCCGTGAACAGATCACGGTTCGCATGAGCGGCTGGCTGCGTGACGACACCGCACAAACACCGGCACTTTCAGCGCTCGCGAGACCTGCGCAGCTTGCCAATCCCCCTCTGTGCGCCCTCGACGCTGAGACGCCACCATGCACGCTGAAGTTCTGTCTGCCCGTCCCGAGCTGACCTCGCTCCGCCAGCGCTACGACGAGTACCGCGCCCGCGAGATCGACTTCTACAAGGAAGTCGTCTCCCGGTCCACCATCATGCAGGTGGCCGACCGCGCCCTGGCCCGCCTCGACGCGCGTGACGAACTGGTGCTGCACGAGCTCACGCTTGAATCGGCCGTGAACGAAGTCATCGCCGAGCGACTGCGCCTGCCGGCGTTCCGGAACTGGTCGCGTGCTCGCGGCGGGACAGGCTCGTCGAAGTCGCGGTCAGCGCTGCGTGCCGATCAGCTGATGCTGCCGCTGACGTCAGCCGAGACCAGCCATCCGGTGCTGCTGCTGCAGGCGCGCGCCGACGATGCGTGGGAGTCGGTCGTGCGATCTGGTGGCAGCGTCATGGTCGTGGAACCGGAACCTGCCGATCGTGCACGCGTGCTGACGCGCGCGGATCAGGGCGGGTGGAACGACGTGGTGCGCGTCGCATCGTCATATGACGACATCGATGCCGACGCGCGCTTCTCGTCGGTTTGCTACACACCGGCCGCCTGCGCCGATTTTGCCGACTGGGAAGTGGAGTCGATGATCGAATCGCTCAAGCAGCGCACCGTGCGCGGTGGCGTGCATGTCGTGGAAGGATTGCTGCAGGAACGAGCCGCCGCGCCGCGCGCCGTGTTGCGTCGAGGCTATGCGTCGTGGACGCGCCGCGTGCAGCGTGGCGCACGCGAATGGACGCTGATCGCCGCTCGACCCGCGCACGCGTGACGCAATGCACGAAGGGGCAGCAACACATGGTCGGCTGCCCCTTCGCATGTCCATCGACGTCGGCGCCTACTTCTTCGGTGAGATCCGCCAGAGTTCAGCACTGACGGCGTCGGTCACCACGTAGAGCGCGCCATCGCGACCCTGACGCACATCGCGGATGCGCTGCTTGCGATCGGTGAGCAGATGCTCTTCGCCAGCCACCTTGCCGTCCTTCAGCACCAGTCGCACCAAGCGCATCGACGCCAGGCCGCCGACGAACAGGCTGCCCCGCCACGCCGGGAACGCGTCGCCGCTGTAGAACTGTGCGCCTGACGGTGCAATCACCGGACTCCAGAAGTACACCGGCTCTTCCATGCCTTCGAGATGCGCCGTGCCACCGGGCATCTTCTGTCCCGAGTACTCGAGACCATACGACACGCGCGGCCAGCCGTAGTTCACGGCGGGACGCACCTTGTTCAGTTCATCGCCGCCGCGCGGGCCATGTTCGATGGTCCAGAACTGGCCGGCACCATCGAAGGCCGAGGCCTGCACGTTGCGATGACCGTACGACCAGATCTCGGGCAATGCGCCGGACTTGCCGATGAACGGATTGCCGGGAGCCGGTGCGCCATCCGTCGTGATGCGGAGCGTCTTGCCGAGGTGGCTGTCGAGCTGCTGCGCCTGTCCGCGCGTCGCGGCATCGGAGCGTTCGCCCATCGTCACGTACAGGAATCCGTCACGGCCGAACGCGAGCCGCGACCCGAAGTGCATGTTGTTGGCGTACGTCGGCCTCGTCGCGAGAATCACCTTGACGTCGCTCAGGCGCGTGTAGTCGGCCGACAGCACGCCACGCGCGATGCTCGTGCCGTTACCGCCGGTGCGCGGTTCGCTGAAGCTCCAGTAGATCGTGCGATCGGTGCCGAAGTTGGGGCTGAGGGCCACATCCAGCAGGCCGCCCTGACGGGCCGGGTCAACGGCGGGCACGCCGCTGATCGGCGCACTCACCACGCCGGCTGCCGACACATGACGCAGCTGGCCCGACTTCTCCGTCACGAGAAACGCGCCGTCAGGCAGTGGCTCCACTGACCAGGGCTGCTGAATGCCGCGCGCCACGACGATCACGTCATACGCAGCCGACGACGCGATGCCGCAGGCGCGGGTCTGGCTGGCATACGCTGGCGCGTAGTCGGGTGATTCGGGCGCCCGTGTCTCGAGCGTCACGCAGGGCGCCGAGAGCGACGTGCTGTCGTTGCCCGGCGTGGACGCAGCAACGTCGGCCGCGGGACCGCACGCGGCGAGGAGGAGTGTCGAAGTGCTGACGCCGGCAACCAGAAGGCCGCGAAACGTCCGCCAGCGGGACGGGGTGGTGTGAAATTCAGGCATGTCGGAATCGGCGTGGAAACGAAAATTTGCAGATGACCAAGGTGGTACCCCGGTCAGCGCACCGGGTTGGCGTGGCACTGCCGCCCGCGAAAGATGCACATGAACGGTCGGCGGTGCAGCACCCGCATCAGCTGGGTAAAGGGCGAACCACCGCGACGGGTTCGCGGCTGCGAGCCCGTGCTCGCCCGCCGCACGTCCCGATGAACCTCACCGTGAGGTTACCGCGCCTCGCGTCCCTCATCGAGCAGCGGCAACGGCCGCGACGTCGTCGCGGGGAACACCTCGCGAGACGCATCCAGCTGGTGTGCGTGCACGCCTGCCTCATTGCCCCGCCTCAGTGTGCGTCCGCCGAGAAGCCGTCGCACCGTGTAGCCGACGCCGCCGAGTACCAGCGCGCCCGCCGCCACCGCCAGTGCCGCTGAAAGGAAGAACATCAGCAGCGCCAGCACGACCGCAAGAAATGCGATGGCGAACAGCGGATTGCTGGACCGGAAATGAAAGGTGCGGAGATGCACGGACTCGCTCCTGAGGATGTCCGACCGACGGATGACCTGCCGAGGGTCGCACATAGGAGTACCCCGCGCGACACCACCCGTGCCCGTCAACAAGAGGTGGCGCGCGCTGTGCCCCACCCATGGCGGGGCCCGTGCTGCCGGGCCGGTCACGGCGAACGCGCGCGCAGGCGCCATGCTGATACCAGTCAGGAATTGACAGGCAGAATTGCCCAGGCAACTTCCATCTGCCCGCGCAACTATGATGGTCCGCCATTCCCTGACCTCGTCCATGTGACCGTTTGCGCCCCGCCGGAAGTCGGAACCGCCTTCGACGGCGACACGGACTTGGCCGACCTCGACTCGCTTTTCAGGGGGTTTGCTGACCCCACCCGCCCGCGCGCGCTGAATTTGCTGGTGGCCGGCGACCTCTGTGTCTGCGACAGCGTCGACATCCTCGCCCTGCCGCAGCCGGCCGTCTTGCGGCACCTGGCGACGATGGCGTGCTGACCTGCAACGGCTGATACAACGGCCACCGATCCGCAAAGACCATGCGCTACGCCCTGATCTCCGACATCCACGCGAATCTGCACGCGCTGGACGCCGTTCTCGCGGACATCGACCGACGCGGTGACACGGACGCGATCTTTCATCTCGGAGATCTCGTCGGATACTCGTCGAATCCGAACGAGGTGGTCCAGCGCCTGATCGAGCGCGGTATCAGCGGCATCGCCGGCAACTACGACTCGACGGTCGCGACGGACTACAAGCATTGCGGCTGCAAGAGTGAAACGCCGCGCCAGGAGGAACTGGCGCACATCAGTTACGAGTACACGCGCCGCACGGTGACTGCCGACACGAAGCGTCGGCTCGGCGCCCTGCCCTTCACGATGGACATCAGGCCGCACGGCGGTCACGCCTCAGGCCCGCGCCTCGTGCTCGTGCATGGGACACCCACGCTGAACACGCTGTACTGGACCGAGGATCGCTCCGACGACTTCTGCCGGAAGATGGCGGCGGCCGTGGGCCTCACGGCGGGCGACGTGATCGCGTTCGGACACACGCACAAGCCGTGGCATCGGGTGGTGGACGGCCTGCATTTCATCAACACCGGCAGCGTCGGTCGCCCGAAGGACGGTGACTGGCGCGCAGGCTATGTGCAGCTGACGTTCGCTGACGGTGGCGCCGACGTGGACTTCGTGCGTGTGCCGTACGATGTGGAGGCCGCGGCCGCCGGCGTGCGCGCGGCGGGGCTACCGGAGGAATTCGCGGAGTTCCTGCAGACGGGCGGCAAGACGAAGACGCCTGCGCCTTGATTGACCACGCGGTGCACTTCGCGCACCACCAGCGCTGTGCACCGCGTCGTTTGAATCTCTCTCGGACCGGACTATCGCCGTTCGACGATCACTTCGAGATAGGCGCTGGGCAGCACCAGCGTCCCGTCGGTCGCCCGATTGCCACTCGCCATTAGCGTGAGCAGTTCCTCGGTGAATGCTGCCTGCTGTTCAGCGTCGAGCGCGGCGAATGTCCGATGCATCGGGCCGTAGAAGGTCCGGAACACCTCGAGCCAGTGCACGTCGGACCGGTAGCGGAACACGAACTCGCGATTCACGGTGTGAATGGCAGCCGCCTCGTGGCCGAACAGTTCCTCGATCCGTGCCGGCGTGCCCCACAGACTCGGGCTGCGCACGCCCGCAGCCGGCGGGACATAGCGACCGATGATGCGGAACAGCTGGCCGATGAAGCTGTCCGGCGTCCAGTTGGCGAGTCCGATCTTGCCCCCAGGACGACAGACGCGCAGCATCTCCTTCGCGGACTGTGACTGGTCGGGCGTGAACATGACGCCGAACGTCGACACGACCACGTCGAACGACGCGTCGTCGAACGGCAATGCTTCAGCGTCCGCCACCTGGAACGTCATCTCGAGCCCATCCGCGGCGGCACGCGCCTTCCCCGAGTCGAGCAGCGACGCGACGTAGTCGGTGGATGTCACGGTGCACCAGCGCCGCGCCGCAGCCAGCGACGCGTTCCCATTGCCCGCGGCCACGTCGAGTACGCGGGCGCCCGAGCGCAGGTCCAGCGATTCGCACAACTGCTCTCCCACGATCTGCAACGTCGTTCCCACGACGGCGTAGTTGCCGGTGGACCACGCAGCCTGCTGGCGCGTCTTCACGGCCGCGAGATCTGGTGCACTGGCTGGCGTATCGGTGGTCATGGCGGGCTCCCCATCGAGGTGTTGCGGCTTCCCGGAGAAGCCGGGAGCTCACAACAGGACGATAGGCGGAACGTCGCAGCGCCGCGTCGCCGGATCCGGCCATGGACAGCAATTCGTCGGGCATGGCCCGAACGGGCCAGCGGCCCAGTCAGAGCAGGTCGAGTCGGGACGCGGCAGCCACTGCGGCGGAGCGGGACGGCACACCGAGTTTCACGAACATGTTGGCGACGTGGCGATGCACGGTATGCTCGCTGATGCGCAGCTGCGACGCGATGCTGGCATTGCCACATCCCTCGGCGATGAGGCGCAGCACATCGCGCTCGCGACGCGTCAGCGGACTCTCGGGTGTGCGTGCCTGTCGTGCCGGCGGGTGCAGACGCGCGCGAAGCGTCGCGGCCCGCTCCAGCGCGCACGCGGCATGCATCGGCGCGAGCAGCGCGACGACCGCGTCGAGTTCTGACGTTGCACGGTCATGATGCCCGAGTGCGGCATGCACCTCTGCGAGCTCCAGACCAGCCATCGCACGCTCGAACGTTGCACCGCACCGACTGAAGTGGTCCACGGCATCTTCGCAGTGTCGCCGCGCCGCCTGCGCATCATCGCTCGCCATCGCCACCAGTCCCGCGCTGAGCAGCGCGGCCCCATGTAGCGCTCTCGTGTCTGCATCGCGCGCCACAGCCTCGAGATCGGCCAGCGCCGTCCGCGCGCCGTCCGGATACCCGAGGGCGACGCTCGCGCGCACCAGCACTTCGAGGGCGGCGGCGCGCTCGGTGCGATTGTGCGGTTTGAGGCTGCGCAGGTAGCGTTCGGCCAGCTGTGCGGCGACGTCGAACGCGCCGCGATCCAGTGCGACCGCTGCGCGCCCGACGACGGCCAGCGGATGCCCACCGCAGCGGTCGAACAGCGCCTGCGACTCATCCAACCGTCCCTGCCGCCGACGCAGTTCACCGAGTCGCACCAGTGCCTCGGCGATCATTCCGGGGCGGCTCGCCTGTAACTCGTGGGACGCCTGCGTCAACTCGGTCTCGGCTTCGGCCCACGCCCCATTCCAGATGCAGGCTGCGGCATACTGCGTTCGGCAGACGGCGAAAAGCACGCGAAAGTGCCATTGCGCACAGAACTCGCGCAATCGCGCACACCATTGTGCCGCACGGTCATACTCACGTACGCGGTCACAGGCGGAAATCAAATAGCACGATGCGAGACCGATCGCGAGCGGATCGCGCAGTTCGCCCGCCAGCACCGCGGTGTTCACGGCCTCCAGCTCCTGCATGCCCTGCCCCACCTGACCGGTGGTCGCCAGTGCGAAGCCACGGAGGGCGCGGCCGATCATTTCGTGATCCACCGAGCCGCACGCACGCGCCGCCGTGATCGCGTCGCCGGCGTATCGCAGCGCTTCTTCCGGGTTGCCGTTGTCGAGCAGCGCGAAGGCGGCGCTGCGCACGCTGAGCCAGGCGAACTCGCGCGAGTCGGGATGTGCCACAAGCAGCTCGCGCCCACGCTGCAACCAACCACTCGCGACCGAATAGTCGCCGTGAAAGGCATCGTGATCCCAGGCCAGCCAAACGGCGACGCGTCCCGCCGCACGATCATCACCACGCTCGCGGTGCAGGCGAAACGCCTCGGTCCGTGCACGGAAGACGGTCGCCGGGTCATCCAGCCACCATGCGGCCAACCCCCGGCCCTCGAGTGCCAGCGCGTCCGTCGGCTCCGCGTCCAGCGTGCGCTGAAAAATCATGGCCGCCGCGCGCCAGTCGCCCCCGGCGAGCGCCGCGTATCCGGCTTCCAGCGTATTGTCGGAAATACGTGCCTCGCGGCGTTACGGATCGGACAGCGGTCGGTCTGACACAACGTATCCCGGCGGGCCGCCGTCCGCATACGCCCTCCCGCATGCCTCCACATTGAGGAGAGCGAGGCAACACTCATCGACGGTATGCGGAGACGCCGTTGACTCTCCGTGCCACGCGAATCGTGCCAGCAGCCGCTGGATAGCCCCGCACGGCTCCCCGTCGCGGTGCCATGCTCTGATCGACGGGTGCGCCAGTTGCTCCCGGCGAACGCGCATCTGATATGTCAATCGCAATTTTGCGCTTGCTCGGTACTTCGAGGCACACACGCATCACCGACAGCTCGCGAAGGCTCGCGTGTATGCCCTAGGTATGCACTCATCCCCCACAGAATCGCAGGGCGCGGACTCGGCATCCCGATCAACAACGCCCGCGGCATCAGTGTCATCATGACGACCAACGTGGTGCCGGAACCGGCGACGAACGCACTGCTGGCGGCGGGACTCTTGGCAGGTGGGCTGTACGTGCGGCGGCGGCGCACCGCGTGAGGTGAACGCGGTGTACCGAACGTCATGAAACGGCGACGTCCCTGAGGGCGCCGCCGTTTTGCCAGTGATCGCTTGTAGCGTGCGCGCAACTCACGAACGTCGTTCTCGTCATTGTCCGCCGACGCGCGACCGGCCGGCGTGGCCGGCTTCGTTCGCTTCATTGCAGCGATGGTGCGCTGAGCGGAGAATAAGCCTTTCGTGATACATCGTGCGCTGGTACGCTCCATGCACCGGCTCTGTCTCGTTCGTTCATTATGTCACGTCACACGCATCCACAGAGGCCGCACCATGACTGATCGCGATCGCTCGCTGAACTCCGATGGCATCGAGAATTCTGCCAAGGGCAAGCTGACCAACGCCAAGGGCAAGGTGAAGGACGCCGTCGGTGGGCTGACTGGCGACACGTCCATGCAGGCGGAAGGCAAACTGGACCAGGCGAAGGGCAAGACGCAGGATGCGCTCGGCAAGGCGCAGCGTAAGGCCGACAGATAGCGGGGGCGCGGCGTACCGTGCGTCCGCCACACGGTTCGCATCGTAGCGCGCTGATGTGAGCGCACTGTTGTAACGCCAAGCGAGCCGGTGCAGGCGCACAGCACGTCAGCTACGCACTTCCGGTCGTGAATAAATAACGGACGACATCGCTTCGATGTCGTCCGTTTGCGCACTGCCGAGGAGCGTCGTGTGCTCATGCAGTGACATGGGGCAGAGCTAAAACCGAACTCCGACCATGAGCGGAATCACCGTCACCGCAGAATAATCCGACGTCGTACCAAAGTCGGTGGCTGACATCGTCGGCACCAACTCCGCGAACACGAGTCGTTGCCCGACCCGGAAGTCGACTCCAGCACCGATGCGACCAGCGAACGTGGCGCCATACGGATTCGACACCCCGGCGATCGCGAGACGCTGGATACCAAGCCCGAAAACGAAGTAGGGTGAGCGGCGTACGTCCCCTGCCGCACCGATGACCATCGACGCGAACCCGGAAACGGCAGCCAACGTGCCGCCGCTCCAGCTGCCGCTCGACGCGAGCGAGTCACCCTGCAACCACCCGCCCTCGAGATCCAGTCGCAGGCGCACGTGACGGCGTTGACGATCGCCCAGCGTCACGCCGGCACGCAGCACTGGGCCCACTGACCGATTCGTTCCCACGCCAGAGAAAGGAATGGCCGCGCCGACGGCCACCGATCGCTCGAGGTCCTGCGCAGTCAGATCGGTGGTCGCGATCAGCACCAGCGCGAGCGCGATCGCGACGTGCGATCTGTGACGCCGCGTGCTCGCGAAGGCGGTTGACAGCACACCTCTCATTTCTTCACCAGAAACTTGCTCGCCACCCATCCTTCGAGATCCATCAATCCCTTCACGGTCGTCTGCACGTCCACGAAGCTCCAGTTGCCGGCCGTCTTGAGCACGAGCAGCGGTGTGCCCTTGGGCAATGGCGCGTCGGTGAGCGTGGCGAACTGCGTGCCGGCGCCGCTGCGGATGTTGAGTTTGTCAGCAGTGACATACTCGTCCATCGTGTCGTCCTTGCGCCCCATGGCCTTCGAGCGGAAGCTGCCCATCGGGAAGGCGGGACCCGGATCACTCTTGCGCATCGGCGAGATGTCGTCGTGCCCCAGCACATCCTTCAGCTCGTAGTGACTGACCAGCGCGGCGGCGATCTGCAGTGAGACCTCCAGCGGCTTGCTGGTGTACTCATGCCACGCTGCAACCTGGGTTTCGTTTTTGTGAATGGCCATCACGACGTCGTCGTCGGGGATCGTGACCTTGTCGACGGGGCAGGTCCACTTCTCACCCCGGCGCTCGAGTCGTCCGCCGTTCACGATCTCGATACCGATGGAAAACTGATTCAAGCCATTCAGTCCTTTCCACTGACTGCGGCCTGCGTGCCATGTGACGATGTTGAATGGCGCGCATTGCGTGACCGCACCATCAGTGGCAATCACGAGATGCGCCGATGCCTGCGCCGTCGGATTCATGAACCAGCTGATGGCCGACGACGCAGTGGTCGCCGCCGTGTAGTGCATGACCAGGAATTGCGGCGTGTACTTGCCCCCCTTGTTCGGCGTCGGCTTGAATGCCGCTTGTTTGCCATTCTCGAGAAAAAGCAGATGGTTTTTGATGTGCATGGCGTTCCTCGCGAATGGTGGGGGAGAATGCTGAAGTGGCGTGGCGAGGCAGAACCGCAAACGCATGTGCCTGCCTCGTCACACAGTGACAGACGGCCGAACAGTCATCAACCGCTCACGCGCAGGACCGCCGAGCAGACTCATGCAGTGAAATCACGTCGCCGGGCAGTGCGTTGGCCGCCCTCACCCGCTCCGTTCAGCGAACCGCGAGCCTGCGAATGCGTTCTGCCGCCGACGGCCCCGTATGCAGGCTGACACTCCCGCTTGGACTCAGCCCGCGCATCACGGTGTGCCGTCAGGCCGTCGCGGTGCGCGACTCGGCCAGCAATCGACTCAGCACGGACATGTCCACCGGCTTCACGATGTGATGATCGAATCCGGCCTGTGCACTGGTCTCGCGGGCGTCGTCATGCCCCCAGCCCGTCAAGGCCACCAGCACGATGTTCACGCCCCACGCCTCATCGCGCATGCGGCGAGCGGCCTCGTAGCCATTCAGTTTCGGCATGCCGATGTCCATCAGCACCATGTCGGGCCGCACCTGCGCGGCCATCGCAACGGCCGCCTCTCCATCGTTCGCGGTATGCACCTCGTTCCCAAGCATGGTCAGCAACTGACCGATGGAGTCCGCCGAGTCGACGTTGTCGTCCACCACCAGGATGCGGCGACGCGCTGGCGGCGTGACGTCATCAGTCTGCGCAGGCGCCACGTCCGCTGGCTCGACGTCGCTCATCGCCAGCGGAAGGCGCACGACGAACTCACTGCCAAGCCCCTCTCCGTCGCTCGTGGCCTCGATGGTGCCGCCGTGCATTTCCACCAATTCTTTCACGAGCGACAACCCGATTCCAAGCCCACCCGCACGCTTCTCCAATGTCCGGTCCGCCTGCGTGAACATCTCGAAGACGCGGCCGATGATCGCAGGCGGAATGCCGATGCCATCGTCCTTGACTGCGATCATCGCCCCACCCTGCTCTCGCGCCACCGTCAGTTGAATGTGTCCACCCCGGTGTGTGTACTTGGCAGAATTGTTGAGAAGATTGGACACGACCTGTGCCAGCCGGGTCGAGTCTCCGTCCACGAAGATGCGCCGTTCCGGTGCGATGATTGAAAGTTCGTGACCGGCGGACACAATGGCCGGTCGACTTGTTTCCACCGCGGCGTCGATCACCGACATCAGATCGAGTCGCGCCAGTCGAAGCTCCAGCTTTCCCTGGGTGATCCGACTGACGTCGAGCAAGTCGTCCACCAGCCGCACCATCTGCGACAGTTGCCGCTCCATCATGGCACGGAC
>JAYWIJ010000081.1:0-15102 GCA_043788935.1 Gemmatimonadaceae bacterium | reverse complement strand
GCTTGCCCAGTGCTTCGGCCCGCGAGCCCGACTGCGCCGCCGACGCGTTGTCGAGCGTCGCCACCATCGCCGCGGGTGTCTTCCGCAGCATGACGTCGGCCGTGACGTTGGAGCGTACATCGATCACGGCGCCGAGTCCCGCGACCATGCCTCCCGACGGCATGACGCCAACGGTGGTGATGCCACCATCCTGTCGTGCGACCGGAATGGTCGTGGCATTCGGGTTCAGTGCGTCCCAGACACGGAACGCAGCCGCAACACCACCGCTGCCTCGCGCACCGGCATCACGCGTGTCGCTCACTGCGCCGACTTCGACGACGCCAAGCGACGTCACCGGTGCGACCAGTCCGGGCGTGATCCATTTGCCGGTGGCATCCACGCGGCGTGCACCAGCCGGGATCGGAACGTTCGCGCCCATCGCGGTGATCACGCCGTTGCTCATGACGATCGTCCCGTTCTCGATGCGCGGACCACTGACGGGATAGATCGTCCCGCCGGTGATGGCGACCGTTTCCTGCGCGCCAAGCGGCGAGAAGCCGGCCAGCGCGAGTGCTGCAGATGCAGCGAACACTGTTGTGCGCATCAGCGGCGCCCTCCGGTCGATGTGGATGCCGCCGGCACGTAGCCGAGTTCGAAGTCGGTACGCCACGCCTGCCGTGGATCGGCGCGATCGAGGCGTGGAGCACCATCGATCCACACGCGATCGGGGCGCGCATACACACTGAACGGATTGGCCGACCAGAGCACGACGTCGGCATTCTTGCCGGCTTCCAGCGAGCCGATTCGCGAGTCGAGTTCGAGCGCCCAGGCCGCGTTCAGCGTGACCCACTTGATCAGCGTGGCATCGTCGATATTGATGCCGACCGCAACACCTGCCGCGCGCGCCTTGGCTGCGTCCTGGTTGAGCCGCTGCGCACCGCTGGCGTCATCGCTGTGCACGATGGCGCGCGCACCGGCGGTGTGCACCAGCGCGAGATTCGCGCGGATGCCGTCGAGCGCTTCCATCTTGAAGCCGCCCCAGTCACTCCAGAGCGAACCGGAGATGCCTTCACGCGCCATCACGTCGGCGAGCTTGTACGCTTCCACGCCGTGATGGAACGAGCGGATCTGATAGCCGAACTCCTTCGAGATGTCGATCATCTGCAGCATCTCGTCGGCGCGATAGCAGTGGTTCTGCACGATGATGTTGCCGCGCAGCACCTCGGCCAGGGTTTCGTTCTCGAGATCACGCGCCGGCGGCTCGCCTGCCCGATCGGCGAGCCACTTGTCCCAGCGCCGGCGATACTGCTCGGCCTGAATCCACACGGCGCGGTAGCCTGCCACGTTGCCCATGCGTGTCGATGGACTGCGCGCCGCGTACACACGCTTCGGGTTCTCGCCGCACGCCATCTTGAGACCGTACTTCGCGCCGGGGAACTTCATTCCCTGCACGCTGACGCTCGGCACCACCTTGATCACGACGCTGCGTCCACCCACGAGGTTCGCCGAACCCGGAAGGATCTGCAGCGTGGTCACACCGCCTGCGAGCACGCGCGGAAATTGCGCATCCTGCGGCCAGATGCTGTGCTCCACCCAGACCCGTGCGGTGCTCGGGCTGGTCGCTTCGTTGATGTCGCTGAGCGCCTGACCACCGGGTGCCGCGCCGGCGCCCATGTGCGAATGCGTGTCGATCAAACCGGGCGTGACGTAGCGGCCGTTGGCGTCGATCACTTCCGCATCACCGGCCGCCGGCGGTGCGCCGCTGCCGACGCTCACGATTTTGCCGCCGCGCATGAGCACATGGCCGCGGTCGATCTGCGGACCGGCCGCCGTCAGGATCGTGGCGTTCGTGATGAGCACCGCGCGCGACGTCGGCACCTTGTAGGTGCTCGGGAATGGATCGGCATTGGGCAGCGAGAGCGCGCCGGCGCCGGGGGCCATGGCCGGGCGAGCGGGCGCCGCGGGTGTGCCGGTGGACTGTGCCTGCAGCGTGGTACCAGCCACGGACAGCAGCACGAGAAGATGTCGCACGAGTTCGACCTCCAGTGGGAAACTGCGGGAGTGGAGTTGCGTCGCGAATGTGCGCCCGCGACGGCCACCCCGCCATGACAGCTGGCGGTCGGCGATGTCGTCAGCCCGTCAGTGCCGCGCGCAATTCGTCCACCACATCCGTGCAGAGGGCATCCACCCCGATGGCTGCGAGGTGCCGCGCCAGCGCGAGGTCGTTGACGGTCCACACGACCACGCGGCCGCCGGCGGCGTGGATGGCATCCACCAGAGCCGCGTCGACCATCTCGCGGTGCGCCCAGAAGTCACGGGCACTGGCGGCGCGCAGCGCGTGCACCGGATCGACGAGATAGGAATCGAGGAGGATGCCCACGTGGGGCGACGCCGCATTCTGGCGGATGGTGCAGGCCACACGGTGATCGAAGCTGTGCACGGCGATGCGTACGTCCGGATGGCGCGCCAGGCTCGCCAGGACGGCCGTCTCGATGCCGCGGGCCTTCACCTCCACATAGACGGTCGTGTCGCGTCCCGCTGCCGTCAGTACGGCATCCAATGTGGGGACGCGCTCGCCAGCGCCCCCGATGGTTGCCTGCGCGATCGTAGCCCAGTCCATCGACGCAATGGCCGAGCCCGACAGAGTGCCTGAAGCGGCCGGGAGTATCGGATCGTGATGGACCACCACCACGCCGTCGCGCGTCGCGTGCACGTCGAGCTCCCAACCGTCCGCACCCGCCGCCGTGGCGGCGAGGAAGCCGGGGAGGGTATTCTCGCGGTGTCGCCGGGGCATACCGCGATGGGCGATCAGCTCAGGCTGGGTACGCAGGGACATTCGGGCCTGGCGGAGGGGGCGGTGACGGGTTTCGGCAGGACGATCGACTCGGGCCTTAACATCGCCCTTCCACACGCGTCTGCCTACCAGAGAACGATGCCAGAGCATACCCGACCCAGCGACGACGCAGAGATCGACCAGGCGCTGATCGCCCGCTGGACCGGGGGCGATCAGCGTGCAGCCAGTGCGTTGGTGGAACGACATGCCGGACCGCTTTCCCGTTTCGTGAGCAGTCTCGGTGTGCAGGGTGTCGTGGACGAGCTGGTGCAGGACACGTTCGTGAAGGCGTTCGGCTCGCTGGACGCGTTTCGCGGTGAGTCATCGCTGCGATCGTGGCTGTTCACGATTGCACGGCGCCTGATCCTCGATCAGCGACGTGCGGCACGGCGCGATCGCCTGCATGTGGCGATCGAGGATGCGCAGGACCAGCTGGCGTCGCCCGACGACGTGCTCGATGGTGTCGTGGCGGATGAATCGGAGGGACGGGTGCGTGCGGCCGTTGCACGACTCTCGCCGACACAACGCGAGGTGTTCACACTGCGCGTGGTGGAAGGGTTGTCGTACAGGGAGATCGCTGCGGTTGCCTCCACCACGGAAGGCGCGGCGCGAGTGCACTACCACAATGCAATGCGGGCCGTGAAGGAGTTCCTCGATGCGTGACATGACCAGGGATGAAGTGCAGGATCTGCTGCCGGAACTGCTGCACGGACGCCTGTCGGCGGACGAGACGGCGGGACTGGAGCGTGCGGTGGCTGCCGATCCCGATCTGGCTGACGAACTGGCGCTGTTGCGTGCCGTGCACGCGTCATCGCGCGCGCCGGCCATCGACACTGCACGGATCGTGGCGGCGCTGCCGACGCCGACAGGCATCACGGCACGCACGCCGGTGGTCGACGAACTCGCGCTGCGCCGCGAGACGAAGCGCCCGATGATCTCGACACGCTTCGCGCGCGCAGCGGCCCTGCTCGTCGTCGTGGGAGGCGGGACGATGGTGTCCATCTGGAGCGGCCGCTCGCCTGCGATCACACCCGTGACGCAGCCCGTGGCTGCGGAATCGCTGGTGGTGGGCGCGACGGCCATGCAACTCGGCCTTGGTGCCTCGACGGACGAGCTGACCGTGGAGCAGTTGCGCGCACTCGAGGCCGACATTCGTGCCCTGGACGGAATTCCTTCCGCCGAGCTGGAGTCGGGATCGGACCTGCTGGCCGGGGAGGGAGCATGATGCGACGATATATCCGACGCGTGGCGTTGTCCGTTGCGGTGCTGCTGAGCGTACCTGCGGTTACGCACGCGCAGGACGCGACCACCGCCCGCGAGGCGGCACGCGCACGACGGGACGCGCGGCGTGAAGCACGCGCCGAGGGCAGCGCCGACGCGCAGGGCCGCAGCGGCGGTGCACTGCCGGAGCGCGAGCGCGTCGAGCGGACGCTGCGCGCAGCGCTCGCGCGCGCGGTGCGGGAGCGACTGAACCTGAACGACCAGCAGGCGTCGCGCCTGATGGACGTGAACCGCAAGTTCGGTGAGGACCGCATTCGCCTCACGCGCGACGAGTTGCGCATCCGTCGCGATCTCAGGCTGGCGATCGCCAGTGGCGACTCGTCGCGTTCGCCCGAAACAGCCCGTTTGCTGGACGGTCTCCTGGATGTGCAGCGTCAGCGGCTGGAGCTGCAGCAGAAGGAGCAGACCGAGCTGAGTGAGTTCCTCACGCCGGAGCAACGCGCCCGCTACATCGGGATGATGGAGCAACTGCGGAAGCGCATTCAGGCTCGCGCCGACAGCGGTCGCGGTACGGACGACTGAGTCCTGCGACCGTGGCGTGAACGTGCGCGGTGCCTGCGTCTGTGGGCACCGCGCTCGTTATTTTGTGGCATGGCTACCAATCAGACGCCCGTGCTCGCCGTCCGGCTCGCCCGGCCCATTCGACAGTTCACGGAGTGGCAGGCGGGCGGCGGCGTGCTGCTGATGCTCACGGCAGCGATCGCGATGCTGATCGCGAACTCCGCCTGGCATGGGCCCGTCGAACAGTTCTGGGAAACGCCGCTGACGCTCGCATTCGGCGGCTCGCAGTTCTCGCTGTCCCTGCGCGCATGGATCAGCGACGGGCTGATGGCGATCTTCTTCCTGCTGGTCGGGCTCGAGATCAAGAGCGAATTGCTCGTCGGTGAGCTTTCCACGCTGCGCAGTGCATCGCTGCCGCTGGCAGCGGCGCTGGGCGGCATGGTTGCACCCGCGCTGATCTACTTGGCCCTGAATCAGGGCACGCCGGGGGCCGCCGGCTGGGGCATTCCCACGGCCACCGACATCGCCTTCGCGCTCGGTGTGCTGGCGCTGCTCGGTCCGCGCGTCCCGCCCGCGCTGACGGTCTTTCTGGCCGCACTCGCCATCGCTGACGATCTCGGAGCCGTGCTCGTGATCAGCCTGTTCTACGGCCATGCGCCCGACGGCACGTACCTCATGTTGTCGGGGGTGGTTCTCGCAGTGCTGGTTGCGGCCAATCGTGCCGGCGTGGCGTGGGTCAGCGTGTATGCGTTGCTCGGCATCGTGCTCTGGTATTTCGTGCTCCGCTCCGGCGTGCACTCGACGATCGCCGGCGTGCTGCTGGCGCTCACCGTGCCGGCGCGCTCCCGGATCGATCCGGGCAGCTTCGAGGAGGAAGCGCGCCTTCGACTCGACGACTTCGCGACGGCCACCGGAGAGGACGATCGACCAGTGCTGTCGAACGGCGGACAGCAGGAGGCGTTGGCGGCCATCGAGGTGCTCACCGAAGAGGCCCAACCACCGCTGGCGCACCTGCGGCACATCTTGCACGTGCCGGTGAATTTCTGGATCATGTCGTTGTTTGCGCTCGCCAACGCTGGCGTTTCGCTCAGCGCCGGCGACACGGGCACGTCTCTCTTTGGGCGTGTCAGCCTTGGCGTGGCCCTTGGGCTCATTCTTGGCAAGCCGATCGGCATCATGCTGGCCACGTGGATTGCAACGAGGCTCGGTGCGACACTGCCGGCCGGCGCGTCATGGCCCACCGTGGCTGGCGTCGCATGCCTTGCTGGCATCGGCTTCACCATGTCGCTGTTCGTGTCCGGTCTCGCATTCCCCGGCAGCCAGCTGCTGGCGCAGGCGAAGCTTGGTATCGTCGTCGCGTCGATCGTCGCCGGTGTCATCGGCGCGACGGTGGTCTTCATCACAACCGCGACGACGCGAGTGACGGTGACGACCTGAGCTGGTGCATCGCATGCGTCGTAACCAATCAGTGCCACATCAGTGCCACCTGATTCGCGCCGCGCGATGTGAAAGTTTGATATATCACGAATGGCGAAAGCGATGCTACGAACGTCGCAGCCGCGCAACCTCTATTGCGTGTGATGAGATTTCACTGAGGTGGGCGCAATGCACTTGGCGGCCTGCGCCGGCAGGGGTAGCGTACGCAGAGGCGATGCAATCGCAATTATATCGCGTGTTAAACGCGCACTCATGTCGTGGTGCGTGCATGGCCTCGATTCTCACGCCATCCTCAGGACACACGCATGGTCGATGCGCCGACACGCATCCCGACGGAACCGATCGGCAGTATCCCGCGGCCCCGCTCCCTGATCGCCGCGCTGCGTGCATACCAAGACGGCAAACTCGACGATGCTGCGCTGACGGCGCTGTATCGTGACGCGACACTGGACACACTGCGGTGCTTCGAAGAAACCGGTTCGCCGGTGATCAGCGATGGTGAGCAGCGGAAGTACCACAACTTCGCGACATACGCGGTGCATGGACTCGAGAACATGGCGCCGGATGGATTCCGGCTGCAGTTCATCGGCCACTACCGCGAGTGGCCTCGCCTGACGAGCGGACCGTTCAGATACAAGCGATACGCTGACAGTTTTCTGGCAGAGGCGCTGCAGCATACGACGCGACCGATGAAGCAGGCCGTCATTGCCCCCTCGGCGTTGAGCCTCATGTACCCGGTGCAGGAAATCGCGGGCTATTCACGCGATGATTTTCTGACGAGCGTGCTGGCGGAGCATGAACGCGAGGTGCGCAACTGCCTGGCGCTGGGCGCGACGACGGTCCAGGTGGATTTCACCGAAGGCCGCCTGGCGCTCAAGCTCGATCCGACGGGTGGATTGCTCAACAGCTTCATCACGCTGAACAATCTCGCCCTCGACCGCTTCAGCGCGGCGGAGAGAAGCCGCATCGGCGTACACACGTGCCCGGGTGGCGACCGCGACACTACGCACAGCGCCGATGTGGATTACGCCAAGCTGCTCCCGAGTCTGTTCGAGTTGCGCGCAGGAAACTTCTTCATCGCGCTGGCGCGCGAGACCGACCGTCGCCGCGTGCTGAAGCTCATCGGCCTGTACCTCAAGCCGTACCAGCGCGCGTACGTCGGGGTCATCGACGTCCTGGATTCGCATCTCGAGACCGCCGACGAAGTATGCGAGTCCACATTGCTCGCCGCGGAGTACATCCCGGTGGCGCAACTCGGCACGACCGACGACTGCGGCTTCTCACCATTCTGCGACGACACGTCCACGAGTCGTGAGCTCGCATTCGACAAGATCCGTGCGCGGGTGGCGGGAACGGCCATGGCCTCCACCGTGCTTGCGTCCCGGCGTCGGTCATGAGCGCCTCGAACGGCATCAGCGTCGCGCGTGAGCGTGGCAGATGACCGACCGTCAGCCAGAGCGCGCCGACGACGACCGCATGTTGCGCAGCCTCGCAGTCCGTACGTCGAACTCCGTGCTCGTACTGCAGCGCCGGGCGGAGCAGGAGCTCATCGAAGCGAAGCTGATGCTCGAGCTACGCTCCGCCGCGCTGTCGATGTCGGTCGCGCTGCTCAACGCTACGCTCGAGTCGGCCCCTGACGGTATCGTCGCGTTCGACCGTGACGGCAACATTCAGGCGATCAACTCCACTTTTGCCGCCATCTGGGGCCTGACGTCAGCTGATCTGCGCGACACGAGCTTCGAGCAGCTCATCGAGCATGTGTCCACGTTCGTCGTCGATCCGGAGGCGTTTCGTTCGCGCGTCCGCGGTACGGGCGCCGAACCGCGGCGGGGCGTGCACGACGTCATCGAATTGAGGGACGGCCGGACCTTCGAGCGGACTGCCGTGCCGCAGATCGTCGATGGCGCGTGTGTCGGTACGGTCGCGCACTGGCGTGACGTCACGGAACAGCGACGGTCCGCCGACGCACAGCTCGCACTTGCCGAACAACTGCGGCAGGCGCAGAAGATGGAGTCGCTCGGTGCCCTGTCGGGCGGCATCGCCCACGACTTCAACAACATCCTCGGCGCCATCCTCGGTAACGCCGAACTCGCACTCGCCCAGCCGCAGAACGAGGCCAGCGTGCTGGAGAGCCTCACGGCAATTCGCGAAGCCGGCGACCGTGCCGCGCGCCTCGTGCAGCAGATCCTGACCTTCAGTCGCCAGCAACCGCACGAGCGCACCGCCATGGCGCTCGGCGACACAGTCCGCGAAGCGGCGCGACTGCTGCGTGCGACGATCCCCGCCGGTATCGAACTCACCACGGCACTCGAAGCGGATGAACCGCTGGTGCTCGCTGATGCAACACAGGTGCACCAGCTCGTCATGAACCTGTGCACCAACGCGATGCATGCGCTGCAGGAGCGTGCGCAGGGCGTTGGCCGCGTCGGCGAGATCGCGATCCGCGTGGAGCAGGGCACCACCGGCGTGGGCAGTGATGCGCCCGGGACACTCGCCTCAGCGCGTTACGTGCGGCTCGTGATCAGCGACAACGGTATCGGCATGAACGCGCAGACGCAGGCGCGCATCTTCGAACCGTTCTTCACGACACGCTTGCCCGGTGATGGTACGGGCCTTGGCCTGTCGGTCGTGCATGGCATCATGGAGACGCATCAGGGCGCGATCACCGTCGACAGCACGCCGGACGTCGGTACGACATTCGCACTGTATTTCCCGGTCATTGACGAAGCACAGTCCATCGCCGAGCCCACGCCCCGTTCGACGGAGGCGGTCGCAGCGGAAGCGATAGAGCTGGCGATGACGCGTGTGTTGTACGTGGACGACGATGACCTCCTCGTCTCACTCGTGAGCCGGCTGCTTGGCAGGCATGGATACCGTGTCACGGGATTCCGCCGCGCGCAGGAAGCGCTGCAGCGATTCCGGGACGCACCCGGCAGTTTCGACGTCGTGATCACCGACTTCAACATGCCCGAGCTGTCGGGACTGGATATCGCAAGGGGCGTGCGAAACATCCGCCCGGATTTACCAGTCGTGATCACGTCAGACTACATCAGCACGGAGTTGCAGGAGCAGGCGGATGCGATCGGTGTGCAGCATGTGCTGTACAAGCCGGACCTGGCCAAGCGGCTGCTGCAGATCGTACGCTCGATCGCGCACGGCAGTACGCGCGCGGCCTGAGCCACGTCGCGCGCGTCACGCGCCTGCGCCGGACGGGAGCAGGCTGCCGCTGCGCTGTGCCAGCCGTTCGGCGAAGTCGCCTGCCGTTCCCGGACGCCCAAAGAGGTAGCCCTGCATGCGCTCGCAGCCGAACTGCAGGAGCGTATCGCGCTGCGCGTCGCTCTCGACGCCCTCCGCAACGGTTTCCATGCCGAGGCTGTGTGCGAGTGCGATGATACCCTTCACCAGCAGCGCATCCTTGGCATTCGTCTGCAGTTCGCGCACGAAGGAGCCATCTACCTTGAGCACATCCATCCTGAACTCGCGCAGGTGACTGAGGCTCGAATAGCCGGTGCCGAAGTCATCCAGGGTCACGCGGTAGCCGTGATGCCGCAGCTCCGCCAGCACACGCGTCGCTCGCTTGGGATCGTCGATGAGCGCCGTCTCGGTGATCTCGAACTCGATCAGCCGCGGATCGATACCGTGCGTGATCGGAATGCGGCAGATGGCGCTCACCGCTTCAGGATCACGGAACACCTGCGCCGAGACGTTGATCGCGATCGGTACGAGGTCCAGGCCGTTCGAGCGCCAGGACACCATCTGCTGGCAGACCTTCTCGATGATCATCGTCGTCAGCACCGAGGCCAGCCCGATCCGCTCGGCCAGCGGCACGAACACGCTCGGTGACACCACGCCATGCGCCACATGCTGCCAGCGCAGCAGTGCCTCACCACCGATCAGCGTCCCCCGGCGCGCATCGACCTTGGGCTGCACGGCGAGCGTCAGCGTTCCCTCGGCCACGGCTTCGCGCAGGCTTGATTCGAGGACGAGTCGCTGCAGCGCCACTGCGTTCATCGCCTGATCGTAGAACTCGAACGCGTTGCGGCCCGCTTCCTTCGCCTGGTACAGCGCGATGTCGGCGTGCTTGAGCACCGTCTCGAACTCGTCACCGTCGTCGGGGAAGATGCTGATGCCGATGCTGGCCGACACGTGCAGCGGACCCGTGGCCAGCATGATCGGTGCGCTGAGTGCATCCAGCAAACGGCTGGCGACGGCTGCTGCCTGTTCGACGCCGGAGAGATCGCAGACCGACATCAGGAACTCGTCGCCGCCCATGCGTGCCACACTCGACGCCACGCGCAGATCAGTCTCGCGTGACATGCCGTCGTACGGCCGCACGGTGTCACGCAGGCGCGAACCCACGGCGCGCAGCACGTCGTCGCCCGCATCGTGACCCAGCGTGTCGTTGATACGCTTGAAATTGTCGAGGTCCACCACCATCAGCGCCATCTTGTCGCCGCGTCGGCGCGCGCGTGACAGGGAACCGCGCACCCGATCGAGGAAGAGCAGTCGATTCGGCAGTCCCGTCAACGAGTCGTAGTAGGCCAGCGTGCGGATCTGCTCGCGCGATTCGACCAGCTCCGTGAGGTCCTGGGCCGTCCCCATCAGCCGTGTCACGCGTCCGTCGGTGGTCGTCACGTCGGCTTCGCCAATCAGGCGAATCACCCGCGTCCGCGCACCGGGTGCGCTGAGCCGGAACTCACGATCGAAGCGCCCGACATCAGGGTCGAGCGCCAGTGCGAATGCCTTGTCGAACGCGTCGCGATCGTCATCCGCAATGGCGAGCCGGATGATCGACAGCGGCTGCGACATCGACGCCGAGCCGAGGTGCAGCAGATTGACCGTTTCCGTCGAAGCCACGAAGTCGCCGCGGGCGACGTCGAGTTCCCAGCTGCCCATCTGCGCAATGCGCTGCGCCTCGGCCAGTCGCGCCTCACTGCGCCGCAGCGCCGTGATCGTGTTCGCGGCGCGCAACATGAAGCGGACTCGGTGCACGATGAGCCCGGGCGACACCATCTTGTTGACGAAGTCCGTCGCGCCCGCCTCGAACGCGCGGCGGATCGCTTCGGCGTCGTCTCGGCCGGTGAGCATCAGGACGGGCGTCTCGTCGAAGCCCGCGAGCGCGCGCAATTGCTGGCAGACTTCGAAGCCGTCCGGCCCCGGCAGCCCGATGTCGAGCAGCACCATGTCCGGACGCATCCGCTGCGCTGTGGAGAGCGCCTCTTCGCCGTTGCTCGCCTCGACCACGATCCATCCCGATGCACGCAGCAGGTCCCCCAGCGTACGCCGGAGGATCGGCTCATCGTCCACGACGAGAATCAGCGGCCGGGACGCACTCGTCACGGGCGCGACGGGCCTCGGGTGGCCGACGCTGATGTCACGACCTGTACGGTCGCGGGCATGGCACGGAGGATCTGCATATCGGGTGGACGATCCAGGTGGGGCAGGTGTTTCTCGGGTGGTCCCAGCGCCAGATGACGCATTCCCACCCCTGTGCGCAACGCCTTGACCGCCACCCGTTTACACCGTCGCCGCCACCTGCGAATGCGTTCCTAGATCCGAGGCGTCCGACGCACGGTTTCTGCCTTTTCGCGCGACAGCCGCGTCATCATCACGGCCGCGCGCTCCGTCTGCATCAGCAGTGCCGGCAGCGACACGGCTTCCGTCGGGGAATGCGCTCCGGAACCCAAGGCGCCCAGCCCTTCGAGACCATCGATCAGCGGCGCCACGAAGCTGAGGTCACCCGCACCACGGCGCGCCGGATCGCTGGCCACGAGCGGGCCGTAGCCCAGCGAGGCACTCACGCCGCTGTAGATGCCCAGCAGCCGCTCGCCACCTGGCGTGACGGCCATCGGCGGATAGCCCTCGCTGAACGAGATCTCCGCCGAGGTTCCGCGAAGACTCCGGGCGACGATCTCGCGCATCTTCGTCTGCGCCCGCACGATCTGCTCCTGATTCATCGCGCGCAGGTCGCCCTGCATCCAGGTCACCGGAGCGATGATGTTCGTCTTGCTGGCAGTGGTCCCGCGCTGCGTGAGGGTGTCGTAGGCCACATCGGAGCCGCCGGCGATGGTGCCCGGGTTGAAGGTCAGGTTCTCCTCGCTGGCCAGCTCGCGCCGGAAGTCGTCGAGGATCCGTGCGGCCTCGAAGATCGCGCCGTAACTGCCGCGACCCACGCCCGAGGAGTGTCCTTGCTGACCGGCGACCTTGAGCACCCAGCCGCTGGCCGACCGACGGCCGATGGTGGCCTGTGTGCGTGAGCCACCTTCAAAGGCCAGCGCGATGTCGCTCTCCTTCGCCGCGTCGATCAGCGCAGTCCGTGCCTCGCCCAGCGGCTCACCCGGATACTCCTCGTCGCCGGTCATGACGACGGTGATGTTCGCATCGCGAAGCGTGCCGGCCGCCTGCATTGCTTTCAGGGCGAAGACGATGATCGCGTCGCCGCCCTTCATGTCGCCTGATCCCGCACCCTTGCCGATCGTGTCACTGCGGACGAACCGCTGATTCTCTCCTTCGAACACCGTGTCGAGGTGCCCGATGAGCAGCATGCGTGGCGAACCCTTCTTCCCCGTGTGCGTGGCGACGAGATGTCCCGCGCGCTTCATCGCCTGGGCCACGTCCACCCAGCGCGAGGTGAAGCCAAGGGAGTCGAGCGTGGCACCGATCACGCGGCCCACTTCGCGCACGCCGGTCACGTTCAGCGATCCGCTCGGGATGTTGACCAGTCGCTCGAGGTAACGGACCTGATCCTCGTGCGATCGGCGCACTTCCGCGCGCAGCGCCTGTTCGGTGCGATCGAGTGTCGTCTGGGCGTGCAGTGCCAGTGGCACGAAGCAGGCGACCAGGGCGGAGAGCGCGGTGCGGGGCAGCGTCATCATGTGATGTGGATGCGAATGTGAATGCGATGGACGGGTGTGCCGCAGGAGGCGGCCGGGATGAAACGACGACCGCGCGCTCATGCGGCCTCGCGCTCGTTCACTTGACGAAAATCGCCTTGGGAATCATGACGTGCACACCCATCGTGCCGTCCACCAGCTGCGTGATGCGCACGTCACACGCCGTGCTGACCAGCATGTAGGCATCGTCCCGCGGAATGCGCTTCACGTCACCAAGCAGCGTGATCGCTTCGGCGACGGCGAGTTTCGCCGCTCTCGTGAGATTGCTGTCGGCGGCCATCGCAATCCAGTGCGTTGGCGTTTCGCCGCGCGGCCAGGTCAGCGTCATGTCCTTGCGCACGATGAGCCGGAATCGGCCACGCAACGCCGTTTCCAGCGCGGTGATGTCGACCTCCCCATCGCCCTGCGCCGCATGGCCGTCACCAGCCAGCAACAGCGCGCCGCGCACATGCACCGGAATGAAGAGGGTCGTGCCGGCCACCATTTCCTTGTTGTCCAGATTGCCCGCATGAATTCCGGGCGGCGCGCTGTTGATGCGTCCCATTGCCGGCGGCGGTGCCACGCCGACGCTGCCGAAGAACGGTCGCAGCGGGATCTTGACACCGAGCGTGTCGGAGAAGTGTCCGATCAGGCGCTTCGTGTCCAGCGGCACGATACGCTGCTTGGACTGACCTCGAAACAATTCCGGCACGAAGCCGCTGCGTGGCCCGAACGAGTTGCAGGCGTAGGGGATGGCGAGGTCGATCGATTCGAAGCGCACTTCGAGCACGTCACCCGGTTCAGCACCGTCGACGTATACGGGGCCGGTCAGCACATGGCCGCCCGGGCCGCGACGCAGCGTCGAGTCACGCACCGCGGCCTGGATGGCGCGGATGGCGGGCTCGATGGAGCCAGAGTCCAGGCCGGGCTGGAGCAGTCGGGTGCCGCAGGTGGAGACGGTGCCAATGTCGATCGCGTCGCCCGAGGCCACACGGAGTACCGGCGCTGCGAGCGGGTCGTAGCCGCCGTACACGACAGTCGTCGGCGAGGGCAGGAGGGTGGCGACCGGGGCAGGGCCGCTCACTCCGCCCGCAGGCCGCGACGACGAGGCGCAACCCACCGCGGCGGCGAGCGAGGTGACGGCCATGGCGAACTGAAAACGCGACATGCGCTGATCGGGTGCGGCGTGGAAGAGCGAGCGTCGGGGCTCACATCCAAACTAGCGCACGCAGACCAGCGTCGCGGTCATCTCGGTGACGTCGTGCGTCAGCGCACGCGCACCATGTGCAGCGTGATCGGCGCGCCCGGTTCATCGAGCACGAGATTCAGAATACGACCGTCGCGGACGCCTTCGAACGAGGCGTGAAATCGCCGGGTACGACCTTCGAAGTTGTTGCCGAACGTGACGCTCCAGTTGTTCGCCACCGAGAACGCCCCTTTGTACGTCGCGTTCTGCATGCGGATGCTTCCCACCATGCCCGATCCGCCAGCGACGTCCATCGTGTAGTTGCGGCCATCGAACGTCACGGTGGTGTTGCCGCCCGCGTACAACATGCCGGCGGCCCGACCTGTCGCCGAAAACACCATGCTCGTGCCTGACGCGAAGTTGTCGCTCCACGTCCCGACGAAATCGCTGGCGGCCACCGCGAAGCGGTTGCGTCCCGCCATGGCGATCCAGCGGTCCCACTGCGTGTCGCGGCCGCGGTAGGGCCCGAACTCCCGCTCGAACGTGGCCTGGTCGGGCGTCACGAATTCCATCCACCCCGTCCGGCGGTCGGGAAAGGAAAAGAGCACGATGTACACGCGGCGACCCGACGACGACTCGGTGGCTGTCGCGGCGGCATAATTGATCGATTGGTACCCGCCCGGATTGTTGCGCTCCACGACGAGATTCGCGAGATCGCGGTAGCGCGGCGTGACCAGCAGATTCCAGAAGCGCCGCGTCTGCTCTTCGAGCACGGACATGTACGCATTTTCCTCTTCACGCTTGAAGTGCTGGAAGATGCGGATGTCGCCCTTGCCGATCGTCACGAACTCCGTGTCGATGGTGCTCGTCCAGCCGTCGTCGAAGTTCGTCGTGGTGAAGGCGAATCCGTTGCCCGATGGCGCAGGCGATGCCGACGTCGGACTCGGCGACGGGCGGTTCGCAATTGGTGCGGGCATTGACGTCGTCGCGGTGCCTTGCGACACGGCGGCGGG
>JAYWIJ010000080.1:0-4064 GCA_043788935.1 Gemmatimonadaceae bacterium | reverse complement strand
AACGCGTCGGCGCCGAGTCGGGCGTGCAGCGCCTGCCAGCCCGTGCGTCCCGCCGCACACGCCGCGCGCTGCGCGCGCAGATCACCTTCGCGCTCTTCCGGCGTGCGCACATTGGCGAGCACCAGCCTCATCACATCGTCTTGCGCCACACCGGCGCGCTCGATGCGCACCGGCGGCACAATGATGCCTTCCTGAAACAGTTCCGTAGCGCCGAACGGCATGCTGCCCGGACTCATACCACCGACATCCGCATGGTGCGCGCGCACGGCGGCGTACCCGATGATGCGCTGCGCATCGTTGGCGTCAGCGATCACCTCGACCATCGTGAGGTCGGGCAAATGCGAGCCGCCGTGCGACGGATCGTTCAGCAGAAATACGTCGCCCGGGGCCGCACCGCAGGCGCGTACCGCCGCCACCGACTCCGGCATCGCGCCCAGATGCACGGGGATGTGCGCCGCCTGCGCCACCATGCGTCCATCGGCGTCGAACAGCGCACAGCTCGCATCACGACGCTCCCTGATGTTCGGCGAAATGCTGCTGCGCTCCAGCAACCCGCCCATCTCCTCGGCGAGCATGGCCACGCCCTGCGAGAACACCGTGAGTTCGAGCGCGTCGAAACGCGCGCGAATCGACGTCACGACGGATTCGCCTCGGGCGCCGGATACCCGGCCTGCAACACCGCATACTGACACCGGACCATCCACGCTTCCTGCAGGTCAGCCATCTTCGCGCCCTTGCCGCGATCGGGCGCCATCGACAACAGCCCCTGCGCCGACGGATGCGGCAGCGCGCGGCGCGCCAGGTCCGGCATTGGCGTGCGCTTGAACAGGGTATCGATCGTGCGCGTGGCCACGCGACCAAGCGTCACGATGCCTTTCAGTCCGCGCGTGCGCAGCATGGTGATGTCCCGGGTCAGACGACCAAGGTTCGCGACGCCCTCGAGCTCCGAGCGCATGGGCGCGCGAAAGGACGCGCCGTCGTCGGTCGGGCAGCGGTCGAACGCATTGCCGAGCGCGATACCCTGCGCGATCGGCACGATGCTGTTGGCCACGAACAGCGAGCCGTCCCACTCCATGCTGTCGATTTCCGGCGGCAAGGTCATGGCCCCCATTCGCACGAGCACGTCGTACAGCACCTTGCCCGCCGCGTCGCCCAGAAACGGCACGCCGCTCTTGTCGGCACCGCGCGGTCCCGGTGCCTCACCGATGAGCAGCACATGCACTGGGCCGTCCAGCGGCATCAGCATCGGCACCGGCGTGCCGAGAATGCGTCCGATATGCGTCGTCTTCGATATGGTCATCGTTGCTGCTCCAGCATCCACCCTCCGATTTCCAGCGATCGCGCCGTCCAACCCGGCGCGATCCGCATGGTCGCATCCGGCAACCGCACGACTGCCGGACCCTCCAACACCCGCGCCATGGCGCGTCCGTCGTCCACACCGTCCGCCAACACACCATCGCGCTTGGGACGTGCGAAGTGCACGGGCCACGGCGCACTGCTGAGTGTCGTGCGGGCACTGATAAACTCAACTGCCCGATCGAGGACAAAACCCGCGCGCTGATCATGCCGCGCCACGAACCGTTCCGCTACGGCGCCCGGTGTGTCGCCGGGTTGCACCGGGACGTCGAGCTCGTAGCCTTGGCCCTCGTACCGGGCACGCAGCCACCAGCGCACGTTGAGCGGCACCGCGTCGTCGCCGTCAGTGCGCATGGCACGCGCCTCCTGCTCGAGCAGCGTGGCGAATGATGCCGCGCTCATGTCATCAGCGCGTTGCATCACGCTCACCAACGACTCGCGACGTTCGGGCGCCAGCGCGAGACCCATCGCGCTCAACACGCCCGCATGTGGCGGCACGATCACCTGCCGCATGCCCAAGCGCTCCGCCAATGCACAGGCATGCAGCGGACCGCCGCCACCGAACGCGATCAGGGGGACGTCGCGCGGATCGACGCCGCGCTCCACCGACACGCGGCGCAGCGCACGCGCCATCGTGGCGTCGGCCGTGGCGATGATGGCTTCGGCCGCCCGTTCGAGCGACACGCCGAGCGGTGCCGCGATGGTGTCGACCGCGGCCCGCGCGTGCTCCAGACTGATCGTGACGCCGCCGCTCCACTCGCCCGGGGCGATCGTGCCCAGCACCACGTGCGCATCGGTAACCGTGGGGCGCACGCCCCCGCGACCATACGCCGCTGGGCCGGGTGACGCGCCAGCACTCATCGGTCCCGTGCGCAGCGCACCGCCATCGTCGAGCCAGGCGATGCTGCCACCGCCGGCCGCGACCGCCTCCACCAGCACGCGTGGCAACGCGATCGGGACACCGGCCACCGCACCACCACGCTCCACCAGCGGCTCGCCGTCGTCCACCAATCCCACATCGGCGCTGGTGCCCCCGATATCGATCGTCAGAGCCCGCGACACCCCGAGGGCACGCGCAATTGCTGCCGCCCCCGTCACGCCGCCAGCGGGGCCCGAGAGCGCCAGCGCGGCCGCATGCGACGCGGCGTCGTGCGCCGACAGCGTGCCGCCGGCCGAGGTCATCACGCGCGGCGCCGGATAGTCGTGCTGCGCCAGTCGTTCCGAGAGCCCCGCCAGATACCGGCGCACCGCCGGTCGCGCGTACGCTTCGGCCACCGTGGTCGCCATCCGCTCGTACTCGCGGATTTCGGGCAGCGCCTCGTGGGAACACACCACGTCGACCACCAGTCCGGCGACTGCGAGCGCCGCGACCAGCGCGTCACGTAACGCACGCTCATGCGACGGATCGCCATACGCGTGCAACAGCGTGATCGCCACCGTGTCCGGCTGCTGCGCCGTCACCGCGGCGATCACCTCGGCAATCGCCTCGTCGGTAAGCGCCAGCGTGACGCCATCGGGCGTGATGCGCTCGCGCACCGGAATCACCTGCGCCGGCTCCACCAGCGGGCGCGGGTGCTGCTTGGCCAGGTCGTACAGCGCCGCGCGCTCCTGCCGACGCAGTTCGAGCAGGTCGGTAAATCCTTCGGTGGCACACGCGACCACGCGGGCTCCCGCGCGTTCGAGTAGCAGATTGGTGACCACTGTCGTGCCGTGCGCGATGTGCGCAATCTGCGACCCATTCAGCGCCGCCACACGGAGCGCGTCCAGCACACCGGCCGCTCGATCACTCGCCACACTCAGCACCTTCGACGTGTGCACCGTTCCGTCGGCGTGCAACGCAGCGAGGTCGGTGAACGTCCCGCCCACGTCGATGCCGACGGCGATGCGATGCGTGGTCATCGCGTGGCGCTGTCGGAACGCACGCGCGACCGAAGTCGCAGAATGGCCACCGCAAATGCCGCCTGCACCGGCACGATCACGGCGAGTACGACACCGCTCTGCTGATACAACGACGGCACCAACTGGAGGGCCAGTCCCACCAGCGACAGCACGGCGATCACGAGCGACACACCGAGCGCCGCGCGCGTGCGCGCCCCGCGCCACAGCGACGCCGTGACCACCACGGCCGCCACCAGCATGAGCGGATGCAGCTGCAGCACCGTGAGATTGGCACCCATGTACGGGATGTGCTTGGTGACGGTACCGGCCAACAGCAACGCCGTACCAAGTACGCCTCCGACAGCGAACCAAAGCACCGAGAACACGGCCACCACAACGCGTACCGCCACCGACCCGGCGCGAGACAGCAGCACCACGAGCACGGCGAGCCCGACACCGAGCACCAACGCCATCGGTACGCGAGACGGCGCCACCTCGGGCATCGGGGCGCGGTCGGCGGTGTAGAGCACGGAGTCACTGGTCACCAGCTTCATCGACGCGCCATTCGCATCCTTGACCGAAAGCGCCGCCAGATGATTCGCCAGCAGATCGGGCAGGAACGACTCTTCCCACTTGGTGAGCACGTGATCGGCGTTACGACCGAGGGCAACCTGAATGCCGGGATACACCAGCGGATCGCTGGCCGTGATGCGCGCCGTTTCATTGCGCCAGGTGCGGCCGCTGCCGGGCAACGCGAACGGTGCGTCGAGTTGTCCCTGCAGCGCCCAATTCAACACGTCACGCACGCGCGTGGCGCAGTTGTCGGCGTA
>JAYWIJ010000079.1:0-4154 GCA_043788935.1 Gemmatimonadaceae bacterium | reverse complement strand
ATCACGTTGGTCGCGATGGCACCCGCAACGCCGATGCGGATCAGCATGGCGCGGTCCTCCTTGCGGCGCAGCACCGCACGTTCTCCGCCGCGATACGGATGCGGTGTGAAGCCGAGTGCGTCGAGGGTGCGCGCCACGGCGGATAGCGGCGTCGCGGCAGGATCCCACGTGACCGTGGCGCGCGATTGGCGCACGTCCAGCTCTGCGCGCGCCACGCCCGTCACCAGCAGCGGCACGCGTTCGATCAGCCACACACACGACGCGCAGTGCACCCCCTCGAGCGCGAGCTGCACATGCGCCATCCCGTCGGCGTCACGCGTCACGTAACGCGACTGGAACGCTTCGTGATCGAAGTCGGTGAAGCCTCGGCCCGATGGGCGGACGGCGGCGCCACGTCGCTCCGCGAAGCCGTGATATGCGCCGAGGCCATGCTCGTTGATCATCGCGTACGCGGTGGCGCAGGCGCTGCAGCAGAAGGTCGGACCGTCGCCTGCGGCGTCCATGCCGAGCGCCGGGAGGCCGCAATGCGTGCAGGCGACGGTCTGCGCGGTTGCCACGGGCGAGGGCGTGACGTACGTGGACATCACGGAGCCATGAGATGAGTGTGTGCTGCGGTCGCGCCGGCAGCCGTGCCGGCGCTGGTCATCGGAGGCATGAGCAGGTGCGCGGTGAGTTCACCGACGCCAAGCAGCACCACCAGCGAGGCACTGGCCAGCGGCCAGCGCAGGCGCGCGGCGGGGCCCCAGCGTCTGGCACCCGCGGCGATCGCCAC
Source organism: Gemmatimonadaceae bacterium (assembly GCA_043788935.1). Classification (GTDB taxonomy): domain Bacteria; phylum Gemmatimonadota; class Gemmatimonadetes; order Gemmatimonadales; family Gemmatimonadaceae; genus JACMLX01. The sequence continues at coordinate 3,382 of JAYWIJ010000079.1, read as the reverse complement.
GAGCATCGGGACCGTGCCGAGCCAGAACACGCTCATCACGGCTGCGGCGCGCAGCGGTGCACCGGTGCCCATCGCCGTGGCGATGAAGGCCCACAGCCAACCGCAGGGGAGCAGGGCCGTGGTGAGCCCGATGGCGGCAGCGCGTGCGCGCGGGTCCCAGCCGTTGGTGCGTGACACGAGTCGCGCCAGCGTGCCGCCCCACTGTGACGCACCGTCGAAGCGTCGTGCGCGCATCGCCTGACGAAGTTGCAGCAGCCCCCACACGATCAGCGCGACGCTGGTGACCAGTGCTGCGGTTCGCTGCACGTTCGCGATCAGTCCGGCGCGATCGAGGCCCGCACCCACGATTCCCGCAAGAACGCCGAGCATTATGTACGCCAGCAGGCGTCCGCCATGGTACCACACGCCACGACGCGCCCCACCGTTCGCCAGACAGGCGAACGCGCTGCACATCGCACCGCAGTGCACCGAGCCAAGCAGGCTCGCGAGGAAGACGCCCGCCAGCAGGGTCACTGCAATTCCGTGCGCAGCTTGGCCGTGAACAGATCGCCGCCACGGTAGGCACGCACCTGCACTTCCCACAGCCCCGGTGCCGCGATGGACACGGTCACGCGATACGCATCACCATCGCGTGCGAGCGTCAGCTTATCGATGAGCCCTGCATGCGCCACGGCCAGCGCCTCCGCCGTGACTGAATCAACCGCCGTGACCGCAATGCCGGCTGAGTCGGTGAGGGTCACGCGCAAGAATGCCGCGCGGCCGGTGCCACGAGACATGCCGGCGCTCGCGATCCACCCCAGCGCCTTGTCGCGCCGCGATTGCGCCATGGTCGAGTCCCAGTTGACCGCGCGGGCGTAGTAATCCGGCTCGATGGCGAAGTGCGGATCGTCGCGCGCCACACGCGCCATCCACACCCCAAAGCTCATCTGTGCGACGAGTACCGCCACGATCGCAGTCGGCCACGGTTGCAACTTCGCAATGCCGAACATCAGCGCCTCTCCCTGGTGGATTCATTCCTTTCATCTCGGTCGTCCGCATCGGTCGTTGCACGCGACGGACCGAGCAGCACGAACGGCAGATCTTTCGTGAAGCCTGCGCCATCGGTGATGCGGAGCGTCACCGTGTGTCGCCCATCGCGGAACGATGCGAACGAATCCACGAGGAACAGGCTGGTCGTGCGCTGTGCTCCCGCCTCGATCCGCAGCGGGAGTTCCGGTGCGATCACCGTGCCGCCGGCGAAATCGCTCACGCGTACGTCGTAGTCGTGCGCGGCTGTCGTGCGGTTCACGATCTTCACGCGCAGCTGATTGGCCACGCGGCCATCCGCCTCGACGCTGTACGGTTCGCTGCTCGAGCGCAGGATGATGATTTCGGCCTTCGCACGGGTGCCCAGTGTGAGCGCCAGCGCGCTGAGCACGACGACGAGCGCGACGCTGTAGATCACCACGCGTGGCCGCCAGAGTGTGCCCGGTCTGCCCGCCAGCCCTTCCTGCGAGGCATAGCGGATCAGGCCCGTCGGTTTGTGCAGTGCCGTCATGACGTGATCACAGGCATCGATGCACTGCGTGCAGTGCACGCACTCCATCTGCAGGCCGTTGCGGATGTCGATGCCGGTGGGGCAGGTCATCACGCAGGCATTGCACGACACGCAGTCGCCGTCGTCAGGCCGGCGATTCTTGCCCGCACGACGCGGCTCGCCACGCGTTGCATCGTACGCCACGATCAGCGACCGGCGATCGATGAGCGCCGACTGCCAGCGGCCGTACGGGCACGCAATGAGGCAGGTCTGTTCCCGGAACCAGCCGAAGTCGATGAAGATCAGCAGCGTCGTCACCGCCATCACCAGAAACGGCGTCGGGTGTTCACGCGGCGACAGGCGCACCCATTCGGCCAGCGTATCCGTGCCCACGAAGTAGGCGAGGAAGGTGTGTGCCAGTCCCAGACAGATCGGGATGTAGATCAGGTACTTGAGGATGCGGCGCGGCGACATCACGCCGTTCGCCTTGTCCATTATCAGCGAGCCGCTGCGTCCGCCTTCGAGCAGTCGCTCGATGGGACGGAACACGAACTCCATGTACACCGTCTGTGGACAGCCCCATCCACACCAGACGCGCCCGAACAGTGCCGAGAAGAGAAACACCGAGATCACCGCGCTGCCGAGCAGCAGCATCAGGATCAGCGTGTCGGTGGGCAGAAACGTGTTGCCCAGCAACGTGAATTCACGCCGTGGGACATCCAGCAGGATGAGCGGCTTGCCCATCCAGCGGAGGTGCGGCAGCGTGACGAAGAAGGCGATCAGTGCGTAGCCGACGATCCGACGGCGCGTCCACCATGCGCCATCGGAGACACGGGGACGGATCCAGAAGCGCGATCCGTCTTCATTGAGCGTCGGCAGAACCCGTCCGGCGGCCCGCGGGGCGGTCACCTCGGGGTGACCACGCCTTGCGGCTCCTTCGGCTTGGCCGGCGTCGTACCGTGCAACGTCCACACGTACGCTACCACTTCGCGCATCTCGTCATCCTTGAGCAGTTTGCCCCAGGCCGGCATACCCTTCGCCAGCACGCCGTTGTTCACCGTGGCGTAGATGCTGTCGATGGTGCCGCCGTGGAGCCATGCATCGTCGGCGAGGTTCGGCCCGATGATGCCACCACCGTCGGCAGCGTGACACGCGGCGCACCTGGCCACGTACACCGTCTTGCCCTCCGCCACTTCGTCGGGCGTGCCCGCCACCGCGAGCAGCTGCGCGGCGTTCGCGCCGCCGGTGTTCTCCGGATGCGCCTTGCGGAAGGCGGCCATGTCGGCTTCGTACTCCGCCTCACGCCCACGACCGAGCCCGGTGTTGCCGGGATTGAGGTAGTAGAAGATCGAGAAGATGATCGTGATCCAGAACGTGGTCACCCACCACTGCGGCATCGGATTGTCGTATTCCTGGATGCCGTCGTACGAGTGCTCGATCAGGCGATCGCGCTCGCCCTTGTCGGTCGGATCCGTCACGGCTGCTCCGCAGTGGTGGTCGTGGTGTCGTCCAGCGGGATCTGTGCAGCGGCGCGCCACCACGCACGGTGGCTGGGCCAGAAGATCCAGGCGCTGAGCGCGATGAACGATCCGAAGAAGAGGATCAGCGCGACGATGGCGTAGTGCGAGAGACCGGCACCACTCATCAGGTCAGTGAGACTCACGGCGTCCTCCGTGCAGCAACCTGCGGGACAGAGGTGTTCGCTCGCGCAGGCGTCGTCGCCGTCGGCGAGTTGGCCAGCTTGATGTCCTGGCCGAGTCGCTGGATGTAGGCGACGATCGCGACGATCTCCTGCTCCTGCAGGTTGGCCGGTCCGCCGTTCTTCTCGATGTCGGCTGCCACGATGGCTGCCTGCACCTTGGCCAT
>JAYWIJ010000078.1:0-4155 GCA_043788935.1 Gemmatimonadaceae bacterium | reverse complement strand
CGAGAGAGCTGCGGCTGACGTGCCGGCGACCAGTTCGGCTGCCGCCATGATTCCATTCGACGATGACGACAGCGGCAGTGACGATGTGCTGAGCAGCTTCTGAGGTCGTTTCGGATGTGACGGACGGGCGGGAGTCCGTGAGGCACCTGACCTGTGCCGGTACGATCAGAGTCCGCGCAGTGATTCAGCGCAACACGCAGGGCACGGACATCCGCAACGGGTCAGCACAACAGAGCGCCGCGCACTCCGATGAGGATGCGCGGCGCTTCGTGTGTCGCGGAGTCGATGGAGCGTGCCGAGGTCAGGGACATGCCATTTGACAATTGCAGGAAATACGTTCGTGATCAGTTCCGGCGTGATGTGCGTGTATTGATGATCAACACACCACCACTGGCGTCGGGGCCAAAGATCGCGCCCGCCTCATTGGGCGGAATGAACATCAGCGATTCCACGGCGGATGGCTCCACCAACGGCAACTCACCCGACGTGCGGCTGCCATCCAGGATGAACACCCGCACCCGCTGACCGCGGTACTTCATGATCGAGGTCATGTCGCCCGTGGCGACGCTGATGCCCGGGATGCGCAGGGCGCCGATCAGGTCGTCCACGCTCGTGGCGGTGCGGGTGCGCTGCTGCAACGAATCGCCGCCGAGGTAGAAGCGGCTCATCAGCTTCAGGTTGAACCCGAAGGCGGTGATGCGCTGCGCCATGATGGTCACCGGATCGAGCACCGTGACGGTCCTGAGTCGCAGCGTGACGTGCACGCTGTCGGCATCCCCGACGATGGGGAAGGAGAGCGACCCGCCCGGCTCGAATCCGACGCGTCGGGCCACCACGCGGTACCAGGTCTGCTTCACGTCGCGCCATCCGTCGCTGCCGGTGCTGTCCGTCGCGCCGCCCACCACCTGTTCGAAGCGCGGGTCGATCGCCACCAGCGCAACTTCGGCCTGCGGCAACGCAGCGCCGGAGACGGCATCGATCACGCGCACCCGCACCTGACGAACCGGTGCCGAGCTGAGGCCGCGCGAAACGTTGCCTGACGTGCTGTCCGCGAACGGCCCGGACAACACGCTTTCGGACGTGACGATGTCGCCGCGGAGGCGTGCGGACAGGCTCTGCCTGAAGAGGTGTTCGTACTGCAGCGTCATGCCGCTGTCGAGCATGAACACGGGCGACGCGTTCCGCCCGACGCCACGTGCCGACATCTGCAGCCAGTACGTGCCGGCCACCGGCGCCTTCACCAGAAACTCGCCGTTGCGGTCGGTGCGCGTGCTGGCAGCCTCCCGCCCCAGCGAGTCGATGAGCGACACGCTCGCGCCGCTGACGGTGCTGCCACGGACATCCAGCTTGGCCAGCCCGCGGATCTCCTGCGCCGATGCCCCGCCTGCAGCCACGAGGCTGAGGGCGAGGGGGCCGGCGATGCGGCGTGCAGCGGAGGCAGTGCGGGTCATGGCGGCGTAGCGGGCTAGAGCGCGATCACAAGGCTACCGGAAGCTGGTAATCGCGCGGACGGGTGGCAACTGGAAATGATTCCGCGGCGCTGCGGAGGCACCTGCTCCAGCAATGACCCGGCTCCCGAGCATTCCCGCTTACTCTTCCGCGGGACGTTCCGAGCCCACATCGCCTTTCGCTCCGCCACATCCATGCCCGACGCTCCGCCGCCGTCCCGAACGCTCCACTACCACACGTGGAGGACCCGCAGCATCACAGTGGATGGTGCGGCGTATGCCGTGGCCACCAAGCCGGGGCTGACTGGGCAGGGCCGGGACGAGGCGATCCAGCTGCTGGCTGGGCGCGTGGTCGTGTCGCCGGGCTCGACCGTCGTGAATTTTCAGAGTGGAAGCGGACTCTTCGCTGCGGCGGCGGCCCTGGGACGCTCGGCAGCGCACGTCTATTGCAGCGACCGGAGCATCGCCGCCGCCGAGGCCACCCGGCGCACACTCGAGGCAAACGGCGTCAGCAATGCGACCGTCGCATGCGGCCACGGCTCCGCCCCATTCGGGAGCGGGCTGCGCGCCGATGTCGTCGCGATCCGCATCCCGACCGAAAAGCTCGCGCTGCTGCAGTTGCTGGCCGACGCGTTCGGCCTGCTGAAAGTGGGCGGACAGTGCTGCATCGCCGGTGCCACCAACGAAGGCGTCAAGTCGGCGGCGTCGGTGCTGAAGGATCTGTTCGGCAACGCCACCGTTCTCGCGACGGAACAGGGCTTTCGTGCGGTCATGGCCGTGAAACGCTCTCCGACGCCGGTGGACACCACCGTCATGGCCAATACTTTGCTCCAGCACGACGACTTTCATCCCATCGACGTCGTGTTGCGTGGCCAGCCGACGCGGCTTTTCTCGCGCCCCGGCGTGTTCTCGTGGCAGCATCTCGACGACGCGACGGCGATTCTCGCCGACGTGATGCGTGTGCGGCCCGGTGACGACGTCCTCGATCTCGGATGCGGCAGTGGTCCGCTGGGACTCACCGCCGCACGGCTCGGCGCGACGGGGCGCGTCTGCATGGTCGACGTCGATTCCGAGGCGGTGCGCTGCGCGTCACGCGCCGTCACCGTGGCCGGGCTCACCACATGCGATGTGCGCACCAGTGATGTCGGCGCCGCCGTCCTTGGTGAACGCTTCGACGTCGTGGTGACGAACCCTCCATTTCACGTCGGAAAACTCACCGACCTCGACGTACCGGCGCAGTTCATCGCCGACGCACACGCGGTATTGCGTCCCGGCGGTTCGCTGCAGCTCGTCGCCAATCGCACGCTGCCCTACGAACGCATCGTGCAGGAGTGTTTCGGGAATCTCACCACGATGCACGACGGCCCGCGCTTCAAGGTGCTGTCGGCCATGCGGTGATCACGCGGCTGCTACCCGATGAGCGCGCGCTCCTCAGACGTCAGCAGTCGCCACGTCCCGACGTCGAGTGCGCCAAGTGAGAGCGTGCCGATCGCCTCGCGATGCAGGGCGGTGACGTGATGCCCCAGCGCCACGAACATGCGGCGAACCTGGTGGTAGCGCCCTTCTGCGATCGTCACCACCGCGACACGATCGCTGACGACCATGAGGGACGCGGGAGCCAGTGGCTCGTCGTCGCCGCGCAGCATCAGCAACCCGCTCGAGAGCCGTTCGGCTTCATCACCACGCAGCGGTTCGGCCAGTGTCACGCGATATCGCTTCGGCACATGCGACTTTGGTGACGTGAGGCGATGATTCAATGCGCCGTCATCGGTGAAGAGCAGCAAGCCAGTGGTGTCGCGATCGAGGCGGCCGACCGGTGCCATCACCGGTGAACGACGGAGGAATCGCGGTGGCAGCAGAGCGTACACCAGCGGCGGTACGTCTTTCGACGACGTGACGTACCCCACCGGCTTGTGCAGTATCACCACGGAACCGGGGGGTGGGTCGAGCGGCTCCGCATCCACGCGCAGCGCATCGTGTGACCAGGTGTCGCGTTCGCGCACGACACGCCCATCACTCTGCGTCACCCGGCGCGCCCGCACCAGCGCCGTCACGTCGCGACGCGAACCATAGCCCAGGTTGGCGAGATACTTGATGACCGTCACCCGCGGCCCCGTCGTCGGCAAGCTGGTCGCATTGACACCTGTCGACCGAATGATCGAGATCGCAGAAGCCGCGCGGAATCGCCGCTGAGTCAGCGCACGCCGAACGGAACGCGCTTGAGCGCCACGCGCCCGTCGCTGATCACGATCACCGCATCCTGCAGCGCGCGCACGTCGTCCAGCGGATTGCGCTCCACCACCACCAGGTCGGCTTCCATGCCAGCGCGCAGCGTCCCGGTGCGGCTGTCGATGCCGAGGCACTGCGCAGCGACCGATGTCGCCGAACGGATGGCGTCCAGCGGCGTCATGCCAAGCTGCGCGAAGTACATGATCTCATGCGGGATGCGTGAGACGCTCTCGGGGCCGTACTCCGTATCGACACCCGTGATGATCGGGACGCCAAGCGCATACGCTGCCTTGATCCCCACCTCGGCGCGTGGACGCATGTGCTGCCCGCGGATGCGCAGCGGCGCCGTGTCGTAGTCCCCGCCCGGCTCCGCGAGGTCCACGAGTGTGGTGTAGGTCGGCGTGAAGCAGGTGCCGCGCGCCTTCATCAGCCGCAGCGTCGAGTCACTGAGGTAGGTGCCATGCTCGATGGTGCGCGC
>JAYWIJ010000077.1:0-15551 GCA_043788935.1 Gemmatimonadaceae bacterium | reverse complement strand
GCGTCACGCCGCCACCGATCATCTCGGCGATGCTGCCCGTCACCACGACGGCAGGCAGTTCGCGATCGAGCGTGGTGTGCGCTCGGCGCATGGCGCCTTCGGTGCCGTGCTGCCCCAGTTCCTCTTCCGACAGGCCCGTCACGACGACCGGCAACTCGTGCGGCGGCAGCGCATCCGTGTAGTGCAGCACGGAGGTCACGGGAAGATTCTCACAACCCACGGGACCATCGATGACGACCTGCAGGCCCTTGATGGCCGTGAAGGCGTAGACGGCGCCCCAGTATCCGCCCGCGCGGTCATGATCCAGAACCAGCATCAGACCATCTCCTCGGCCTTGCGCGCCTTCGCCACCTTCGCGAGATGACGCTTGTAGTGCTCGCGGAATTCAGGACGGTCCACCGGCACCTCTTCCCACACACCGGCGGTGTGACCCTCACCGACGCCTTCGAAGAACGCCTTCATCTCGTCGAAGCGATGCTTGTTGCCGAGCGCCGCGTTGATCACCGTGGCCAGCGATCCGGCGCCGGCAGGGCCCATGAGCGGACGTGCCGAGATCAGATTCGTGAAATACAGTGACGGAATGCCCAGCTCCTTCGCCTTCTGCACCACCGGCGTAGTGCCGATGGCGAGATCGGGACGGAAGGCTTCCATCGCCTGCAGATCCTGCTCGAGCGATGCGCGATACTGCACGTGTACGCCGCGTGCCTGCAGCCAGTCGCGGTCAGCGGCGCTCCATTGGGTCTTCGGGCAGGCGGTGCCCACGTAGCGCAGATCGGCGCCGCTCTCCACCAGCAATCGCGCCACGAGCAGCTCGGAGCCTTCGTAGCCGCTCATGGTGATGTGGCCCTTGATCGGCTTGGCCGCGAGTGCCGCCGTGATGGCCGGCAGCACACCGTTCTGTGCCGCCGCGATCTTCTCGGCGCTCACGCCGGCCGCTTCACCGATGTTGCGCAGCCAGTCTGCGGTGCCGTCATGTCCGACGGGTGCGGAGCCGACGATGGGACGCTGGATGTACTCGAATTCGCGGAACGACGCGGTGTAGAACGGATGGATGGCCGCCACCACGGCGCAGTCGAGCGCCGCATAGAGTTCGCGCCATTCACGCGTCGGCACGACCGGGCCCGCCGCGAGACCCAGTGGCCCGAGCAGCATGCCGATGCCGACCGGATCGGCGGGGAACATTTCACCCACCAGCGTGACCGTCGGCTTGTCGCTCTTGCCGCCGCGCGGTGCCGCGACGGGCCCCTGTTCGGCCTCCGTGCGCGCATAGCGCAGCATGGCACCGCACAGCACATCCTTCGCCTCTGCGTGCGTGGGCACACCGAAGCCCGGCACGTCGATGCCGATGATGCGCACGCCGTTGATCTCCTTCGGCAGCAGCTGCAGCGGCACACCCGACGCCGTCGGCACGCAGAGGTTGGTGATCACGATCGCATCGTACAGCGCCGGATCGGCCATCTTGAAGACCGCGTCGCGAATGTCCTCGAAGAGCTGACCGGTGACCAGCGTCTCGGAGTTGAACGGCACGTAGCCCACGGTGCGTCGGGCGCCGTAGAAGTGACTCGTGAACGTCAGCCCGTACACACAGCACGCCGATCCGCTCAGGATCGTGGCGGTGCGGCGCATGCGCAGTCCCACGCGCAACGAGCCGAACGCCGGACACATCGACTGGGGCTGATCGTGCGGCCCCTTCGGATAGTCCGCCGCGTACTGCTCCAGAATGCCGCCCTTGCCGCTCGCCATCGCGGCGGCCTGCATCTGCTCCGCACCGGAATGACAGCCGAGTCCATCGGCGGATGCGGCGGGCATCACCGGCAGTGCCGCACGCGCCGGTGATCCGGTGTCCTGACCAGTGGGCTGCTGCCCATCGTTGGACATCGGGGCGCTGCCGGCCGCGTCGTACGCGATCTCGCGGTTCGGTGTCGTGCTCATCTCGTCGTCCGGCATGGAAGGCACTCGTTCAGACCGTGTCGTAGACGACTTCGAGCGTCGCCTTGTTCAGTTCTTCGCGACCGCACATGTCCATGAAGCTCGCGGGCTCCAGCACGACGTTGCGGCCGACCGTGTCGGCCGAGAACAGGTTGAGCAGTTCGTCCTGCGTCAGCGGATGCGGACGCACGGGCGGGGCATCGGCGACGTTCTGCGCGAGCTCGGCGAACAGGCTGCCCCACTCACCACCGGGGATGCCGATGATCTCGTAATTCGCGCTCTTCTTCCGGATGTCGTCGTTGGCCGGAATCTTCGCGAGGATCGGAATACCGACCTTGTTCGCGAAGGCCTCGGCTTCACCGGTACCATCGTCCTTGTTGATCACCACGCCCGCCACACCGACGTTGCCACCGAGCTTGCGGAAGTATTCCACCGCCGAGCAGACGTTGTTGGCGACGTACAGCGATTGCAGGTCGTTGGATGCCACGACGATCACCTTCTGGCACATGTCGCGCGCGATCGGCAGTCCGAAGCCGCCGCACACGACGTCGCCGAGGAAGTCGAGCAGCACGAAGTCGAAGCCCCACTCGTGGAAGCCAAGCTTTTCGAGCGTTTCGAAGCCGTGGATGATGCCGCGTCCACCGCAACCGCGACCCACTTCCGGGCCGCCCAGCTCCATCGCGAACACGCCGTCGCGCTTGAAGCAGACGTCACCGATGGCCACCTGCTCGCCGGCGAGCTTCTTCTTCGACGACGTCTCGATGATGGTGGGGCAGGCCTTGCCGCCGAAGAGCAGGGATGTGGTGTCGCTCTTCGGGTCGCAGCCGATCAGCAGCGTCTTCTTGCCCTGCTGCGCCATCATGTACGACAGGTTGGCGAGCGTGAAGCTCTTGCCGATACCGCCCTTGCCGTAGATCGCGATGATCTGCGTTTCCTTCGTGATTGGACGATCCCCGACCGGCGCAGCGTCCGGAGCGGCGGCTTCGTCACGCAGTGCCTGATGCATGGCGGCGAGTGCGTCGTTCGGGGCAGGTGCCTGCTGTGTGCTCATTCCGGGTGACTCCAGTTGAGGATCATCTTGACGCATGTCGGATCACCGAACGCCGTCGCATAGGCCGTGACTGCGTCGGCAGCCGGCATGCGATGGGTGATGATGCCGTCCAGGGAAAGTTCGCCGGCGGTGACCATCGCCGTCACCTGCGCGAGATCCTCCGGGGAGAACTCGGCCGCAATCTTCAGCTGCATGGCACGCATGAAGGCGAGCGGAAACGCGAACTTCACGGGCTCGTGATAGAAGCCGCCGAGCACGATTTCGCCGTGGCGCGCAAGGCGCGGCACGAGCGCGTCGATGATGTCGGTGGCGCCACTCAGTTCGAGTACGCGGTGATAATCACGACGCGCGTCGTGATCGGGGTGCAGCACGGTGTAGCCGGCGGCACCACTGACACGCGCCGGGTCGATCTCCCACACCGTCGGCGCTGGTGCGCCGAGTGCAATGACGAGGCGGGCGGCCAAGCGTGCGAGAGAGCCATGTCCGACGATCAGCTCGGGTGCGGCGCCATCGGTGTGTGTGCGCAGCGCATGCAGCGCGGTCGCCGCCAGCGACAGCAGCACGGCGCGATCACCGAGTCCCGCCGGAATGCGATGAGTGCGCTCACCGGCGACCATCAAGGTTTCGGCGGCGCCACCGAACAGACCGCGCATCGCACCGAAGCAGCGCGCACCCGCCACGAAAACCTCGTCGCCGACGCTGCGCTGTGATGTCGGGCCGGCGTGGGTGATCACGCCGACGCTCTCGTACCCTGGCACGAGCGGGTATCCGAGGCCGGGAAACGGCGGCATCGTACCAGTGTAGAGCAGCCGCTCGGTGCCGGTACTGATGCCGGTGTACCGCACGGCGATCAGGACGTCGGCGTCGCCGGGCTCGTCGATCGGCAGCGTGCGCAGGGCAAGCGTTTGCGGTTCGTCGAAGACGACGGCAAGCGCGTTCACCGGCAGCTCGGGTGGTAGGCGGGACTCATGGGCACATGTGTCAACCTACCCGTACAACACGGACCGTCAATAAAGGTTGACGGTTTTTTTGAAGGTCAAATGGCCGGGCTGAATCGTCGGCTTTCGGCACCTGAAGTCGCACGGATCGTCAGCCCGGCAACGAACCCGCAGGTGCCGATCTTGCCGGTTACGCCTGCGCGGCGATGATTCCGGTCTGCACCGCGTAGCGCGTCGGAACGACGCGGGTGCGCGAGAACCCGGCGGCGCGAAGGAGTGCCGTATGCTGCGCGATGGTGCGGGCGCGTCCGCGGCCCATGGCGAACAGATACAGGCCGAAGTAGGCATCGCCGACGCGCTCCGCTCCCTTGACAGCCGAAAACGGTTCGACGACCAGGAGGGTGCCACCGGGCTCGAGCGCTTCGCGAACACGGCGGAGGACCGTCAACGCCACTTCGTCGCCATGGTCGAGCAGCACACGTACCAGGGTCACCAGGTCGGCGCCCTTGGGAAGCGCGTCAGTCTGGAAATTTCCGGCGTGGACCGCGGTGCGATGGCCGAGCCCGCTTTGATCGAGGGCGGCACGGGCGTGGACGGCCACGGCGGGGAGGTCGAACAGCATCAGGTCCAGATTTGGCGCCCGCTCACCCATCAGGCTGAGGAAGGCGCCGATGCCGCCACCCACGTCGAGCAGGCGGCGATGCCGGTCGAGGGGATACGCGTCCACCACCTCCTCGGCCAGCGGCGGCACCGTGGCAGCCATGAGGTCGCTGTAACGGGCTGCGGCCACCGGGTCCACGTCTTCCGGCCGGCCGGCCTCGCCGTAAGGGAAGTACGCGGCGATGGCGGTCTGGCTGCGGCGCGGGTCGCGCAGCATGGCCACCGGGTCCAGCAGGTCGCGGTAGAGCAGCTGGTTGTGCTCTATCAGCTTCTCGAGGCCGGTATTCGGTGCGATCGACGCGCCGTTCACCGTCAGGCGCCAGCGGCCGTCCTGGGTCGCTTCGAGCAGATCCAGAGCACTGGCCGCGCGGACGAGCCGTTCGGTGCCCTCGAGCGGCAGGTTCACCGCGATGGCGATCTCTGCCATCGACAGCGGGCCGTTGCGCAGTTTGCCGAAGAGATTGAGCTGCACTCCGGCGTAGAGGACCTGCGAATAGACGAACCCGCTGCAGAGGTCGAACAGCTCGCGCGCGTGTCGTCGGGCGATGAACCGGGTCAGGAAAAACGAGCCGGCCCAGCGTTGAAAGCCGGGCGAGGCCGCCATGCGATTCCGCCAGTCGGCCATCCGGTCGGCGATCGACAGGCGGGGAGCCGGAAGTTCGACGCGCTCGCGAAGGCCGGTGACGACCGACGGGGCGGCAGCGGCGATGGACGCCGGCTTGATGCGTTCAGACATGAAAAGGCGGTCGGGTCCTGACGGAGATTGGCAACCGGTGGCTCGGCGGAAAATAGCGCCGCCGTCGTGCTGCTCTGTGATGCAAGCAAAACATGCACTCTGTCAAGCTTGCTGGACGGTGTGGCTGGGGGCACCTTCTCCGGGCAGGGTGCTGTCCAACCGTGAACGAGGGTAACGGGAAGGAGGTGCCCCTGACAGTTACTCACCGAAGACCGGGGATCGTGTGCGCGCTGCTTTTCCATTCAGTGCAATCGTAGGGCAGGAACAGATGAAGCTGGCATTGCTGATCGCGACGGTGGATCCGTCGGTGGGCGGCGTGCTGGTGCTGGGCGACCGGGGCACGGGCAAGTCCACCGTGGTGCGCGCGCTGCCGGCCTTGTTGCCGAGCATGAAGGCGGTGGAAGGGTGCCGCTACGGCTGCGATCCGGCGGCCAACGGTGCCCGCTGCGACGAGTGCCGGGCGCGCGCCCTGCACGTCGCGCGGGGCAAGCTGCCCGTCACCGACAAGCCCGTTCCGGTCATCGACCTGCCCCTCGGCGCCACCGAAGATCGCGTGGTGGGTGCTCTCGACATCGAGAAGGCGCTGCGCAACGGCGAGAAGGCGTTCGAGCCCGGCCTGCTGGCGCGCGCACACCGGGGCTTCCTGTACGTGGACGAGGTGAACCTGCTCGAGGATCACCTGGTGGATTTGCTGCTGGACGTGGCGCAGACGGGCGAAAACGTGGTGGAGCGCGATGGTGTGAGCGTGCGACACCCGGCGCGGTTCGTGCTCGTGGGCAGCGGCAACCCTGAGGAGGGCGATCTGCGACCGCAGCTGCTCGATCGCTTCGGCCTCAGCGTCGAAGTGCGCACCAGTGACAGCGTCGAGCAGCGCGTCGACGTGATCCGCCGACGTGATGCCTTCGAGCGCGACACGGTGGCCTTCATGGCGAGCTGGGACGACGCCGATGCGGCCGTGCGCGCGAAGATCCTCGCTGCCCGCAAGCGGCTGCCGTCGGTGCAGGTGCCCGACGCGGTGCTGCACAAGGCCGTGACGCTGTGCGTGGAGCTTGGCACCGATGGCGTGCGCGGCGAGCTCACGTTGCTGCGTGCCGCACGTGCAGCCGCAGCGCTCGACGGACACAAGACGGTGACCGACGCGCAGGTGCAGCAGGTGGCGCCGATGGCGCTGCGTCACCGCCTGCGCCGCAACGTGCTCGATGAAGGTGGCAGCGGCACACGTGTGGCGCGCGCGATCACGGCGATCTACGGCGCAGGCTGATGAGCGCTGCAGTATCGGCCGAGCCGGTGCCGGTCGCCGACACGGAGGCGGCGCGCGCACGATCGGCGGCGGCGCTCTGTGTGTTTGCCGTGGCAGGTGCGCACATCGGTGGCATCGTGCTGCGCGATTCGTCGGCAGGAGCACAGCAGTGGATCGCCGCGCTGCGCCGGCTGCTGCCGGACACGATGCGTGTGCGACGCCTGCCGTCGTCCGCCACGGATGACCGTATCTTCGGCGGGCTCGATCTCGCCGCCACGATCGCCAGTGGATCGCCGGTGGCGGAGCGTGGCGTGGTGGCCGATGCGCATGGTGGCGTGGTGATCATTCCGCTCATCGAGCGGATGCCGGTGGCCACGCAGGCGCGGCTTGGCGCGGTGCTCGACACGGGTGTCGCACAGGTGCTGCGCGATGGTGTGCGCGCGGAGTTCGATGCGCAGTTTGCATTGATCGCCATCGACGAAAGCGAGGAGGATGCGTGGGGCGTGGCTGCTCCGCTGCGTGATCGTCTTGCGCTGGTGCTGGATGGCGACGTGCGTGTGGACGAAACGATGCTGCCCGACGCCGCGACGGTCGCTGCTGCACGTACGATACTGATGCGTGTGGAGGCATCGGACGACGTCATGATCGGCATCGGGACGTTGTGCGTCGCCTTCGGCATCGCGTCGGAGCGTGCGGCGCGGCAGGCATTGTGGACGGCGCGTGCGCTGGCGGCACTCGATTCGCGGAGCGACGTGGAGGAAGCGGACGTGGCGCTGGCCGCGCAGCTCGTGCTGGCACCGCGCGCGACACGCATCCCGTCGCCCCCGCCTGAAGACGACGCGGAAGAGCAGGACGCGCCGCCTGAGCCGACGCCCCCTGAGGCCACGTCATCCGAGACGCCGCCCGATCAGCAGGACGATCGCCCGATGGACGATCGCCCGATGGACGATCGCCTGGTGGACGCCGTCGCGGCCGCGATACCGCCGGAGGTGCTGGCCGAGTTGCTGGCACGCGCACAGCGACCCAGTCAGGAGCTGGGTCGTGCCGGCGCCGAGAAGGAAAGCTGGACGCGCGGTCGTCAGGTGGCGGCGCGCCGCGGCACGCCCGACGGTGTGCGACGGTTGCATGTGCTGGAGACGTTGCGTGCCGCCGCACCGTGGCAGCGCGCGCGCGCGAAGGCGAGTGTCGCGCGCGGCGTCGCGACGCGATCGCTGGTCGTTGAGCGTGACGACTTCCGGATCCGTCGCTACGTGGAGCGCGCGGGCACCTCGGTGATCTTCGTCGTCGATGCATCGGGCTCCGCCGCCGCTCAGCGACTGGGTGAGGCGAAGGGTGCAGTCGAGGCGCTGCTGGCGGAGAGCTACGCGCGTCGTGACCGCGTCTCGCTGATCGCGTTCCGTGGCACCACCGCCGACGTGTTGTTGCCACCGACGCGTGCACTCGCACGAGCACGGAAATTGTTGGCATCACTGCCGGGCGGTGGAGGCACGCCGCTGGCTACGGCCATCGACACGGCGATCATCGCCGGCGTGTCAGCACGGCGTGCCGGGACGCTGCCAGTGGTGGTGTTTCTGACCGACGGCCGCGCGAACGTGGCGCGTGATGGCAAGGGCGGCCGCGCCGAGTCGATGCGTGACGTGCTCGATGCGGCAGCGCAGTTCAGGTCCAGCAATCTGGCGTCGGTGCTGATCGATACGTCACCACGTCCCGAGCCGATGGCGCGTCGTGTGGCTGAGGCGATGGGCGCGCGGTACGTGCCGCTGCCGGTGGTCGATGCGCGCGCGATCGCGGGCGCGGTGGCGCTGGCGAAGGAGATGGGATGACACCACCGCGTGATGTCGGTGCGAACACGGTGACGCCGGAACACACGGCGGGAACCAAGGTGCGTGGCCCATGGGCCGCATGGCTGCACGATCACTGGAGTGCGGTGGGGAAGGGCACGCTCGCCGTGGTCGGATTCTGGTGGCTGGTGACAGGCGTGATCGTCGCGCTGCAGCGCAACGAGTGGACCAAGCTCGCGGCGTGGATCATCTCGACCGGCGTGGCCCTGTGGGCGGCGTACGAGATCCATGCGCAGCGCGCCGTGCGCACCGCACCATCGGCGCGCCGCACATTTCTCGCTGCGACCGCGGTCTGGATGTGGATCAACGTCGGGTTGTACGGCGGCTGGATCGTGGGTCCGGGCGGTGCCGCGAGCGTGGCGGGCGAACCGACGATCGTGCGCGCGGCGGAAGCGATCATGTCGCTGCTCTGGCATGAGCTGCTGTGCGTGCTGTTGCTGGCGGCGACCTGGTTGCTGGTCCGTCGCTCACCGAATCGTCTGGCCTTCGCGGCACTGGCCACGTACTGGGCCGTGCTGCAGGTGGCGAAGCTCAACATATTCTTCGGTGTCGCCAACCCGGGTGCGCGATTCCTGCCGCCGCATCTGCAGTTCCTGCTCAGCTACTACGGACCACCCGAGAACACCGGGTGGTTGCCGGTGTCGGTGTTCAGCGCCGTTGGCGTTGCGCTGCTGTTCTGGTGGCATGGCTGGCAGGCGAAGGACGCGTTCCTTCGGCAGAGCCGCGCGTTGCTGGCGATGCTGATCGCGCTCGCAGCGCTGGAGTACATGCTGCTCGGTGTGCGCAGCGAGGCGCCGCTCTGGGAAGTGTTCCTGAAGGCGCGAGGCTTCTAGCCTCACTCGTACCGCAACGCGTCGACCGGGTCGAGCCGCGCCGCACGATTGGCCGGAATGATTCCGAACAGCACGCCCACGAAGATGGACGACGTCACCGCGATCACCGTCAGCGTCAGCGGAAACCCGGTCGTGATGTCGAGGACGATCGTGACCACCTTGCTGATTGCGGCACCGGCGATCACCCCGATCACACCGCCGATGCCGGTCAGCGTCGCTGCCTCGACGAGGAACTGCAACCGGATGTCGCCGGTGGTGGCACCGAGGGCTTTGCGCAGGCCGATCTCCTTCGTTCGGTCGGTGACGGAAACCATCATGATGGCCATCACGCCGATGCCGCCGACCAGCAGCGCAACGCTCGACAACACGATCAGCACCAAAAAGAAGACACTCGTCAGGCTGTTGAAGGTGTCCAGCACCTGATCCTGCGTGACGAGGTCGAAGGTGTTCCTGTCGCGTGGACGCAGCTTCCGTCCCGCTCGCAGCGCGACGGTCACGCTCGCCTGTGCATCGGCCACCGACACGCCCGGATCCGGCTTCACAGGAATCCAGAGGCCGTTGGTCTTGTCGATGCGGAACTGCGCGTCGAGCATGCGGAACGGAATGATCGCGCCGATCTCCGAGCCGGGTGGCGAGAAGATGTTGCCGGGCTGGACGTAGATGCCGATCACCCGCGCCGGTCGACCGCCCACACGCACGGTCTTGTCGATCGGATCGACGCGGCCGAACACCTTTTCGGCGATCGCATCGCGAAGCACCACCACCGCGTCACCGCCCACCACCTCGGCGTGCGTGAACCAGCGACCGGCAGAGAGTTCGCCGCCCTGAATGGTGGTGAACCCTTCGTCGGAGCCGAAGACGGCGACGTTCTGCGTGCGCGAGCCTTCGTACTCCACGCGCGCAATCGCCTGACCCCAGAGTGCCGCGTAGCGGATGCCGGGCAGCTCGCGGATGCGCTCGGCCTCTGCCAGTGACAGGTCGGGGCGGATGCGGATGTACTTGGGCAGACGGTCGGGATTCACCGGCGTCTGTGAAAACACCTTCAGCACGTAGAACGTGGTCGGCCCCGCGATCTCGATGGTGCGAACGATCTGGTCGCGGATGCCCTGCACGAGGCTGGCCATCGTCATCACGGTGGACACGCCGATCACCACGCCCAGAATCGTCAGTGCCGAGCGCAGCTTGCTGGCGCGGATCGCATTGAGCGCGATGGCCATGTTCTGGCCGAGTTGCGAGACGGCGCGCGCAGCGGGCATGCGTTACTCCGACCGCAGCGCGTCGATCGGATCGAGCTGCGCCGCGCGTGCCGCCGGATACACGCCGAACAGCACGCCCACGCCAGCACCAAGCGCCAACGCCACGCCGATCGACCACGGGGTGACGCGCGCCGGAAGTGGTGACAGGGCGGAGACCAGCCACGCGAGCCCGGCGCCGAGCGCGAGCCCCATCACGCCACCGAGCGCCGAGACGGCCACCGACTCGGCGAGAAACTGCTTCCGGATGTCACCGCGTGATGCGCCGACTGCCATCCGAATGCCGATCTCGCGGGTGCGCTCCGTGACCGACATGAGCATGATGTTCATGATCACCACACCACCGACGACGATACCGATCGCCACGACTGCGGGGATGATGGAGAAGAGCGTCTTGGTCAGCTTTTTCCAGAAATCCACCAGTGCGTCGGCGGTTTCGATGCTGAAGTCGTTGGCTTCGCCGGGTCGCAGCCGATGTGCGAGGCGCATGGCTTCCTCGGCGCGATCCATCGCCGCCGGCATGGCGGCAGGGTCGGACATCTTGACGCTGATCGTCGTGGTGAGGCGGCGGCCGTAGATCGATTCGAATGCGGTGATCGGCATCAGCACGAACCCGTCGAAGCTCTGGCCGAGCACACGACCCTTGGGCGCAGCCACACCGGCAATCGTGAACTGCTCGCCGCGGATGCGGATCACCTGACCCACCGGATCGACACCGTCGAAGAGATTGGTGGCGATGTCGCTGCCCACCACCACCACGCGTCGCCGCTCGCGGACGTCGAGGTCGGTCAGTGGCTGCCCGATGTCGATGCGATAGTCCTGCACGCGCTGAAACGGCGCCGTGATACCGAAGACCGTGGCACTGCCCACTTCGCGGTCGCGCCATTGCACGTCGGCCAGCGGCGTGGGCCATCCCGACTGCAGGCTGATGGCGGCGGCGTCGGGCAGCGCGTCCAGCAGCACGGCAGCGTCGGTCAGCGTGATGCGGGGGCGCTTCTGGATGCTGCGCAGCATCTCGTCGTCCACGAGCCCGATCGAGATGGGGCCGCGACGCACCTGAAACACATCCTTGCCGATCAGCGAGCCGGCCACCTGCTCGCTGACGTAGGAGTTCATGCCCTGGATGATGGCGATGACCGCGACGAGAAAGGCGACGGACACCATGATGCCGAGCAGCGTGAAGAAGGCGCGGAACTTGTTCGCGCGGAGCTGCATGATGGCGGTGAGGATGACGTCGTCGGGGCGCACACGGAATGATACCCCGCTCGTGCCGTCACGGCTGCGTCGCGGGCGGCGTCACACCCGGAAAGGCGACGCGCATCGCTGCGTGCAGCAGACGATGCGCGAGAACCGACGACCGGACCCGCAGTCCTACTCGTAGCGCAGCGCGACGACGGGATCGAGGCGGGCGGCACGGAAGGCCGGAATGATCCCGAAGAGCACACCGGTCACGATGCTGCCACCGATCGCCGCGACCACGGAGATCAGCGGAATTTCGGCGGGAATGGGGAAATTGCTCCGGACGATCCAGGCGACGAGCGCACCGAGTGCGAGACCGATCGCGCCACCGATGCCGGTGAGCGTGGCGGCTTCGACGAGGAATTGCCAGAGGATGAGCCCTGCGGTGGCGCCGAGTGCCTTGCGCACGCCGATCTCCCGCGTGCGCTCGGTGACGCTGATCATCATGATGGCGATCACGCCGACACCGCCGACCAGCAGGCCCACCGCCGACAGCGACAGCATGACGATGAAGAAAGTGCCGACGACCTTGTCGTACACTTCCATGATCTTGTCCTGCGTGATGATGGCGAAGTTGTTCTCGTCGGCGGGGCGGAGACGACGCTTGCCGCGCAGCGCGGCGGTCACGTCGTCGATGGCCTGATCGCGCGTGACACCCTCGCGCGGGCGCACCGAAATGTTGACCCACCACGGCCGTGCATTGAGCCCGGTGATCGCGGCCTGCATCGGCATGTAGACGACGGCGTCGTTGTCGTTGCCGAGCGGGTTGAGCGGCTTGTCGTACGTCCCGATCACGTTGAACGGCACGCTGCCGATGATCACCTGCTTGCCGATCGGGTCGCTCTCCTGGAAGAGCTGCTCCACCATCTTCTTGTTCAGCACGGCGACCTTCGCGCCTGCCTTGTCCTCGGCATCGGTCCACGAGCGACCCGTCACGATCGTGCCGCCATCCACCAGCAGCCAGTCGGTGCTGAACGACTGGACGTTGATGGACGACAGGAACTCCCCGCGATAGCGGGCGCTGGCGTTGGTGTTGATCTGCGTGATGACGGCGCGGATGTTGGGCAGCGCGCGGAAGGTCTTGGCGTCATCCACCGTGAGCCGCGGATTGCGCCGCCACTTGCAGGTGTCGGCCGTTCCGTCACACGCCTCGAATGAGATCGGCGCGCGGCTGACGAAGAACGTCGTCGGGCCAGCCGATGCGAGATCCGCCGTCACCGCGTTGTTGATGCCGGTGATCATGGCGCCGATCGCCACCACCACGAACACACCGACGGAGACGCCGAGGATGGTGAGGCCTGCGCGGACCTTGTTGGCGCGGATCGACTCGAGCGCGATGCCGACACCCTCGACCGTGCCGCTGATGGTGGTTCTCAGGGACATGCGATCACTCCGAACGGAGGGCGACGACCGGATCGAGCCGGCTGGCGCGTGAGGCGGGATAGACGCCCGCGATGATTCCCACACCGGCGCCCATGACGACTGCCACGATGACCGACCAGAGGGCAACGCTGGCTGGCAGCGGCGTCACGGCGGAGATGACCTTCGCCAAAGTGGCCCCGAGGGCCACGCCGATCGCGGCACCGAAGATGGAGAGTGTCGTGGATTCCACGAGGAACTGCGCCATGATGTCGCGACGTCGCGCCCCGAGTGACTTGCGGACACCGATTTCGCGTGTGCGCTCGGCCACCGCCACCAGCATGATGTTCATGATCACGATGGCGCCCACGATGAGGCCGATCGTCGGCAGCACGACGCCCGCCAGCAGCAGGTACTGCTTGATCTTGGCGAAGAAGGTGAGGGCAGAGCTGCT
The DNA here is from genome assembly GCA_043788935.1 of Gemmatimonadaceae bacterium. Classification (GTDB taxonomy): domain Bacteria; phylum Gemmatimonadota; class Gemmatimonadetes; order Gemmatimonadales; family Gemmatimonadaceae; genus JACMLX01. Next base: position 2,018 of record JAYWIJ010000077.1, on the reverse strand, counting down.
CGTCTCGAGCACGAAGTTGTCCTTTTGCCCCGGGCGCAGCTTGCGCACCGATCGCATCACTTCCTGCACGTCGGCCATGGTGGCGTTCATGATCGTCTCGGTCGGACTCTTGACCATAATCGCGTCCACCACGCCCTTCTTCGCGTTGGTCATGCGGCGCAACGGCGAAGAAAACGGCGCGACGACGAATTTGTCGAAGCTCTGCCCCAGTGCGCTGCCCTGGCTTTCGGCGACGCCGATGACCGTGTACGGCAGGTCGCCGAGACGCAGCTCGCGGCCGATCGGATCGACGTTCTCGAAGAAGTGGTCCTTCACGTCCTTGCCGATCACGACGACGAGCGAGCCCATCGCGTCTTCCTGCGGCGAGAAGACGCGGCCCTGCGTGACGCCCATCTTCTTGATTTCGAAGTACTGGCGCGTGGTGTTGTAGGCCTGTACCGCCTTCGGGCGCCCGGTCAGCGTGGTCGCGTTGATGTTGCCGTCGGAACTCATCGGCGCCCAGAGCGCTTCCGGTGGCAATGCGGCCACGATCGGAGCGATATCCTGCTCCATGATGCGCGGGCGGCGCTGATACTCGCGCCAGGTGTCTTCGGTGGTGTTGCCGGGCGTGAAATTCGGCCGGCTGCGCACCTCGAACGTGTTCACGGCGAGCAGCTTGCCGACGAGGTCGTTCTCCATGTACTGGCTCATCCCCTCGACGATGCTGACCACCGCGATGAGGAAGGTGACGCCGATGCAGACGCCGAGCATGGTGAAGAAGCTTTTCAGCTTCTGCGTGCGGATCGTCTGCAGTGCGAGCAGGACGGCCTCGAAGAGCGGCATGGTCTAGTGTCCCTGACCCAGACGGCTGCGGAACACGTCGCCGCCGTCGTCGCTGGCGATCACACCGTCGCGCAGCACCACCACCCGGCGTGCGTGTGCCGCGATGTCGGGTTCATGTGTGACCATGATCACCGTCTGGCCCTGATCGGCGAGGCTTTCGAACACGCGCATGATCTCCTCGGAGGTCTGCGAGTCGAGGTTTCCCGTCGGTTCGTCGGCGAGGAGGATCGAGGGTGTGTTGACGAGCGCGCGCGCGATGGCCACGCGCTGCCGCTGCCCGCCCGACAGTTCATTTGGCTTATGCGACATCCGGGAGCTGAGCTGCACCCGGTCGAGCGCCTCGGCAGCGCGTCGCTTGCGCTCACCGCCGGACACGCCGGCGTACACCAGCGGCAGTTCCACGTTCTGCAGTGCGCTGGCGCGGGGCAGGAGATTGAACGTCTGGAAGACGAAGCCGATCTCCTTGTTGCGCACCTGCGCCAGCGCATCGTCGCTCATCTTCGAGACCTGCTGCCCGTTGAGCCAGTACTCGCCGCCGCTTGGCGTATCGAGGCACCCGATCATGTTCATCAGCGTCGACTTGCCTGAGCCCGAGGGGCCCATGATGGCGACGTATTCGTTTCGGCGGACGGCCAGATCCACGCCGCGCAGTGCACGCACGATCTCACCACCCATTTCGTACTGGCGGGTGATACCGCGGGTCACGATCACCCAGTCCCGGTCGGGGGCGCTACCCTCCGATGCGGTCACCGCGCGGCGCTCTGCAGTGACCGTCAGTCCGTTCGGCGCGACGATGGGCGAGGTCACGCCTTCTTCTCCTTCGCTGGCGCGGTGACCACCTCTTCCTTCACCGTCGCTCCGTCGCGCAATTCGCGGATGGCCTGGTACGTCCCCGCGACGATGCGCTCACCGACCTTCAGACCACCGAGGACTTCAAAATAGCGGTCGCCGGCGATGCCGACCTTCACCGGTCGGAACGTGACGGTGCTGGTGCCGGTCACGACGAACACGCCTTCGATGTCGCGCTTGCCGATCTGCTTGCCGGCCGGCTTGCGACCACCGACGCTCTGCGCGGTGTCGCCGGCGGCGATGGCGGAATCCTCACGGACGGTCAGCGCGATGATCGGAATGGAGAGCACCTGCTGACGCACGTCGGTGATCACCTTGGCGGTGGCCGAGAAGTCGGGGCGCGTCTC
>JAYWIJ010000076.1:0-15617 GCA_043788935.1 Gemmatimonadaceae bacterium | reverse complement strand
CGAAGAATCTCGTCTCCATCGACGATCCGGAATTCTTCACGCTGATCGACACCACCACCACCGAGGGACGCTCGTTGCTGGCGTCCGCGCCTGCCCCGCTGCTGCGCAATCTCGAAGTGCGCGACGTTCGACTGTTCATGGGCAACAACGTCTGGCTGCGCTCACCGGAAGCGAACATCAAGCTGGCCGGGGACGTGGGCGTCACGCTTGGCCGCGCACGACAGGATTCGACGCGCGTGCAGCTGGCACTGAACGGAACACTGCTGGCGGAGCGTGGCACCTATCGCCTGAAGCTCGGCTACGGTGCCGTGCAGCGCACCTTCGACGTGGAGCGCGGGACGCTGCGCTTCTTCGGCGAGCCGGAGCTCAATCCCACGCTCGACATTCAGGCCACCAACATCGTGCGCCAGTACACCCGGCTGGATCGTGACATCCCGGTCCGCATCACGATCGGCGGCACACTGGCCGCGCCGACGCTCAAGCTGGGCAGTGCCGATCCATCTCTCGCGCTTTCCGAGTCAGACGCCATCAGCTACCTCTTCACGGGCAGGCCAAGCTTCGCCGTGACCACGGCAGCCGATCAGTATTCGTCGCAGGCGTTCGGCGTGTTCCTGCCGACGCTCAGCAGTGCGCTGGGTGATCGCGTCGCGCGCGCCCTCGGCTTCGACCAGTTTCAGATCGAGTCGGCGGGCGGCGTCAGCGGACAGCAGTTCGGCCCGTCGTCGATCCTGGCCAGCACGCGACTTGGTGGTGGCGTGCAGATCGGCGGTCGCACGTTCGTTCGGGCAACCGTGGGCCTGCTGTGTCAGATCTTCGGGCCGGCGCAGGCCAGCAATGCACAGCCACTGGTGAACACCATCGGTGCGAAGATCGAATACCGCTTCAGCGCGCAGCTGTCCGGATCAGCGGGTATCGAACCGCCGACCACCGCACTGCAGTGCAACAACAACGTGAACGCCCGCAACTTCGTCCCGACGCCGACGCAGTTCGGTCTCGACATCACACGCAAGTGGGAGTACTGAGTCGTGAGCCGTGATGTGACGCCGCTGCCGCTGGTGGGGCAGGGCAGCACCATGCGGGCACTCGCCGCGCGCATGGAGGAGTTGCAGCGTGACGTGTCGCGACCGGTGCTGCTGGTTGGCGCGCGCGGACTGGGGAAACGCTATCTCGCCCAGCGGATCCATCGCAATTCCAGCCTCGCCGACGCACCGTTCGTGACCTTCGACGCGCGTCGTGCAGACAGCGATACGCTCGAACAGGTTCTTGCCACTGTACCGCATGGCACCACACTGCTGGTGCGTCACGTGGAGCAGCTGACACCGGCCGCGCAGGTGCTGCTGCATGAACGGACGGGCAGTCAGGGCACCATCGCGCGGCTGATGGCCACCACCTCGGCCGACATCATCATGCGGGTGACGCAGCGCGAGTTCATCGAGGCACTGTACTACCGCCTGTATGCGTGGCCGATGCTGTTGCCGGCACTCGCCGACCGGGCACCCGACGATCTCGTGCAGCTCGCCGAGTCGGTACTGACGCAGACCGCCGACGGGGACGCCGATCTGCCCGTCACGCTCGGCGCGTCGGCTCGTGACATGCTGGTGCAGCAGCCGTGGCCCGAAAATCTCCGCGAACTGGAAGCGACGCTGGCGCTGGCGCAGCTGCGTGCACGAGGCGCACCGACCGTGGGGGCCGTGCACTTCTCCGTGCATGCCGACGACGCGGCGCCGCCGAGCACCGCGTCGCTGGCCGACGTGGAGCGCTGGCACATGCTGCGCGCCGTCGCCACGTTCAAGGGCAACCGCACGCATGCCGCAAAGAATCTCGGAGTCAGCCGGATGACGCTGATCAGCAAGCTGAAGCTGTTCGGTGGCGAAGAGGCAGCATCGTGAGCCACGGCATGCGCATCATCGTTGCAGGGAGCTTGGCATGAGGTCGTCGATCATCGGGCATGCGTTCGTGCGCAGCGCCATCGCCCCAGTGTTCGCCGAGCCGAGCGTGACGTCGGCGCAGGTGTCGCAGCGGCTGGCCGGGCATCCGGTATACGTACTCGAGTCGCGCGACGATCACTGGCATCGCGTGCGCGGCATGGACCAGTACGAAGGGTGGATGCACGATGGGTACTTCATGCGCATGGTGGACGAAGCGCCGGTGATTCCATCCACATCCGAGGACTTCGCGCTGACGTACGTGCCGCGTGTCTCGATGGGCGTCATCGCGCGCAGCGAACGGCATGGCGTGCGCGCGCTGCCGCTGGGGGCGTGGCTCGACCTCGACGAAGAGATCGTCGATGGCGAGACCGTGCCGCTCAACGCCATGGAGGATCACTTCGCGACCGCGCCCGATGCGATCGCGCAGTCGGCGGTGGAGTGGTTCGAAGGCACGAGCTACCAGTGGGGCGGCATCACCCCGTGGGGCGCCGACTGCAGTGGTTTCGTCCAGACCATCTACGGCGTCCACGGTGTGCCGCTGCCGCGCGACGCGTCGCAGCAGGCCCTGGAAGGCGTCGAGGTGCCGCGCACGGCGCTGCAGCCCGCCGACCTGCTGTTCTTTTCCGACCAGGACGACCGGCGCATCACGCATGTCGGCATCGCGCTGGCCGGTGACCGGCTCGTGCACATCGCGCTCGGACGTGGCGGCTACGCGATGGAGTGGCTCGGCGATGCGGATGACGCCTACGTGTCGACGCTCAGCCAGCGATTCGTGACGGCGCGGCGGGTGGTGTAGCGCGCCGCTCTCACGTGCGCAGCCACGCCGTGGCCGTGCGGACCGCATCCCACGCCGGCCGTGGCGTCCCATCGGCCCGCCGCAGGCCCTGCGTACACAAAAAGGATGTGAATGTCGGTTGATTCGGCAGGCCGTAGTACAGGCTCAGATCGGCGCACAGCTGCGGCGGCAGGTCGTGCAGCAGAAAAAGTGACACGAATGGCATGCGATCGCGCCGCTCACGCCACGCTCCGATGGCATTGGTGAGAAACGCGGCCTGCTGCGCATCGGAGCTGCCGTTCAGCGCCCCGGCCGCTTAGTCGAGTTCCTGCATGACGAGCGGCTTCGTCCCCGCCAGCGACGTAATTTTGTCGAACAGCGAGCCGGCGATGGTCGGCGGCGCCATGGTGAATCCGCCCAGATCGAACGGGTACAGCGTGAACATCGCCACGTCGCTCGCGGCGATCAGCGCGCGGGAAAATGTCGTCTGCGAGGCGGCGCCCACGTACTCGAGCGCTGCGCCGACCTTCACCGCTGCCGCGCGTTGGTGTGTGGCGGTGACGGCCTGCGACACGAAGCGCGTGTAGGCCGGCCACTCCGCCGAACGCCCCAGATATTCGGCGACTTCGTTTCCCACCGAGAGATACGTGACCTCGGCGAGAATCGGTGACAGGGCGTCGAGTAGCCGTTCGAACCGTCGTGCCATGCGCGGGTCATCCCACGCCACGCTCGCGAGATCCGCCGGCACTTCACGCTTCACGGTGTCGATCGACTGGATGCCAAGGAACACCGTCAGTCCACGGCTGCGCGCGTAGCGCACATCGTCGATCAGCGTGCGCACGTTCAGGCGGGCGCTGTCCGGCTCGAGCGTACTCCACGGATAGGTCTGCACGATGCCGCGGGCTCCTGCCGCGATACACGATTCCACCGCGGCGACGACATCCGCTGGTTGTGCCGCAGGGATGGATCGCGGGCAGGGTGCGATCGCGAAGACGGGCTGCGCAACTGGTGGGTGGCCCCCCGCTGCCCGTCGGATCCTTGGCAGCGCAGGTCGCCGTGGTCAACGCGAGCATGGGCGCCACCACGGAGCGGACGCGAAGGGAAGACCACGGGAAAGACGTCACCGGCCACACCTCCGCAGAAGGATCTCATCACCGACTGCCATTCGTACGGCACGTCACGGCGGATGGTGTCGCCACCGCCCGCCGCCAGAGGCCGACGAGTCCCGGGCTACGACACCAGCCCCGCAGGCGCTGCAGGTGCCAACGGCAGCAGCGTCTCCATGGCCTGATGCACGTGCAGCAGCGTCCGCGCCGCCTCGACGTCGTCCACCGCCACGATCATCGAGTAGACACCCGGCGAGGTCAGCGGAAGATCCACCACCGCCAGCAGTGGCACGTCGATGCCGTCCGACCCTTCCGGTGGGGCGCCCACCATCAGTTCGCCGCGCGACGACCAGAGCAGCTCTCCCGTGGGGTTCACCCACTCGAGACTCACCCCGTGCGGCCCCTCGTCCTCGGCCACGGCCTTGAGCCGCACCACGAACGTGGCGCGCGGATGCAGCGATGGCATCTGGCCCACGTGCAGCGCATCGAAGACGCCAAGAATGTTGAGCTTTCCTTCCTGCGAGACGTTGGCGGCGTCGGCGAACAGCGCGAATTGACAATGCATGGGGGAGCATCCTACCGGTGACGCGGGATACTGGGAAGCCGCACGCGGGTGGGGTCGACCATGAGCAGGGGCAGCGCGGAGCCACGGCACCGGGCCGTCGTGCCCTGCGTTTCTGCTGTGCGATGCATCCGGCATCGGCAGCAGGAGGCCGGAAGGCGGGTGTTCCGGGCGGACTAGATTCGAAGAGATGACTGCAACCACCGCTCCAGCCTCCGCCCCGACGACGAAAGCCGAAACCGCCGCCGCCGTGCCCGCGCCCGTCGGCTTCGGCAGGATCGACCTGCTGCTGTTGCTGATGGCCGCGCTCTGGGGCGCCAACTTCTTCGCGGTGCAGTACGGCACGGCACACATGCCCGGCCTCGCGTTCAACACCTCGCGCATGGCGCTGGGTGCGCTCGTGATGCTGGTGATCGCGGTGTTCACGGTCCGCGAGCCGTGGCCCAACCGTGCCGACACCATCCGCCTGCTTGGCTACGGCGTGATCGGGAATGGCATCTATCAGGTGATGTTCGTGGAGGGCCTGTCGCGCTCGCGGGGCGGGTCGGCGTCGCTGATTCTCGCTGCATCGCCGGCCGCGCTGGCAATCATCGGCTGGGCCACCCGCACCGAGAAGATGACGCGTTTCCTCGTGGCGGGTGTGCTGCTGTCGGTGACCGGCGTGTCGATGGTGATGCTGGGCGACAACGTCGGCGCGGCACGCGGCGGCAGCTGGGTGGGCAACGTCTACCTGGCGCTGGCCGTCGTCACGTGGGCCGTGTACGCCACCCTCCTCCGCCCGCTGACGCAGCGCATCAACGGCCTGCAGCTCACGCTGATCACGCTCGCCGGCGGGCTCGTGCCGCTGTTCGTGCTGACGGGTCGCGACGTGCTGGCCGCGGAGTGGGCGCAGCTCACCTGGCGCACGTGGGCTGCGATGGCCTACGCCGGCTGTGGTGCCATCGCGGTGGCCTACCTGATCTACTATCACGGCCTGAAGACCATCGGGCCGACACGCACCTCGCTCTACGCCAATCTCCAGCCGTTCGTCGCCATCCTCGTGGCATGGCAGTTCCAGAACGACCGGCCCACCTCATGGCAGATCATGGGTTTTTTCTGCATCACCGGCGGGCTGCTGCTCGCACGGCGGTCGAAGTGACCGTCCTCGTGCTGTTCGACATCGATGGCACCATCCTGCTGGCCAATGGCGCCGGTCGGCGGAGCGTGTATCAGGCGATGATGGATGTCTTCGGCGCCACGGGACCGCACTCGCATCCCTTCGACGGCAAGACCGATCCGCAGATCGTGCGCGAGCTGGGCACGATGGCCGGCATCGCCGATGACGTGATCCACGCGAACATGGACGTGGCGCTGGAGCGCTACTTCACGTATCTGGAAGCCGACATCACCGGCGATCCCGGGACCGTCGAACTGTTGCCCGGCATCCACGCACTGCTCGACGCGCTCGACGCGCGTGACGACGTCATGCTCGGCCTGCTCACCGGCAACATCGAGGCGGGTGCCGCGCTCAAGCTGCGGACGGTGGACATCGAGCCGGAGCGGTTCGTGGTGGGAGCGTACGGCTCCGATGCTGCCTCGCGTCCTGCCTTGCCCGCCATCGCGCAGCAGCGTGCCACGGCACTGCTGGGCGACGCGCTGCCGGGCTCGCGCATCGTGATCATCGGCGACACCCCGCACGATCTCACCTGCGGCCGGGCCATCGGTGCCCGCGCGATCGGCGTGGAGACGGGACGCTTCCGCGCCGCCGATCTGCATCCGTACGAGCCGCTGGCGGTGTTCGCCGATCTCACCGACACGGAACGGGTGGTGCAGACCATCACCAGCGTGCTCGCGGAGCCGGTGGGCTGATGCCGAACGACGGGGTGATCACCGCGCGCCTGCACGGCAACTGGCACGACCGGTCACTGGACTACGACGCGGTCGTGGAGCTGAAGCACGGTCGCGTGCGCATCGCCTTCGACGAGAACACGCCGACGATCATGCGCGTGCCGGTGGATGACCTGCAGGGTGCGGTGTTCGCCGGTGGCCAACTGCTGCTGCATCGCCGTGACGGCAGCATCGTGACGTTGTCGTCGTCACCGCATCTGGAAGGGCTCCGGCATCGGCTGGAGGCCGAGGTATGCGCCTTCCCCGCGCAGATGTTGTCGCTGCGCGGGTTCGGCTCGGAGCGCAGCGCGCCCGGCTCCGATCATGATCGCTGGTTCGAGGCGCTGCTGGCCGCGCGGCACAAGGCCGAGGAGACGCGGACGGTGGAGACACAGCGTCGCGCGTTCGATGGCGAGCGTCTGGCGCGACATGTGGCGGGCACGCGCGAGGCGTGGGCCGCCGAGCGTTTCGAGAAACCGGCCGACCGGCGGGCGCTGGTGGCCGAGCTGGAGGAGATGGGCGAGCCGTACGCGCTGGCGCTCCGGCAGATGGAGGAGGCGGCCGCGCTGTTGCGCCACGCTCCCGATTCCGCGCAGTTCGAGATCTGGCGCGCCTGGACCGAGCGGGTGCAGCTGGCCTTCCGGGCCGCCGACGACGTGTGGACTGCGATGGTGCCTGTGCTCGCCGACTCCCGTGGCGCGAAGGGATCGTTGTGGCGCAAGCTGATTCGCGGCGAGCGCCGGAGCGCGCCATGATCCGTGGCATCGGCATCGACCTGGCCGACATCGACCGGATCGCGCGGCTGCTGGCCCGTCATCCGGAGCGGTCGCGGGCGCGGCTCTTCACGCCGGCCGAGCGCGCGTACTGCGATCGTCGCGGGGCACCGGAACGTCACTTCGCGGCGCGGTTTGCCGCGAAGGAGGCGGCCTACAAGGCGCTGGCCGGTTCCGAGGAGGCACACCACATCCACTGGCAGGAGATCGAGGTCTCGAATTCGCCGCTGGACGGGCGTCCGACGCTCCTGTTGCATGGGCTGGCGGCGAAACGTGCCGCCGAACTGGGCGTCGTCACCGTGCACGTGACGCTCACGCATTCCGATCAGGTGGCCGCGGCGGTGGTGGTGCTGGAGGCGGCGCCTGTGCCGTGAGCGCGGTCACGGGGACCGGACAAGGGGACGGAGATCTCGAGCGCGCGGGTGCCGGGTACGGTCAAGGGGACGGAGATCTTGAGGATTTCCGTAATCCCAAGCAGATTATTCGGCATTCGTGGGGTGCGCTCTAGCCGAGGTCGAAAGCGTGGTGTATTGTTCTTCTGTGTACCTGAGAATCATTCTCAACTAGACTCGCATCGTGCCTCCTGTCGCCCTTCCCGTCGTCGCGCCGCTCATGGCGAATGCCTCGCGTGCGCCGCTGGCGTGTCGCCTCGGTGATTGCCGGGCGGGCGCGTCGGCCACGGTGGTGTCGCTGGGCTGTGGCGAGAACGAGGCCTGCCGCCTCCGCGAGTTGGGACTGATGGAAGGCTCCAGCGTGAACATCGTCGATGCGCGGCATTGCATGCTCCTCGACGTGCGCGGTTCGCGGCTGGCCCTGAGCCCTGCGATCACCGCCGGCATCACCGTCCTCCCGACGCGCTGAAGCGCCCGCGGTTCGCGCCGCACCCACAATCGGTGTCCACGTCTTTCGCTCCCCAGTCCGGCGCCGGCCCGTCGGTCGAGGTGGGCCATCGGCGCATCCGCGTGGCGCTGGTGGGCAATCCGAACACGGGCAAGAGCACGCTGTTCAACGCCCTCACCGGCATGCGCCAGCGCGTGGGTAACTTCGCCGGCGTGACGGTGGAGCGGGTGGAGGGGGCGATGCGCGGCACGCACGGCGAGCGGATCACGGTGGTGGACGTGCCGGGCTGCTACGCCCTCTCGCCGGCCAGTCCTGACGAGGAGATCGCACTCGGTGTGCTGCGCGGCACCGGCGGTGAGCCAATGCCCGACGTGGTGGTGGTGGTGGCCGACGCGCTGCATCTCGAGCGCAACCTGTATCTGGTGAGCCAGGTGCTGGAACTGGGGATCCCGACGGTCGTCGCGCTGAACCAGGTGGATGCTGCAGCCGCTGCCGGTGTGGATGTGGACGCGGTGGCGCTGATCCACGAGCTGGGCGCACCGGTTGTGCCGACCATCGCGACGCGCGGCGAGGGGCTCGACGTGCTTCGGAAGGCGATGGTGTCGGTGCTGGATCTGCCGCTGCCGGTGCGTCCATTCGCGCTCAGCGACGAGATTCGCGAGGCCGTGGCAGCGCTCTCCGACACGCTGCTCGCGCATGGCGCGACACCGGCGGTGGCGGCGCACGATGCGCTTCGGCTGCTGGCGGTTCCGAAGCTGGAGTCGTGGTACGGCGCATCCAGCGCAATGATTGCGCCAATGGTGGACGAGGCGCGCATCGCGATTGCCGCGGCAGGGCTCAATCCGCGCAGCCTCGAGGCGGAGCTGCGCTACGGGTGGAGCAGCGGCGTGGTGTCGCGCACCGTGATCAACCACAATGCGGGCGCACGCACCACCAGCGACAGGATCGATGCGGTCGTGCTGCATCGCGTGTGGGGCCCGATGCTGTTCATCGCCGTGATGGTGATGGTGTTCCAGGGCATCTTCACCTGGGCCACGCCCGCGATGGATGCGGTGGAGTGGGGTGTCGCACGCATTGGTGACGCGGTGGGCGCGCTGCTGCCCGAGGGCGACCTGCGCGGTCTGCTGGTGGATGGCATCATCGGCGGCGTGGGCAGCGTGCTGGTGTTCCTGCCGCAGATCGCGATGCTCTTCCTCTTCATCGGCCTGCTGGAAGACAGCGGCTACATGGCGCGCGCGGCGTACCTGATGGACCGGCTGATGCGACGCGTGGGGCTGCACGGCAAGAGCTTCATTCCGATGATCAGCGGTTTCGCCTGTGCGGTGCCGGCGATCATGGCCACGCGCACCATCGAAGAACGAAAGGATCGCCTGGCGACGATCATGGTGGTGCCGCTGATGAGCTGCTCCGCACGACTGCCGGTGTACACGCTGCTGATCGGCGCCTTCGTGCCGCCGGTAGCCATCCTCGGCGGAGTGTTCTCGCTGCAGGGCGTGACGATGCTGATGATGTACCTGCTCGGCACCGTGACCGCGCTGCTCGTGGCGGCGGTGTTCAAGCGCACGCTGCTGCGCGGGCCCGTGCGCCCGATGATCCTCGAGATGCCGGCCTATCGGCTGCCGAACCTGCGCACCACACTGACGAACGTCTGGCATCGCGCGCAGATGTTCCTGCGTCGCGCCGGCACGGTGATTCTGAGTTGCAGCGTGATCCTGTGGGCGCTGGCCACGTATCCGAAGAGCGACGTACCGACCGGTGTGAGCGTGGAGCGGGCGCACGAGGTGCAACTCGAGAACTCGGCACTCGGCCACATCGGCAAGGTGATCGAGCCGCTGGTGCAGCCGCTCGGTTACGACTGGAAGATCGGCGTGTCGATTGCGGCGAGTTTCGCGGCGCGCGAGGTGTTCGTCAGCACCATGGGCACGATCTACGGCGTGGGCGAGGCCGACGAAACGTCGATGGCGCTGCGCGAGACGCTGCGCGCCGAAGTGAACCCGCGCACCGGCGGCCTGCAGTACTCGCCGCTGATCGCCATCGGCCTGATGGTGTTCTACGTGTACGCGCTGATGTGCATCAGCACGGTGGCCGTGACCGTCCGTGAAGCGGGCGGCGGCCGTATCGGCTGGGGCTGGGCCGCGATACAGTTCGTGTACATGCTGGGCCTCGCCTACTTCTCGGCGCTGGCGGTGTATCAGGGCGGGCGTCTGCTCGGCTACCAGTGACGGGAGAATTCATGCTCGAACCGCTGATCATCGGTGCGATCGTCCTGACGGCGATCATCTACATCGGCCGCCGCGCCTGGGCCGCGATTGCCGCGGCACGCGCTCCGAAAGGCGGCTGTGGCAGCGGCTGTGGCTGTGCACCCACCGCGTCATCCGCTCCGCGCTCGTCACCGTAGGCTGGAGTGGTGCGCGCAGCGCTGTGCAGCAGCGCGTGACGTCGTGCTCAGCGCAATCGCGTCCACACCACGAGTGAGCAGTCTTCGTTCTGCCCCGTGAACTGGGCCGGAAGCTGCGAGGTGTAGAGCTCGAATGCCGCGATGTCCTGCGGTGGCAGTGACTGCAGAGCCTGACGCAGACCGCTGCCCGGAGAGGTGGCGTGCTGGTTGTCGATCCAGACACCGGTGTTGCGGCAACGGGGAATGTTGATCTCCGCGCCGGCGCCGCCACCGGTACGGATGCCGGGCAGCCCGTTGAACCAGTCGTTCATGCTGAACGGCTGGCCGCCGGGGAAGTAGCGACGATCGCGGAACTGACCGCCGCCGCGCTTCCGACGCGTTTCGAACCCCACGCGCCACGGCTCACCCGGATAGGAGGCCTTCACTTCCACTTCGGGGAGTTTCTGCCCCGCTTCACCGAGCGCGACGCGGATGTTGAATGCCGGTGCCGCGCCGATGTTGAAGCGGGCGTTGCGCGCCTCGAAGCCCAGCTTCCTCACGGTGATGTTGATCGAGCTGTCGGCGACCACGGTCTTCTGCGCCAAGCCGGATGAATCGGTGAGCACCGAATCGCCGGTGAGGAAGAAATGGACCTGCGCTTCCGGTACCGGACGCCCGCTCCTGTCGCGCACCTCGATCTTCAGGTCGCGCGGCGCAGGCTGCGCATCGGCCACCGCGACAACCAGCAGCGGCAGCAGCACCGGCACGAGATGCGTGACGACTGCATGGCTCATTCGATACATGGGGCCAATCCGGATGAAGACGACAACGCCGCGTGACTGCGTCGGCTAGCGGGAGCGTGTCCAGACCACCAGCGAACAGTCCTCGAGATTCGGATCACTGAACTGCGCCTGCTGCTGCGCCATGCGATAGACCTCGACGGCCGCGATGTCGATCGCGGTGAGCTGCATGATGGCAAGACTGGACGACAGGCCCGGCCGTGTCATGTGCATCCCGTCGATCCAGACACCCAGACGCGGACAGCGGTTGATGCGCAGTCCGCGCGACGTCATCTGCACGCCGGGCATGCCGTTGAACCAGTCTTCCAGCATCTGTGGCTGCCGCGGCCCCGTGAAGAAACTGCGGTCGCGGAACGAACCGCTCACCCGACGCTTGCGTTCCTCATACGCGCGTCGCCACGGCTCACCGGGATACTCCGCCGTCACCGTCACTTCGGCGAGCCGCACGCCGATGTCGCCGAGCATCACACGCACCACGAACGCCGGCGCACGTCCGATCGGAAAACGGGCCGCCCGCGGCTCGAAGCCGATCTTCCGGACGCTGATCGTGAGCGTGCTGTCGGCCTCGATGGTGGCCAGGGCGATGCCGGCACTGTCGGTCAGCGCGGTGTCGGCACCGGGCAGGAAATCGACGCGGGCGCCGGACAGCATGCGTCCCGCGCGATCCCGCACTTCCACCCGGATCTCACGCGGGGTGGGCTGCGCCGTGAGGCGAGAGGACAGGCAGGGCAGCAGGAAGGCCATCAGTGCTGCAAGGCACTGCATGCGCATCCGACCGCGGTGCCGCTGGTCGTGACGCAGGAAGGACATGAGATGAAACATGCGGAGCGTACCGGAAGTGAGCCATTGAGCGGACCCTTTTCAGGGGCGGATCATTCCCGGGATCGGGGTGCCCGACGAGCAGCCGAGATCGAGCGTCGCCCAATGGCCGAGTTCGGCGTGATACAGGCCGGCGCGCGCGATCATGGCGGCATTGTCGGTGGCGATGCGTGGCGAGGGCGCAAAGACCGGGACCGTGTCGCCCACCCGATTCGCGATGGCAGTCACCAGCGCACGGTTGCAGGCGACGCCGCCGCCCAGCACCACGCGCCTGCTCTCGCCCGCGCGGACGGCTCTCGCCACCTTCTCGGCGAGCGTGTCGGTGAGCGCGTCCTGAAACCCGCGGGCGATGTGGGGCGCATCGGCGGCGAGATCTGCGGACGCCTTCACCGCCAGCATCACGGCAGTCTTGAGCCCGCTGAACGACACATCGTAGTAATCGTCATCGCCGGGCTTCTGGTCGCGACGGAGCATGGGACGGGTGAACCGGAATCGTGACGGATCGCCGTCCCTCGCCAGGACCTCGAGATGCCGCCCGCCGGGATAGGGCAGGCCCAGCAGCTTGGCCGCCTTGTCGAACGCCTCACCGGCAGCATCGTCGCGGGTGCCGCCGAGCAGCTCGTAGCGGCCCCACTCGGGCACGTTGAGCAGGAGGGTGTGGCCGCCACTGACGAGCAGCGCCGTGAATGGCGGGACCGCGTCGGAATGCTCGAGGCTGGTGGCGAAGAGATGCCCTTCGAGGTGATGCACGCCCACCAGTGGCACGCCCGTGGACATCGACAAACCCTTGGCGGCAGCCACTCCGACCAGCAGTGCGCCCACGAGGCCGGGAGCATGCGTCACCGCGATCGCATCGAGGTCCACGAACGTGGCGCCTGCGTCAGCCATTGCCTGATCGATCACCGGCAGGATCGAGGTGAGATGCTGCCGGCTGGCGATTTCGGGCACCACACCGCCGAAGATCCGGTGCACGTCCTGCGACAGGATCACGAGCGACTCCAGCGTGACCGCGTCGCCGCTGCCGCTGAGCACCGAGGCGGATGTCTCGTCGCAGCTGGTCTCGATGCCGAGGACGCGCACGATCAGCGCTTCGGGTCGGCCACTACTCGCCCGCGTCCTTCAGCAGCTGCGTGATCAGCGCGCGATTGGGTGCGCTGTTCCAGTTGGACTCGCCGATGAATTTTTTCCGGATCGTGCCGTCGGCCGCGATGATGAACGTCTCGGGGACACCGGTGGTCTGGTAGGCACCCTGCACGGCCTTCGTGGAATCGTGCAGCACTTCGAACGTCAGCTTGTACTCGGCGACGAATTTGCGGATCGCGTCCATCTGGCCCGGATCGTCGATGCTGACGGCGACGACGTGCAGCCCCTTGGGGCCGAGCGCCTCGTGCAGTGCCTGAATGCTGGGCATCTCCGTGCGACAGGGGCCGCACCATGTCGCCCAGACGTTCATCAGCACGACCTTGCCCTTGTAATCGGCCAGCGACTTGGGCCTGGCCGGCGCGGTGATCGTCGCACCACCGAAGTTCGGCGCCGTTGAGCCCACGTCCACGCCCACCAGCTCGTCCTGCAGCGCATACGATCCGAACCAGAGCGCACCACCGAGCACTGCCACGATCGCCCCGACCACGCCCCACTGCTGCCCGGAGGTCATGCCGGCTCCAGCTCGCAGATGTTGCGGAGTGCGTGAACTTCGGCAGCCGGATCGGCGGCCGTGAAGATGGCATTGCCCGCCACGAACGTGTCGGCGCCGGCGTCGAAGCAGCTGCGAATGGTGTCGCGCGCCACGCCGCCGTCCACTTCCAGTGCCGCGCTGCTGCCGATGGCATCGAGCATCTGCCGTGCGCGACGGATCCTGTCGAGCGAATGCGGAATGAACTTCTGTCCGCCGAAGCCCGGGTTCACGGTCATGATCAGCAGCAGGTCGAGATCACCGGCGACATCGCGCACCGTTTCCAGCGACGTACCAGGATTCAACGTGGCACCGGCAGTGCAGCCCAGCTCCTTGATGCGCATCAGCTGCCGGTGCAGGTGCGGCACCGTCTCGACGTGCACCGTGAGCCCGTTGGCGCCAGCCTTCGCGAAGCTCTCGAAATACTTCTCCGGCTCCACCGTCATGAGATGCACGTCGAGCGGCAGCGTGGTGAGCTTCCGCACCGTCTCCATGACCTTCACGCCGAAGGTGATGTTCGGCACGAAGACGCCGTCCATCACGTCGACGTGGAGCCAGTCGGCGCCGGCGGCTTCGACCATGGCGAGTTCGTCGGCCATGCGGGCGAAATCAACCGACAGGAGCGAGGGAGCGATGCGGACAGTCATGCGTGAAAGATACCACCCGCGGGCAGTGGCCTCGCGACGCGCTCAAGGTGGCAGCGTATCCAGCGGTGCGGCTTCGCGGGGCTGCGAGACGGTGAGCGTGACCGTGCTGCCCGGCGACACCGGGGCGTTGGCCGACGGTCGCTGCGAGACGACGTAGTTCACTGGCTGGACGCCGGAGTAGTCGTCTCGCGTGGGACCGGCCACGAGGCCCAGCTGGCCCAGGAGGGCGAGGGCGTCCTCGAGCGGCATGCCGACCAGTGACGGGACACCAACCGCGTTCGGGCCCGCGCTGAGGGTCAGCTTCACGGTGGCGGGCTGCGTCAACGTGGTGCCGACGGCCGGCGTGACGGACAACACCTCGCCGCGGGGGCGCGAGCTGAGTCGCTCGCCGATGTCGCTGGGCTGATCGAAGCCCGCTTTTTCGAGCACCCGGAACGCATCCTCGCGTGAGTACCCGATGATGTCGGGCACCGCAGCTTTCTTGGCGCGGAGCGATACATCGAGAATGATCTCGTCGCCCTTGAGCGCCTTTACGCCAGGCGCCGGTTCCTGATCGAGCACGGAATTTTTCGGCGTGGTGGGGTGGAAGCGCGATTCGCCGGTCTTGGCCGTGAACCCCGCGGCATTGAGGCGTGCGGCGGCATCGGCGTACAGCAGGCCGACCACGTTGGGCACCGCCGCTTCGGATTTCTGCATCACGCCGGGCAGCAGGAAAACCCCGACGATCGCGAAGCCGACGACGAATCCGACGACTGCGGTGGCGATGATCGGGAAGCGACTGAACAGCCGTCGCACGCGTCCGCCGGACGCCGTCCCCGGCAAGACGCGAGCGCTCATCGAATGCGACGAAGCCGGGCGGCGAAGGCGCCGTCCACGCTGTGCGCCTGCGGCAGCACACGCAGGAAACCGTCGTCCAGCACGGCGTCGGGCACGGTACCGACCGGCGGTGGCTCGAGCACGAAGGCGTCGTCGTCGGCGAGGAACTCGTTCACCACATCGTCGTTTTCTTCGCGCTCCAGCGAACAGGTGCTGTAGATCAGCAGGCCGCCGGGTTTCACGCAGCTGCTGGCCGCGGCGAGGATGTCGCGCTGCAGCACGGGAAGGAGCGCGATGTCGGAGACGCGCAGACGCCAGCGCGCGTCGGGGTGACGACGGAAGGTGCCGGTGCCGGTACAGGGTACGTCGACGAGGATGGCGTCCACCGGTTCGAGCGTCGGTGCGGTGGCGTCCATCTCACGCACCTCTACGTTCGTCACTTGCATGCGATCGAGATTCGCGTGCAGTCGCTGCAAACGTGCGGCCGACCGATCGCTGGCGATCACGCGCGCACCGGCCTGCACCAACGCCAGCGTCTTGCCGCCCGGCGCCGCGCACAGATCCGCCGCTACATCACCAGGCGGCACGTTGGCGTACTGCACCACCAGCGCGCTGCCGGAATCCTGCACGTACAAC
>JAYWIJ010000075.1:0-4188 GCA_043788935.1 Gemmatimonadaceae bacterium | reverse complement strand
TTGATCAGCGGTTCGCTCGTCATCAGTACCTGAATGAGGAGGGGGACGCCGGACTGCACACTGTCGTACGCGCCGCCGCTGATGGCGACGGTGGCCACCGGCCCTCCGCTCTTGAACAGCTCCATGGCCATGACGTTGCGCAAGCAGAACTGTCGCACCGTTTCCTGCAGCGGGAGTTCCTCGAGCGTGTTGTGGACGACGACCACCGGACGCAGCAGCGAGCGCGCGCGCTTGATGGAGCTCACCAGTTCACTCAGTCCGAGAAAGCGCCCCGTTTCCACGTTCGAGGGATAGGCGGGCTGTCCTGGCGCCAGGTCGAAGGCAAGACCGCCGAACGAGGCCGACTCGACCACCGGGGCGATGATGTGCACCACGTCGGGTGTCGTGTCGCCCAGGACTCTGACGGCCAGGCGGCTGCCCTCCTGCAGCACGTCCACGGTGGCATCGAATGAGCGGTACACCTGTTCGGCGAGCGCCTGGGCGCCGTACGAACCCGAAAGCGGACGCGCTGCCACCACGGCGACGCGCGGCCGTACCGAGCCGCGGATGGTGCGTACCATGGCCTGCAGCGTGAGGGCGTCTAGAATGCCCGTTGGCGCCGCGCCGTGTGCCGTCTGGAATCGCCGCACCATATCCTGCATCTCCATCGACGGCTCGACACCGAGCGCCTCCAGCACACCACGCGCCCAACGTTCATTCACCCGTTGGCGCGGTTCATCGATGGATCGCCACCCCGCCGCGTACTGTACGCGTGCGCCCGGCTTTCTGGCGGCCTGCGCCCGCGACATCGCCAGCTCCAAGGGGAGCGCGGCGACGGCCGCGTCGGCGGCGATGACCGCGATACGCACATCGACGCCGTGATCGGCGGGCAGTGGTGGCATGAGCCGCTCCAGGTCGCGCACCGCCTTCGAAAACTCGCTGCTCAACTCCGCGACCACGGCGTCGGGAAGACGACGGGTGGTCGTGTCGGCCAGGTCGGCGCGCACCGCCTGCATGATGGGCGACCGGGCTGCCGCGGCGCGGCTATTGCTGCCCAGCACGACGGTCACGAGTCTGGACGGCGGCTCGACGCCCGCGGGAGCAACGGGCAGCTGCAGATAGGCTCTCGCCTCCGTGAGTTCGGTCCGTGCCTCGAGACGCTCGCACAACTCCTCCACCACGAGGGCGCGCGAGCGTACGTCGCTGCCTGCGCTGGGAGCCACGTGGAGTTGCAGAAGTGCGGCTCTCGCCAGCCAGACCGACGGCGGCACGGTGCTTTCGGAAAGGAGTTCCTGCGCGCGCGCCGCCAACGTCGCCGCTACCTCGAGGCGCTGCTGGGCCCGCGCCATATTTGCGCACGCCAGCGTGGCCACACCGCGCGCGAACGGGGCGAGCCCGGTGGCATCGGGCAGCGTCTCCGCGAAGTGAGTCAACGGAGCGCGGCCATCGCTGCGCGCTATCCAGAGGGCGAGGTGGCGTGCATCCGCGGCACGCCAGCGCACCGGCGTCGCGTGCGCATCGACGCCGGTCCACGCGCCGAGCTCCCACGCTTCGAGCCGCTCGCCGATCGTGGCGCGCGTCGTGGGCCGCGAGGCGTGCACACCGAGCTCGCGGACGAGCATGCGCCGGGTTTCGGCCGAGAGCGGAAGCGCGCTGGGCGCCGGGAGCAGCTCCGCCAGCAATCGGCGCCTCGCGGTGACCGGCCGTATCCGACGCACACGGCGCACGAGTTCGCGTGTCATGTCACCGCTGATACGCGCAGCCAGCGCCATACGGGCGAGGTGCACCACCAAGCCACCCAGCGCGGTGGGAAAGGCGGCATCGTACGCCTTGAGGCGCTTGAAGGGCGAATCGTTGCTGTCGAGGAGCAGGCAGGCGACGTAGTTCACCTGCCACCAGTCACGACTGCCGTGCACCAGGGTGAGCGACATCGCTTCACGCACCATCTCGCGCGCCTGTCGCAGGTCGCCAAGCACGAAGGCTGACGTGCGAGCCGACAACGCCAGGGAGCGGGCAATGATGTCCGGACTGCCGCGCCCCGCCGCACTGCGCGCTGACTGCAGGAGCGTCAACGCCTCGAAGGGGGCCGGCTGCCAGATGGCCACCTGCGCCGCGTTGCAGAGCTCCGCTCCGGTCGCGTCGTGGCTGGCGACGCGTGACGCCAGCGGAGCCGGGGCAGGGGCCGCGCCGAACCATTCCGCGCGAATCGCCTCCGAGCGGAGAGCGGCGTACGCCTCGCTCGCGGCAGACTCGCTGGCCGCATCCGTCGACGGCGCCAGACTCTCCAACGACTGGGCCTTGACGAGAGTCCGACGCACGCGGCGCGTGTCTCCGCAATTCGTGAGCATGCGGATGTGCGTACCGTAGAGTGCCAGGCGCTCCACGTGGCCCAGGTGCCGCGCGCGCGCGACCACCTCGTCAAGCAGAGCGAGCGCGACGTCGTAGTTGCCTTGCCGCATGTATTCATCCGACGCCAGCATCTTGAAGCGAAGCACGGCGCCCACATCCCAGTTATGGGCAGACCGCGCGAGCAACCGCAGCACCGCCTCGATATGGCGCAGGGCCGCCGGTCGATACGCGTAGCCTTCAGCGAGGGCGGCATGCAACTCCAATCGCTCGCGCGCATCACGGGTGGAGCGAATGGCCTGCTCGAGGCTGCGTAGACTGGCGCCCTGCGGTTTACCACTGCGCGAGGCAATCCGCACCCGAGCCAGCTGGAAGGCCGCGTCCGGGCTTTTGCGGTGGGCGCGCAGCAGCTGCGCCCACTGCCGATGCGCCGCGGCGGCCTGCTCCCAGTGCTCCGCCGCCGACGCGGCGTCGCCGCGACTGCGCATCCCGAGGGCGAGAAAGGACTCGGTGCGCACACGCGCGCCCTCGAGGCGCAGATCGACCGGCACCTTCACATTCTCGTCGAGCAGTTCCGACGCCAGCAGCGCGCGCGCGCGCCACGCGTGATGGCGGTTGGTGGTCGCCATGGCCGTGCGCCAGCCTCGCCGAGCCTCACGTTCCACCGTGCGCAGCGCGTGATACAGCGCATCGGCCCGCTCTGCGACCCATTCGCCTTCGTTCCCGATCCCGATACGCTCGGCGCGCCGCTCGCCCAGCTGCATGGCACGGCGATGGAGTCGCCGGCACACCGGCTGGCGCTGCAGCTCCGCACGCATGGGGCGCACGACCTCCTCGTGGATCACGAGACAATGCGGCTGCGATGGATCACGGCTCACGAACGAGAAGGCGGACGCATGTCGCTCGAGATCGGCCCACAGGAGCTCGGCGGACAGCACTTCCTCGCCCTGCGCCAGCGCATTCGCGTCGAAGTACTGCGCCAATACCTCGGTGTCGCGCAATGGATTGTCGAAGCGGCGACTCCGCCGCAGCTGCTCGAGCTCCGGCAGCACGACGTCAGCGAGGAACGCGCGGTTGAGCCGGCGCGCCACCACGCCGTAGCGAAGCAGCCACGCCACCGGACGGGGCACGCGCTTGAGCACCCGCTCCACGAGATAGTGCAACTCCGGCCCCGGGATCTCGCGCACCTCCGCCGCCGTGAGCCGCGGATTGATCTGCCATTCATCGGCGAAGAGCGACAACGCGAAGGGCATTCCGTTACAGCGATCGGCGATCGCGCGCACGACGACGCCCTGCGGCATACCACGCTTGGTCACCAGATACGCCCGCGACTCGGCGTCGCTAAGACGGTCGAGCGCGATCGTTCGAGTCCGTGCGCCGAACAGGGCGGCGAAGCCTGCGAGCTTTTCAGACAAATCGAACCGGCCGGACAGGATAACGCGCACTTTCGGGCATCGATCGTGCAGCGCCTGCAGCACACGGAGCAGCGCGACCAGGTCGGCCTCGGGATGCAGCATCGCGACTTCGAGTGTATCGAGCACAATCACGACGGCGGGGGCCGCGGAGCTGCTGAGCGCCTGTGCCATCTCCTCCAATACCGCGGGGCCATGTTCGAGGGCGACGTCGCTGCGCAGTCGACCCAAGGCGCGACTCACCTCTTGCGGGCCCAGCGCGAACGTCTCGAATGGCACCACATCGTCAGCGCGCGCCACCAGTCCACGCAACGGGCGCCCGGGGAGCTGCGCATCGATCACGCGGGCGCACTGCGCGAGCAGGTACCAAGGCGCAATTCGGGTGAGCCGCGGATCGACGAAGTCGAAGTCAAGCCGCGCGTACGGTACGCCGTGATGAATACACTTTCGC
>JAYWIJ010000074.1:0-4234 GCA_043788935.1 Gemmatimonadaceae bacterium | reverse complement strand
ACAGCCAGCCCACCGAACCGTCTTCGCGGAACCGTTCATTGGCGACGCGGATGCGGACGAAGTAGTCGCGCAGCGCTTCATTCTGCGGCGTGAGCGAGATCGGGTCGCTTTCGGCGAGGAAGCTGGCCCACGCTTCGGCGCGCTGCTGCGGGGTCCCGGACTTCAGGCGATTCAGGACCGAGCTGTTGGCGAAGAAGCGGAGGTACTGGATCATCTCGTCGAACGACGCGACCGGCAGGTCGTCGCCGAAGCTGACCAGCACGGGTTGCGTGACGGTATCCGGCTGACCGGGGCGCCAGACCGCGGCCTGCACGATGCCGACACCCAGGCGCGCGACGGGCACGCGGATGACGGAGCTCGCCAGCGTTCCGCGGGCCGTGAGGACGACGCTGTCCTGCCAGAGCGTCGCGCCCTTGTCATCACGCATCGCGACGTTCAGGGGCACGCCGTTGGGCGAGGAATCGCGCACTTCCAGATACAGCGGCAATTCCGTATCCCGACCGAGCACCATGGTGCTGCGGGCGTTGGCGAGGAGGTCGGGGCCGGTGGCCGGGTTGCTTCTGGGCTGGACTTCCAGCGCGACGATCGGCGTACTGGGTCGGCCGCCGAACCGCGGGATCATGATTTCGCGTTCCTGAACCGCCGAGCGGGAGCTGCTGCCGTCGCGGATCAGCACGGCCATGGTGTACGTGCCGGGTGGCACCAGTACCTGCTGCTGATACAGCACGCTTTCTTCGCCGCGCTGTGTGTCCTTGAAGGAATTCACGCGCACGGTATCGCTGGTTTCGCCGCGCACCACGACGGCGCCGTTGCGGCGCATTTCGACAGCGACGGCGTACGACGCGCGGAAGCGATCGCCTTCACGGATGAAGGTGAACGACGTCGTCGGAAACGAGAGCGAGAGAACGGCGAGCGAGGTGTCAGCCGAGGGTCCCGGGAGGCTGGCGACGGAGCCGGAGAAGGGCAGCGGGAGACCGCCGGCCAGGAGGCCAAGATTTTGCAGCACCTGCACCACGTTCGCCTGCGCGACCAGGTCGCCTCGCCGCGGGGCAGCCGGACCGTCCACGCCGGGCGGGCCGTTGCGGCGAGGGGGACCGCCGGCGCATGCGGTGACCGCCACGCCGAGCAGGGCGAGACTGAGGCGTCGCAGGGGAAGCCTCGGGAACGTTGTCGCCTGCTGTACCATGACGTCCGCCGCAATCACGCGTGAGTAACCGGTTCCGGGAAAAGTAGGAGCATTGCAAGATACGGTACACGACTGCCGAGGCATTCGTTGCGCGCTGCCCGCCACGTCGCTGACGGACTGTACGCTTGCCGCCTTCCCTGTAGCGACGTAGCCTTCTCCCCCGTGACTTCTCGAGACGCGCTGGTCGGAACGGTCATCGCAGAATATGCGGTGCAGGACATGGTGGGCGAAGGCGGGACGGCGATGGTGTATCGCGCGTCGCACCCCACGCACGGCACGGTGGCGTTGAAGGTGCTCCGCACGAAGCTGCGGAACGACCCGACGGCCGTGATCCGGTTCGAGCGCGAGGCGGAGTTCGGCTTGCGGGTCGTGCATCCCAACGTGGTGCGTACGATCGAACTGGGCGCAGCGGATGGCGTGAAGTACCTGGCCATCGAGTGGGCTCCTGGGGAACTGCTGGAGAAAGTGGCGAAGCGCACCGGCGCGTTCCCACGTCCGCAGGTCGCCAGCATCGTGAAGCAGATCGCCGCCGCCGTGGATGCCTCGCATCGGCAGGGCATCGTGCATCGCGACCTGAAGCCGGAAAACCTGATGTACGACAGCGTGAAGGACGAGGTGCGCCTTCTCGATTTCGGCATCGCGGCGGAACCGGAGCAGGGCAACGACCAGCGCCTGACGCGCGACGGCTTCTTCGTGGGTACGCTGCTGTACGTCGCGCCCGAGGCACTCAGTGGCGTGCTGGTGGGTCCCGCGGCTGACCAGTACAGTCTGGCGACGATCGCGTATTTCCTGCTCACCGGCGTGCATCCGTACACGGCGCGTTCCACCCGCGACATGCTGTCGCAGTTGCTGACGCAGCCGCCGAACGCGTTGAACAAGGCGGTGCCGGGGCTCACGTTCAGTGAGGATGTGGAGCGTGTGGTCATGAAGGGCTTGGCGCGTCAGCCGGGCGACCGGTATCCGGGCATTGTGGACTTTGCATCGGCGCTCGAGTCGTCGATCGTGTCGATGCCGGCGCCGGCTGCACCGAAGTCGGGCGGATTGTTCGGCAAGGTGAAGGGACTCTTCGGCTCCAAGGACAGCTGAGCGTGAGTCTGCCCCCACGCGAGCAGCTGGTCAGGCTGCTCGCCGATCGCTCGGCACGCCGCGGCACGTTCACCTTGGCGTCCGGTCGAGTGAGCGATTTCTATGTGGATTGCCGCCTGACGACGATGAGTCCGGATGGGCTCGTGCTCGTCGGTCCGGTGGCGCATGCGATGCTGGTGGGCAGCGGGTGGGTCGTGGACAGCGTCGGCGGGCTGACGATGGGCGCGGACCCGGTCAGCTATGCGATCGCCTATGCGAGTGCGCAGGCCGGGGTGCCGGTCCGGTGTTTCGCGGTGCGGAAGGAGCCCAAGGGTCATGGAATGGGGAAGCGCATCGAGGGGTCGTTTCGGCGTGGTGATCGTGTGGTGGTGATCGAGGATTCGATGACCACCGGCGGGAGTGCCATGAATGCCGCTGCCGCCATCAGGGCGGAGGGCGGCGAGGTTGTCGGTGCCCTGACCCTCGTCGACCGCGAGGAGGGCGCCAGGGAGGCGCTGGCGGCGCAGGGAATTCCGCTCATCGCCTTCACGACTGCCGACGAGCTCAAGGCCCTGATCCCGGCTTCCGCCAGCGCCTGAGTGGTTCAGCGACTGTCTTCCACGGCACGCATTGGCCTGAACTGACACAGTGCTGCCTGCACGGGTGAAATCACCTCGTCGCAGAACCGGACGTACATCCCTTCGCAGTCGTAGGTGCTGCGAAAGGTCGATGCCGTCATGCCCAGCACCAGTTGCACATGGCGTCCGAAGCTCTGGGGTGAGGAGTAGTCGAGTTGGACCGCGACGTCGGCGATCGACCGGCGCTGATCCTCGAGGGCTTCGGCTGCGCGCACCAGATTGGCGAAATCGAGATAGCGCTTCACCGGAGGCAGCCCCGCGCGCTGGAAGCGGCTCATGAGCGTGCCCGGGTGAATGCCAACAAGCCGTGCGATGCTGCGGACCGCATGCACCGGGGGGCGGGCGACGAGCAGTAATTCAAGCAGCTGCAGACAGTCGTCGGATGCGGCCGCGAGGCGGATGCGCAGGTCTGCAACGGCGGAGTCGATGTTGAACGATCCGCGATCGGCGGTCGCGACCGTTTCGCGGAGCAGGCGCCATCCACCCGAGTCGCGCGCGTCGATGACGATGCGCATGCCACTCCGACCGAGTGACAGCAGCGACTGCGGGTGTACGCGTTCGGCGTTGGTGACGAGGCCCATCATCGGCACGCGGGGATGATCGCGCAGAATGCCTGCCATGCGAATGGCATCGCGTGGTGAGCAGCAGGCGAGGGAGAGGAGGACGGCGGTGGCGGACTGTTCACGCAGGTCGCGTCGCACTTCATCGAGGGATGAGCGGTGTACGGCGCGATAGAGGCCGTGTCCCGCGGCATCGACGGCGGTCCGTTCGGATGGGGTGAGGATGGTGGTGACCGGAACTGGCCCGCCGTCGCGCGTCGTCGTGCTGCCGGGGGAGAACGCAGACATGAGCAGTGAACCTCGCAGTGAGAGTGACGACGCTACGATGTCACGGTCCGTCATCAACTGGTCATGCAAAACGCTGCAGCCATGGTCGAATCGCTGCGCGATCATGGCGGGGCGTGCCACGATGACGCGCTGATGCGTCCAGCTCGGTGCGGATGCCTGGCGCTGCGTCTCGGCGCAATCTGCCGCTAGGTTGCTGACAGGTGATGTGCGTCGGCCGGGTGATCGCGAGACAGATCCGTCAGGATGGCTGCTCGAGGAAAGTCCGGGCTCCGGAGGGCAGGCTGCCAGGTAACGCCTGGGCGTGCGGTGACAATCGATCGTCATCGTGCGACGGAAAGTGCCACAGAAAATACACCGCCGTCGGCCGGCATTCGTGCCGGATCGGGTAAGGGTGAAATGGTGCGGTAAGAGCGCACCGCGTCAGCGGCAACGGTGACGGCAGGGTAAACCCCAGCTGGAGCAAGGCCAAATAAGCGTCGAGGAACGGCCCGTTCCGA
>JAYWIJ010000073.1:0-4235 GCA_043788935.1 Gemmatimonadaceae bacterium | reverse complement strand
GTCGGCGCGACGTTGGACGTCCGGGTGCTGGTGGATGGCAAGCCGGTGGCCAACCAGTTCGTGCAGTACGGCGGATTGTCGGCGTCCAACGGTCGGGTGGCGCAGCGCAACGTGCGCTCCGACGCGGCAGGATTGGTGCACATCCCGCTGGATCGCACCGGGACGTACTACGTGAAGTTCATCTCGATGGTGCGCGTCACGGGTGATGCGGAGGCGAACCACTCGTCGAAGTGGGGCTCGCTGACATTTGGAGTGAAGTAGCGTGCGCTTCGTTCAACGACTGGCCGTCGTGTGCCTGCTGCTCGGTGGGGTGACCACCGAGCTGCTGGCGCACGGGGTCGCTGCCGGCGACAAGGGCTTCATTCAGCAGACCAGCGGTGTGCTGTTGATCCCGTTCGCCTATCTCGGCGCCAAGCACATGGTGACCGGGTACGATCACCTGCTGTTCCTGCTCGGCGTGATCTTCTTCCTCTATCGGCTGAAGGACGTCGCGCTCTACGTCACGCTGTTCGCCATCGGCCATTCGACCACGCTGTTGTTGGGTGTGCTGATGCAGGTGAGCGTCAATGCGTACCTGATCGATGCGGTGATCGGCCTCTCGGTGGTCTACAAGGCGCTCGACAATCTTGGCGCATTCAAGACGTGGTTCGGCATCGCGCCGGATGCGCGTGCGGCGACCCTGATCTTCGGCTTCTTCCATGGTTTCGGCCTGGCCACGAAGATCCTCGACTTCGACATGTCGACCGATGGCCTCGTGCCGAATCTCGTTGCGTTCAACGTCGGTGTCGAGATCGGACAGGTCCTCGCGTTGAGCGCGATCCTCATCGCCATGAATCACTGGCGGCGCACCACCAGCTTCCGCCCGATGGCCTACGGCGCGAATGTCGTCATCATGACTGCGGGTTTTTTGCTCGTCGGCTACCAACTCGCTGGCTTCTTCATTCTCGGATCGACCACATGACCACACCGACTGCCCCTGCCGAGACGCCGTCCAGTGCGTCACTCGTTCGTTCGACGCTGATCGCGGCCGCCGTGGCTGGCCTGTTGCTCGTCACCTGTGTGCTGCCTGCCGAATACGGCATCGATCCGACGGGTGTGGGTCGCATGCTGGGGCTCACGCAGATGGGCGAGGTCAAACTGGCGCTGGCCGAAGAGGCTGCCAGTAACGCCGCGGCCGAGGCATCGGCCGATTCCGTGATCGCGGCGGCAGAAGCCGTCGCGTCCGCGCCTGCTTCCGTGGCGACGACGGGCACCGTTGACGCGGTGAATCGGACCGACACGACGCTGGTCACGCTGGCACCCGGCAAGGGAGGCGAGGTGAAGCTCGTCATGCCCGGCGGGTCGCGTGCTCGGTACATCTGGCGGATCACGAACGGTGTCGTGAATTACGACATGCACGGCGACTCGACCAATGCCCCGAAGGACTGGTTCGTGAGCTACAAGAAGGCGCAGGGCGTCGCGGCTGATTCTGGCGAACTCGTCGCAGGGTTCAATGGCAACCACGGCTGGTACTGGCGCAACCGCGGCACCCGGGATGTGCTGGTGCAGTTGATCACGATGGGGACGTATGCACAGATCGAGAAGCACCTCTGAACGGCTCTTTCACCTGCTGCCATCGAGAGCCCGCGTGCCTTCGCGTGCGCGCCAGCGACGTTGACGATTGGATTCGTCGGAGCGGGGTCTGTTGACCTCGGGGGGGCGGTGGCGTATTTTACGCACGATAAAGGCCCTCCTTCAAGGTGTATGACCATTCTTCACATCCCGGTGCGGAACGGGTTGGCAGGGTGCCTGCTCGTCGCGGCACTTTCCAGTTGCGCGAGTGTGTCGGCTGCCGATGGTGTCGATGGCGTCAATCGTGCCGTCGCTGCCCGCACCGACGTCCGGGCGGTATGGGTGCGTGACCGCGTCGCCGATTCGGTGGCGAGGAGGTATGCCGCGCAGGCACTCCACGGCGTCGTGCCCGTCGATACGGCCATCCGTGTCGCGCTGCTCCGCAACAAGCGACTGCAGGCGACTTTCGAGGATCTCGGCATCGCGCAGGCTGACGTCGTGCAGGCAGGGCTCTTGGCAAACCCTGTGTTCAGCGGCGGTCGCTTCGTCGCTGCGGGCGGCGGTGCCGGGATCCTCCAGCTCGGACTCGCGCTGCCGTTCATCGACTATCTGCAGCGACCGTCTCGCCGGAGTGCCGCGCGGCTGGCCTACGTGGCTGAGCAGTCGCGCGTGGCTGCCGCCGTCATCGCGACCGTCGCGGATGTTCGAGTCGCGTACGCGGAAGCACAGGCGGCAGCGCAGATGGAAGAGCTGCGCGCCACCGTGCTGCAGGCGACGGAGGCCAGCGCCATCGCCGCTGGTGCGTTGCATGACGCCGGCAACGTGTCGGACTTCGACCTCGCGCAGCAGCAGGCGATGGCCGCCGATGCGCGACTGGCCTTGCTGACGGCCCGTGGTGAGCGTCGCGCGCATGTCGCCGCGCTCGCCCGCGTGATGGGCGTCACGAGTGACTCGTCGTGGACTCCGACGCCGCGACTCGGCATGCCGACGGATACCCTGCCGCCGATGCAGGTGCTCGCGCCGCTCGCGCAGGCGCGAAATCTGGAATTGCGCGCGGCCTTCGAGTCGGCCGCGGCCGCCGGTCGCCTCGCCGGACTGGCAAACACGTTTGCACTCCTGCCGGATGGCAGCATCGGTGTCGGACGCGAGACCGACCCCGACGGCCGCTTCACCGGTGCCACGCTGGCCGTGCCGTTACCGCTGTTCGACCAGGGGCAGGGGCGTGTCGCCCGTGCACGTGCCACGTTTCGACAGGCTGTGGACCGGCACGATGCGCTGGCAATCGAAATTGCCGCCGACGTCACGGCGCTGGCGGCCCGTGTCGACGCGTCGCGTGAGCGTGCGGTGCATCTGCAGCGCACTGTCCTGCCGCTGCGCGCCAGGTTGGTCGCCGAGTCGCAGCGCTTCGTCAACGCGATGGAGCAGAGCGTGTTCACGCTGCTCCTCGCCCGGCAGGCCGAGATCGACGCGGGACAGGCCTACGTCGAAGCGCTGCGTGATTACTGGATCCAGCGCGCGCGGCTCGAGCAAGCCGTTGGTGGCTCATTCCAGCCGCTGACGCCGGACGAACAGCCGATGGGCGGTGTACAACGACCGATGCAATCACCGAGGACGCCATGAGCGACACACCGATCTCGCGTCGTGCCCTGCTGGAGCAGGGTGTGACCGTGCTGACCGCAACGGCCGCCGCCGCGTCCCTCGTGCAGGCGCAGCATGCGGGGATGCACATGCCGGAGCAGACGGCACCGCCTCCAGCACCGACGACGCCATCACGGTCACGCCGCTCGACGCTACGATCATCGCCGGGGCAGCCGGGGCGGGACTACACGCCAGTGATCACGCCGAATGGCACGACGCTGCCGTTTCGCGTCGTGGACCGCGTGAAGGTCTTTCATCTCACGGCCGGTGAGATCCAGCATGAATTCGCGCCCGGGCTCACGGCGACGTGCTGGGGATACAACGGACGAACGCCCGGCCCCACCATCGAGGCGGTCGAGGGCGACCGCGTCCGGATCTACGTCACCAATCAGTTGCCCGAGCCGACGAGCGTGCATTGGCACGGGCTCTTCGTGCCATCAGGCATGGACGGGGTGTCCGGCGTCAGTCAGGCGCCGATTCCGACCGGCGAGACGTTCATGTACGAATTCGATCTCGACCAGTACGGCACCTACATGTACCACCCGCACTATGACGAGATGACGCAGCAGGCCCTCGGCATGATGGGCATGTTCGTCATCCATCAGCGTGGGGCACGTCGGCGTCCGGACAAGGACTTCGTGATGTTGTCGAGCGAGTGGAGGATCGCCCTCGGCACGGCGCGGCCCAATCCGAACGAGATGACCGATTTCAACGTCCTCACGTTCAACAGCAAGGCGTTCCCTGGCACGGCGCCGCTCGTGATCCAGCGCGGTGACGACGTGCGGATCCGCTTCGGGAATCTGAGCGCGATGAGCCATCATCCCATTCACGTGCACGGGTTGGCCTGGCGTGTTGTCGGCACCGATGGCGGTCCGGTCGAGCGCACGGCGCAGCGCCTGGAGAGCACGACGCTCGTGCCGGTCGGAACGACGCGAACCGTCGAGTTTTCCGCAGACGTATCGGGCGACTGGTCGATGCATTGCCACATGACGCATCACACGATGACGCAGATGGGCCATAGCGGCGTGAACCTCGTCGGCGTCGAT
>JAYWIJ010000072.1:0-15897 GCA_043788935.1 Gemmatimonadaceae bacterium | reverse complement strand
TGCCATCCCGTGTGTGCGTCAGCGTGCCTGACGGCGCCGGGCGACGCCGGCGAGCATCACGAGTCCTGACGCCAGCAGCACTACCGTCGCCGGCTCTGGCACGACGGCGACGTTTTGGTTGAATGCGACGAGGTTGTACGCCGCGCTGCCGACGAAGCCGTGTGCCACAGAGGTGGGGTGCAGGCCGTCGAAGAACACGTAGCCTGCGCATCCCGGAAGCGCGCCAGCTGCGGCGCATGACCCGGAGGTGTTGCCGAAGCCATACGCCGCCGGCTGCGCGAGCAGGTTGGCAAACAGGTTGTCGAGACGCAGGTCGAACAGGTTGGCCGTCGGTACGCCGAGTCGGAGCTGGCCGATGCCGGCGGCGAGCGTCGAGTTGAACAGCTGCGTGAGGGTCGAGAGAGTGGCCGACTGCGCCGTGCCGATGCGATCGGGCGTCAGGCCCAGGTCGGGGAGGTAGGCGAACAGGATGTTGCGGGCACCGACCTGCGTGAGGCTCGCACCCTGCGTGAGCAGGTTCTGCGCGGCGGCCACGGTGGCGGCGCGTCGGGCGGCGTCAGTGCCCAGGCCTGCGGCGCTCCGGACGTCGTTGCCGCCGGCGAACAGGGTGTACAGGCCGGTCGGATCGGCGGCGCGGGTGCAGGTGGTGCCGTTGAACCCGCACCAGAGGCCGATCTGGGTCGCGGTGCCGGTCTGGCTGCTGTTGGTGAGCGCGCCGGCCACGGCATACACGCCCGTCGGCGTGCGCGTGACGAAGGCCGGCTTCACGTCGACCGTGCGCCCGAGCAGAACGCCCAGATAGTCCGACCAGACCGGGCCATTCGAGATCCGGCTGGGGATGGCGCCGCCCGTCAGCGCGCTGGCATTGCCGACGTCGGAGAAGCTGTCGCCGAACATGGTCAGCGAGGAGAAGCTGCGCTGAGCGGCGGCGGACGTTGCGGCGACGAGCGAGAGGGCGACGAGCGCGGTGAGGCGCGCGGATCGCTGGCGAGCGGATGTGAAGGGCATGGTGTCACGACTGAAGAGGGTGGCGTGTGCCCGGTGGAGTCACACGATGTCCTCAACGTGGCTGGTGGCACGGGGCGTCGCCAGCACCTTCGGCAGGTCCACACAGTCAATGTCGAGCTCTGCTGTTGCGTGGCAGACTGATCTGTCGCTTCGACGCTACGGCAGCGCTTGGTAAATCTTCATGTTTGCCGGCCACCTTAACTGATTTTGGGCAATCAGTAAAGGTGGGATAAGTCGTTGTCTGACAACGACCTTTCACCGGATTCACCTTCGTGGCACAGGCCACCGACACAGGTGGCACAGGGCGGGTCAGGACCGGGCTCGGCTGTTGCCCTGATGGACGGTGCGCGGCGAGACCGCCGCATCGCAGGCTACCTCATCATCGAAGGTGACCCATGATCCGCTCCCGCATCGCCCTCGCCGTTGCCTTGACTGCCGTCGCGCTTCCTCTGCACGCCCAGACGCTCACGATCAACAACATCACGCCGACCTGGTCGAACATTCAGCCCGGCAACGTGACGAATCTGCAGGTCGACAACTCGGGTTCGGTGGTGGGCCTGTCGTGGGGCAACCCGACCACGCAGAGCGGCCAGAGCGCATTCCGCTTCAATGACCGCGCGACGTCGTTCAACGTGACACTGTCGAGTGGACTTGGCCGCTTCGTCCTGGGTGACTTCGTGCACGAGAACAACCCGATCACCGGCAACTTTCTGTCGAGCGCACGACTGAACGTGACGGTCGGCATCAACGGCACCTCGCCGACCTCGTTCTCGAACACGTTCCTGATCAATCACGAAGAGACGCCCAACGGTGGCCCGTGCCCTTACGGCACCGCAGCGCTGAACGCGAACGGCTGTGCAGACCGCGTGACCTTCGGCGGCGCACTGACCGCAAACGCGTTCACGTACAACTCGCAGCAGTACTTCATCACGCTGCTCGGTTTCTCGTCGAGCAGCAGCTCGTTCCAGGGCACGGGTGAGTTCCTGTCGAAGGAACAGTCGTCGAACAAGGCCTACCTGTGGGCCGAGATCTCCACGCGGAACCCGAACGTGGTGCCGGAGCCGTCCACGTACGCCCTGATGGCGACGGGTCTGGCCGGTCTGATGGGCGTTGCCCGCCGCCGCCGCGCCACTGCTGCGAAGTAACACCGGGGCAGGATGGTACTGACGCACGACCGCCGGGCTCAGGCCCGGTGTTGGCACTGACGCACGGACACGGACCCGTCATCACACTGTGGTGACGGGTCTGTCTGCGTCTTCACCCGTCACCGACCCGGCAGCACGGCGGTGCTCGCCGGTGCACGACGATGCTTCGTCGCCTGTTCGTAGCCATACGCCAGCGTGATCAAACGGCCCTCGCTCCAGGCGCGCCCGAAAAACGTCATGCCGGCGGGCAGCGCACCATTGCGCGTGTAGCCCATCGGCACGGTGATGGCCGGAAAGCCGGTGGTTGGCGAAAAGAGCTGACTGTTGTCTCCGTGCGGCGTATTCAGGTCGCCGATCAGCCGCGGTGGATTGCTCCACGTGGGATAGACCAGCGCGTCGAGCTGCAGTGAGTCCATCATCTGCGTGACGGCGGCGCGGAATCG
The DNA here is from genome assembly GCA_043788935.1 of Gemmatimonadaceae bacterium. Lineage (GTDB taxonomy): Bacteria > Gemmatimonadota > Gemmatimonadetes > Gemmatimonadales > Gemmatimonadaceae > JACMLX01. The sequence continues at coordinate 13,301 of JAYWIJ010000072.1, read as the reverse complement.
CACACGCATCGCGTCGCGCGCGGCACAGGCAGGATTGGCTTCCGGCGCCAGCGACACCGTGTCGGCTGCCTGCAGCCGGAGCTGGACGCTGGGGTGATACCTGCCGCTGCGCAGCACCTCGCGAATGGTCTTCACCGGCGCGTTCTGTCCGCGCGCGTCGAAGTACCGCTCCAGATCGTGCTTGAACGTCGCGCAGCCGGGGCCCGGCACACGGATCAACGCCGACAGCGACGCGACACCGGCGGGATCGACGATGGTCGCACCCTGCGCGCGCAGCGCATCAAGGGCATGCAGAAAAACCACGACGACTTCCGGGTCGGTGGTGAGTCCTTCATACGCCTGCCGCAGCACACCGATACGAGCACCCTTCAACCCGCCGGGCACCAGAAATTTCGTGTAGTCGGCGTCGCGTCGTGCGGCGGCCGGTGCGGTGACGGCATCGGCGGTGTCCGCGCCAGCGACCACCTGAAACACCTTCACGGCATCCGTCACCGTACGCGCCATCGGTCCGGCGATGTCGCTGCCATTCGCCAGCGGCACCACACCGGCGCGCGACGTGAGCCCCATCGTGGAGCGGATGCCAACCAGCGCCTGATGTGCCGACGGACCACGAATGGAGTTGCCCGTGTCGGTGCCCAGTCCCACGGTGCCTTCGTTCGCCGCGATGGCGGCCGCCGTGCCGCCGCTCGAGCCGGCCGTCACGCGGTCCAGTGCGTACGGATTTTTCGTGTACCCGGGCAGGATGGAGCTGACGGTTTCGTACGGCGTGAACGCCCACTCGGCGAGGTTGCTCTTGGCCAGCACGATGGCGCCGGCGGCACGGATGCGCGCCACCATCGTGGCGTCACGCGCAGGTATCCATCCCTTCAGCGAGAGCGAACCGGCGGTGGTCTGCAGGTCGTGCGTCTCCATGTTGTCCTTCACGATCATCGGAACGCAGTGCAGCGGACCCACGGGTCCTTTCGCCGCGTAGAGCCGGTCGAGGGAGTCGGCGGTGGCGAGTGCCTTGTCGTTGATGGTGACGATCGCGTTGATCGCCGGGCCAGCCTTGTCCACCCGCTCGATCCGCGCGAGATAGTCGGTCACCAGCGTGCGGCAGGTGAGACGCTTGTCGCGAAATGCGGCATGCACGTCGGCGATGGTGGTCTCGTCGAGGGCGAATGCCGCGCGACGCTGTGCTTGCGCGGCGGTCGTGATCGCGATGGCGCCAACGGCACCAGCAAAGAGAGTGAAGCGTCGCATATCGGCAGCGGATCCCGTTCGACGGCGTCGTGATAGCCGTGCGGTTCAGTTGAAGTCGTGGCTTCCGAACGACGGAACGGAAGCACGGAGAATAATGCGGAACGTGATCAGCGTGCCCGCGCGCGCTGCACCGGCACCGGCCCGGTCGGCATCTCCGACTTCCGGAAGAGAAACGCTGCCGACTCGACACGCGCGCCCTTCGCGTCGGCGACCGCGAAGTTTCCGCCTTCGTACATGCTGGCGCTGCCGTAGCGGCCGTCCTTCGCCAGTGCATAGACGTTGATGTCGTAGCGCGGACGGCCCTTGTCGTCGAGCAATCGCGCTTCGGTCATGCTGACCATGCGCTCCAGCGTTTTCAGGCAGGCCTGTTCAGGCGTCACGCCCTGCCGCATGAACTCCACCGTGAGAAATCCACCGCACGCCTTGATGTTCGCTTCACCGCGACCGGTGGAACCGGCGGCACCGGCGTTCTGGTCGCAATACTGGCCCGCACCGATGATCGGACTGTCGCCCACTCGGCCGGGCACCTTGTACGCCATGCCGCTGGTGGTGGTCACGCTGCTCATCTCGCCCTTCGCGTTCACGCAATTCATGTTGATCGTGCCATGCGTGTCGCGAATCACCACGTCGTCATCGAAGTCGAGACGGAAATCGGATGGGTTGAGGCGTGCACGACGACGCAGCCAGTTCTGGCGCGAGCGTTCAGTGAGCAGGTTCTGCGACTTGAAGCCCATCTCCAGTGCGAAGCGCTTCGCGTCACTGCCCACCAGCATGATGTGATCGGTGTAGTCCATGATCGCCTTCGCGACCAGCGACGGTGTCGCGATCTCCTCGATGCAGCCCACGGCGCCGGCGCGTCGCGTGGGACCGTGCATGCAGCTCGCGTCGAGTTGCACGACGCCTTCCTCGTTCGGCAGGCCGCCGAGTCCGACGGAATCGTCGTCGGGATCCAGCTCCTGGATGTTGACGCCGGCGATGATCGCATCGAGCGTGTCGTCACCGCGCTGCATCATCTCCCATGCCCGCGCCACGCCACGCAAGCCGTTGGTGGAGCTGATGATGCGCGGCACCGCCGCGGTGCCCGCCATCTGCAGCGCCGGCTCGGCGATCCGCATGGCATGCAGCCGCTCGGTGAGCGTGAGCGATGCGGCGGTCACCGCAGTGCGGGCGATGAAGTCGCGACGGGAGACGGGCATGGCAGTCCTGACGTGTGGGAAGGTCGTCAACGATACCGGGTCTGCACCGCTGCAGGCGAGCGTACGGGTAGGTGGCGGCGACGACCGCCCCTCGTGTTCAAGTGCGCCTTAACGTCTCCGGACCCGCGTCGTCTGTGTGGATGTAGCCACCAAGGCCACCACCGAAACCAGCCGCGGCGAACGCCGCAGGAGACCTTCCATGCGTATCCAGACCCTGATCTTCGCCGCCGCCGCATTGCTCGCCCTCCCGATGGCAGTCGAGGCGCAGGCTGGCGCCCGTCGTGAAGTGGCGCGCGACACCCGCGAGATCCGTCGCGACACCCGCGAAATTCGTGGGGATCGCCGCGAGATCCGTGGCGACAAGCGTGAGATCCGCGACGACGTGAAGGACGCCCGTTCCGACGGTGTGGTGACCGGCGCCGAGCGTCGCGACATCAACCGCGACCGCCGCGATCTGCGCCGTGACCGGCGTGACCTGCGCGCCGACAAGCGCGACCGCCGCGGCGATGTGCGTGACCGCCGCCGCGACGTGCGCGATCTGCGCGCCGACAGCATCCGCAAGCCGTAAGCGCTTCGTGCGCGTGGCCGATGGGCTGCACCCGCTGCCCGCCGGTGACGCGCCGCCACGCATCACCTGAGACTGACCGCCATGACCCACCGGATTCTCACCCTCGCCGCCGTCGCGCTGCTGGCCCTGCCGGCCGCCCATGCGCAGGGTGCGAGCACCACCACCCCGTCCTCCACGCGACGCGAGCAGGCTGTCGAGCGTCGCGAAGCCATGGCCGCGCGCCGGGAAGCAGCAGCCGCACGTCGCGCCGCGATGTCGCCCGACCAGCAGTCGGCCGCGCGCGCCCGTCGTGCCGCGCGGCCGACTGCCACGCCGGAAGAACAGGCCCAGTTCCGGAGTGGCATGCGCACGTATCGCGCGAGCCTGCGAGAGAAGGCGGCCGATCTGCGCGCACAAGTGAAGGCCGGCACGATGACGGCCGACGACATGGCGTCACAGCTGAAGGCATTCCGCGCCGCGAATCGCCCCGGCAACCCCGCCTCAGCGAAGCCGCCGACCGGTTCACCGGAATGAGCCTGGCGCGGTAAGATCCCGGTCACATGACGAACCAACGTTCTGCGTCCCGTCGCACCGTCCGCTGCGCGTTCCTCACGCTGCTGGCGGTCGCGCCGTTTCTGAGCGCCGCGTCGGCAGGCGCGCAGACGCCGCGCACGAGAGCCGACACACTGACTGCCCGCGTGCGAGACAGCATCATTGCCGATGTGCTCGCCGACACGCTGGACCTCAGCGACGACGCGCTGCCGGTGCCGGCGCCGCGGTTCGCGCAGGCGTTCACCATCCGGCCCACTTATCGCCGTTACACCGTGGGCGGCGTGCGCGCCTCGGAGCAGTCGTCGAATGCCAGCTGGGTGGGTAGCTTCGGACGTTCCGCGCTGCGCATCGACCTCACGCCACTGTCGTACACGGGAGACACCACCGCCACGGCAGGGCGCCCGTCGGTCGCGTTCAGTGGTGTCACGCCGGTGAGCGTCCGTCTCGACCTCACGATGCGGTCGCGCGATACGCTTCGCGTGTTCGCGCAATCGATGTCGTCGCCGGCAGCGCTCAGCGCCGCAGAGGCGCAGGCCATCGGCGCGGTCGGCACCAGCACCATCGATCTCGACGCCGGTGCACTCGGCATCGCGTCACGCGTCGGCATGCGGTACGCCCTCACGCAGCCGCTCGGCGAAAGCGGCATGTCGCTGTCGATGCGAGGCGGTGTGGAGTACGACCCCAGGCCCTCGGGCAGTGACGCCGTGAGCTGGCGCGGCACGACCGTGCGCGGCCTCCTCGGCGTGTCACGCGCCACAGAGGCGACCACCGTCGGCGCGAGCGTCGAATTGACGAAGAGCTTCACCGATTCGCTCGAGGGTCGGAATCTCTTTCCCGGTGGCGGACAACTCACGGTCGACGCGCGCCTGCAGCGCTATTTCGGCAGCGACGGCACCGGATTCCTGACCGTCAGCGGCTTTTACTCCACACCGATCGACATCGAGCGCCCCGACGTCGCCACGCGACTGATTCCGATCGGTGACTTCACCGGCGCCACGGCGGCGGCGGCCATTCCCGTCGGTGCGCTGACGCTGCTGCCGACGGTGAGCGTCGTGCGCGAGTCGAGCAATGCGCGCGCCTCGTTCAACGGCATCCCGGCCACGCTCGACGCAAGCGGAACGACAGCCACTGCAAGCCTCGGTGTGGCAGTGCCGGTGGGTCGCTGGATCACGGTGACGCCCGAGGTGGGCGGGGCGGCGGGGTCGGTGGGCCAGACCGTCTCGGCGCGCTTTCCACGACGCACGCGAAGCCAGAGCTTCAGCGATCCGATTCGCGGTGGCTGGGTGACGCTCGAGGTGTCGATCGCGCGCTGACGGTGCTCGGCGAGACGGCTCTGGCGGCGCTGTGGTCCGGAAACTTCTTTCGTGCGTCCACCCTCGGTGTCGCACGGACCTCCGCCCCGCACGCCATGCATGCCCGCACGCTCGTCGCCACGCTGAGTGGTCTCTCCCTCGTCGCCAGCGCATTGCCGGCGCAGCGTAATTCGTCTTCGCCGCGCATCGCCACGATCGGGCAGGTGATCGCGCGCGGTGACTCGCTGCAGATACCTGGCGCGTTTCCGCCGGTGCCTGGTGACGCGCTCTCACACTACACGGCAGGATTCGCGACGACGCTCTGTGGCGCCGCGTTCCTGACCGGGCTGTCGGTCGCGGATGCTGCAGCGAACGTCGGCTTTTTCACCGGGCCGCTGGAGTACCGCGCCGAGGTGCGTGACACGGTGGTGGATTACGCCACGAAGACGGTGCGACTCACGCTGAAGAACGGTGTGACACGGGTGGCGCGCGTGTACGGCAGTCAGGGCTGCGTGCCGCTGCCCGTGGGTGCCGACTCGGTGAATTTCACGCCGAGCGTGGTGACGTCGGCGCTGCCGCCGGCCGCCACCACGCCGTGGCCGATGGGTGACGTGCTGCCGGCCACGCCGCTGCCGGCGACCATCGACAAGCTGATGCTCGAACGGTCGCTGGATGAAATGTTCGGCCCCGCCGATGCGATGACACTCGCCGTGGTGGTCACGCACAAGGGCCGCATCATCGGTGAGCGATACGCGCCGGGTATCGGTATCCACACGCCGCTCGAAAGCTGGTCGATGGGCAAGAGTCTCACCGGCACACTGGTGGCGCGCCTCATCCAGATGAGCACCTTCACGCTCGACCAGCCGGCGCCGTTTCCCGAGTGGCAGCAGCCGGGTGATCCGCGCCAGCAGATCCGCATCCGCGACATCATGCGCATGTCGAGCGGGCTGCGGCTGCGCGCGCCGCAGGATCCGGGATACGACCGCTCGCTGGGGTATCCTGAGCATCTCTACCTGTACGCCGGCTCGGTGAACTCCTACCAGCACGCGGTCACGCGCCCGCAGCAGTGGAAGCCGGGGCAGGTTGGTCGCTATCGCAACGTGGACCCGGTGCTGGCGAGCTACCTGGTGCGGCTTGGTGTCGAGAAGCGCGGAGAGAACTATCACGCGTTCCCGACGCGCGCCTTGTTCGACAGGATCGGCATGCGTGACGTGATCATCTACACCGATCCCTTCGGCAACTTCCTCGGGCAGGGTGCCGAGGTGATCGCTGCGCGCGACTGGGCGCGTCTCGGCAACCTGTACCTGCAGGATGGCGTGTGGAACGGCGAGCGTCTGCTGCCGAAGGGCTATGTGGAGTACGCGAGGACGCTCGCACCGGGCTGGCTGGCCGATGGCCGACCGGTGTACGGCGGCGGCTTCTTCTGGGTGAATGGCGACGGTGGCGAACCGATGCCGCGTGATGCGTACGCTATGCTTGGAGCGGGCGGGCAGAGTGCCTGGATCATTCCGTCGCACGAGGTCGTGATCGTGCGCATCGGCAAGTACCGCGGCTCCAGCAAAGGTGAGACGGCACGACAGAAGGGGACGGCCACATTGCTGCAGGCGATCAGGCAGTAACGGCCGACAGGGTGCCCATCACAAAACGAACGGGCCGGCTGCCATCGTGGCGAGCCGGCCCGTTCTGCCCTGCAGGAGCGTGTCCGCGCTAGCTGCAGTTCATCCTGCGTGATTTTCGTGCATGTCCCCCATGAATCGTGGGTGAGTGTTCAGGCCTTGCGACGCTTGGCGACGCCGGCCAGCGCCAGCAGACCGAAGCCCATCAGGCCGACCGTGGCCGGCTCCGGCACCGGCTGCACCGAGACCAGGATGTCGTTGTAGTCACGATCCGAGGGCGCACCCACCGGCTGACGTGCGCAGGTGGCGTCGAAGCCACGGCCGCAGTTCACGTTGTCTTCCATGCCGACGTAGTACATCTCGGCTCCTGCAGCGTTGATGATCGTGCCGAATGCGTCGCTGCTGAAGGTGGTGATGCCCGCTGCCTTGTCGCTGGTGAAGACGGCGAACTGCTGGTTGACCGAGGCGCCGCGCATGCCGATCGCCACGGCGCCGGTGCTCTGCGTCGAGGTGTGAATCGTGCCGAGGCCCGACTCGGGCAGCGCCTGCGAGATCCAGATCGCGAAGTTCGACGAGATCGTCGTGTTGCCCATCGCCAGCGTGGCCGCGCCGATCACATCACCGGCATCCGTGATCACGCCCCACGAGGTGCCGGTGCTGCCGGCGATCCGTCCGATGAACGAGATGTTGTACGTGCCAGCCGCGAAGCGGAACGCGCCCGGGTTGGAGCCGTTCATGCCGCCGAGGAAGACGTCCTTGCTGCCCAGTGGTGCCGGGGAGAGCGGGAGGTACACCGGGGCCTGATTGTCGCACGACGTGGCCGTGGCGCCGGCGAGCGGGACGCCGGTCAGGATGGCGCCGACGTTGCAGGTGGCGGAACGGGTCGCGGTATTGTTGTCATCCGACCGGTTGTTCCAGTACGCGCCGGTGTTGCTGTTGTCGGGCGAACCGATTGCCTGCCAGGTCTGGGCACTGAGGGGTGCTGCGGAAAGTGCGGCGGCTGCGACTGCGGTAACGAGCGAGGACCTGCGCATTTCGTTTCATCCTGTGAAGCGGTGGAGTCTGGTCGGAGCCGACCGTGGACACCGCTACACTGGGCATTCGTCGGACCGCAGCGCCGCGGGCTGTGGTCCATGACGGCTAAACCCATGCCTGATATGAACTTCGCTATGGCAGGGCTCGCTGGCACAATTCGTGGGCTTCGTGATATTTTGAAATCGTTATGCAGCACTGCGGACTCAACTGTGGAGCAGTTGCCACAGATAGCGGACTCATGCGCGTTAAGTCGTTGTAATACAAGGGCCAGCGGTGACACCCTGTGACGATCGCACAACATTTGGGCGCGTTGCAAGCCGCGGTTGCCCGGATCTGGGGGTCTGCACCGACGAGCTGCGTGGCGATCGGGTGCGCATGGACGTAGCCTCAGCGGTCGCTGATTCCCACCTCCTGACTGCCAATGCGCCGACTCTGTGCCTGCGTCACCGTCGCCACGCTCGCCGCCCTGCCACTCGCCGCGCAGGAGGTGCCGCGGCAAACGGAGACCGACGCGTACACGCGGTACGAACTCCTGGCGCCGGGCTCGGGAAAATTCCGCATCATCTACGAGGTGACGGCCACCACGCCGGGCGCGCGGTACTACTTCAATCCGATCCGGAAAGGCAGCATCGCCAGCGACGAAAGCGTGCTCGATCGCGCCTCGGGCAAGCCGCTGGCGTTCGAGGAAGTGGGCGCGGCGGTGGCGCGGCAGGGTGGCGTGCGCGGCGACAGTCTGCAGACCTACATCCGCGTGACACTGGCGCGGCCGGTGGCTCCCGACGGCGGCGAGCAGCGGGTGCTGATCCTCAAGACCTACGAGGACAGGCTCAGCTACTTCACACGTGGTGACACGATCGTCTTCACCCGCCCGCTCGGCATCAAGCGCAACGCCGTGGTGCTTCCGGCGGGCTATGAACTCGTCGCATCGAGCTTTCCGGCGCAGGTGCTGCACGAAGCGGACGGTCGCGTGGGGATCAGCTTCTGGAACAACACGCCGAGCGAGGCGGCCGTGAGCATGCGTGCGGTACCTGCCCGTGCGTTGCGAGGTGCAGTATCGAGTGTTGCCGCGCGACTGAACGAGCGCGCGCATCAGGATCGCGAGATCGTCTATTACCTCCAGCAGCCGGAGACGCACGCGTTCGACCTGTATCACGACTACACGGAATCACGACCGGAAACGTCCACCTATCTGAACATCGTGCGCGCCGGGAGTACCGTCACCAATGCCCGTGCGATGAATCTCGACACCGGCGAGCCGCTGCAGCACGAGGTGCTGAAGGGCGAAGCGATCACGCGCGCGAAGCTCGCGGTGCCCGACGTCACGCCGCAGACGGAAGTCGTGGTGTTCCGGTTTCCGGCCGTCGCTCAGGGCACGTCGGTGCGGCTGCGCATGTTCGAGACCTACACCGATGCGGCGCGTTACACCGTCGTGAACGATGAGCTGGTGTGGGACCGCGGCTTCGGCCGTCCGGCCAATGCCGTGGTATTGCCAACGGGATGGATGCTGACCAACAGTTCGATCCCGGCCACCGTCTCGTCGCTACCCGACGGTCGTGTGCGGCTCGACTTCATCAATCCGCGGCCTGATGAGATCGCGGTGCTGATCACGGCGCGCCGGCGCTGATTTCTGGGGCTGCTGCAAACTTACTGCGACCACCGAATCAACGAGGAAGAAAATATTGCCGAGCTGCGTCGTCTTCGATTAGCCGTGTACAATCAACTTGTGACGTGCGTGCCGCACATCCGCGCGGTGGCGGATGCTTATTTTCCGGAACGCGCACGGAGATTCGACCGGAATGTTTGACATGACTCGACGCACTGCTGCACTCTAGAGCGTCGCCGCGCCGCAGCAACCCTCTCCGGAGTTCGTTCTGCCAACGACCTGCTCGAAGTGTGGAGCCGCCACTGCCGAAGACGCGATCTTCTGCAGTCGGTGTGGGCTGAACTTCACACTTGAATTTGCGGCCATGCGCATGCCGCCGCCGGTCGACGGGTCGAACGACGGATTGCAGCGACTCGCTGTCGCACTCGCCGGCCGCTATGACGTGACTCGCGAACTCGGTCGCGGCGGCATGGCGACCGTATACCTCGCGCGCGACGTGAAGCACGATCGCGAAGTGGCGATCAAGGTGCTGCTGCCCGAGATGGCCGCCTCCATTGGCGCGGAGCGCTTCGAACGCGAGATCAAGCTCGCTGCCAAGCTGCAGCATCCGCACGTCCTCGGCATGTACGACTCCGGGGTCTTCGACAATCTGATGTACTACGTGATGCCGTTCGTGAAGGGCGAGTCGCTGCGCGACCGCCTGGATCGCGAAGGGCAGTTGTCGGTGGACGATGCACTCCGCCTGACGGTCGAGGTGGCCGATGCGCTGGGTTATGCGCACCAGCTCGGGATCGTGCACCGTGACGTGAAGCCTGAGAACATCCTGCTCAACGGGGAGCGCGCACTCGTCGCCGACTTCGGTATCGCCAAGGCGGCCAGCGAGGCCGGTGAGTCGAAGCTGACGCAGACGGGCATGGCAGTGGGCACGCCGGTCTACATGTCGCCGGAGCAGGCGGCCGGCGAAGGGGTTGGCCCCACCGCTGATCTCTACAGCCTGGGCTGTATGCTGTACGAAATGCTGGCCGGCGAGCCGCCGTTCACCGGCAAGAGCTCGATGGCGATCATGGCGCGGCACCTGATGGAACAGGTGCCGAGTGTGCGCATCGTGCGCAGCGCCGTGCCCGAGGAGATCGAGGACGCAATTTTCGCGGTGATGGGCAAGGTGCCCGCCGACCGTCCGCAGAACGCGGCCGCATTCATCGAGATGCTGGGCGGATCGATGAGCGTGACGCGCACCATGCGCGGGCGGACGTCCACTTATCGTGTGTCGGATGCTCCGCCGCCGGCGCCATGGTGGCGGAAGCCCATGACGGCGGGCGTCGGTGCGGTGGTGCTGGCCGGCGCAGCGTTCGGGATGTGGAAGATGAGCGCAGGGGCGCCGAAGGCCTCGGCGGGACCGGAATCACGACGTATCGCCGTGCTGTACTTCAACGATGCCTCCGCGGACTCGTCGCTCGGCGCGCTCGCGGACGGACTCACCGAAGAGCTCATCCGGACGCTGTCCACCACCGCCAGCCTCACGACCATCTCGCGCAGCGGCGTCGAGAAGTTCCGCGGCAGCGCGCTGACGAGGGACAGCATTGCGCGCGTGCTGCGTGCGGGGTACCTGGTGCGTGGCGCGGTGCGGTCGGAGGACGGACGGATCACCGTGGACGTGTTCCTCGATGATGGCAGCGGCGTGAACCTCGCAAAGAAGCCGATCACCGTGCCGGCCGGGAATCAGTTGGCGCTGCGCGATTCGATCGTCGTCGTGGCCTCCGACATGATCCGGCAGGAACTGCGTCAGGATCTGCAGACGAAACAGACCGCGTCACGCACTGACAGCCGCGATGCCTGGCTCTTTGCCCAGCGCGCAGAACAGTCGTGGAAGGCAGCCGAAGCGGCACAGGCGTCAGGAGATGCACCGACGGTGGCAAAGCGATTCGCCAGTGCCGACTCGCTGTTCATCCTCGCCGGGCTCGCGGACACGAAGTGGGCGGAGCCATACACGCGGCGCGCCTTCCTCGCGTACCGGCGTTCCCGGCTTGCTGGGCGTGATGTTGTCGTGATCACCCAGTGGGTCGGCAACGGCGTGGCGCTGGCGGATTCCGCGCTCCAACGGGACGACAAGAGTGCGGATGCGCTCGAGGCACGCGGAAGTCTCGTGTACTTTGGCTGGTTGTCGGGCATCGACGGCGACGCGGCACGTCGCGCGGCGGCGCTGGCCGGTGCGCGCGCCGATCTGGAGCGCGCGACCACGCTGAACTCGGCACAGGCTGGCGCGTACGCGATGCTCTCGCACCTGTATTACCAGGCGTCCAACACCACGCCGACCGACGTGCTGATCGCGGCACAGCGCGCGTACGAAACCGACGAGTTCCTGTCGAACGCGAATGTCATTCTGTCGCGGATGTTCAACGCCAATTACGACTTGGGTCAGTTCGCCAAGGCGTCGCAGTGGTGCGCGGAGGCGGGCCGTCGGTTTCCGAAGGACGTCCGCGCGATGCGGTGCCGACTCTACATGCTGACCACACCCAACGAGCCGGCTGACGTGAAGCGAGCATGGGCCATCGCCGATTCGGCGGTGGCGCTGGCCGCTCCGGCGGCGCAGCCCCTGGAACGGCTGACGGAGAACATGCTCGTCGCCGCCGTGATCGCGCGCGCCTCCGACCATGGCAAGAACAGGATACTGGCGGACAGTGCGCGCAATCTGGTGCGCCGCTCAATCGGCGATCCGGGGATCGATGCGGTGCGCGAGCTTGCGCTCTTCGGATCATTTGCGTACGCGCAGCTCGGCGACGCCAACGACGCGATCCGGCTGCTCAAGGAGTATCTCGCGGCAAACCCGCAGCGCGTCGAGTCGCTGCGCAACGATCCGGGGTGGTGGTTCAAAGCGCTCGCGGACGACCCCCGCTTCCGACAGGCGCTCGGCGCCTGACAGCGCCGGTGCGGTGAACTTCACCCGCACGCACAACAGAGGTGCCTTCGTCTCAGGAAGCGTACGCGCGCGCGCAATAATTGCGCGGCGGCGACGCTCTGCGCGAAGGTGCTGCACGCCGCGTGGCGCCGTGCGTTCACTGCTCGTCGAGTGATACCAGGGTTTGTAATGGGCCGGAGGTGTAACGATGTGATGAGATACCGCATACGTGCCCTGTGCGGCTTTTTCGCGCGCTGTCACGGAATGGCGTGTCTGCTTTCGCGCTCCATCGGCACACCGCATCCTAGCGCTCAAAGGACCAGCGCTCGATCGGCGCGCGAATGCGAGCGGCGACACACCATGGCACACGCGCTCTGCGCGAGGCATGACATGTTCAGGACGATACGGGTAAACCGTGTACTGGCGACGATGGCGCTCGGTGCCCTCGCCGCATGTGCTGGTGACGGACTGGTGGTGGCTCCGCCGTCACCGACGCGGAGTGCAGTGGATGGCGGGCCCAATCTGGCCCTGAAGGATCCGGCGGCCTGCACGGTCACGCCACAGCAGCTGTTCACGCTCTCGGACGCGGCATTCGCCAATTCGCCGAGCGCGTCAGCGGTGAAGGGCAAGCTTTCGACGCTGATCGATCTGGTCAGTGCCGAGTTGCTGAAGCCTGCGGCGAGCCGCGATTTCACCGCCGCGCGTTCGCAGGCGATCACCGTCCTCGAGTTCACCACGCGCAAGGACGGCCAGCGCCCGCTGGGTCCACCCGCTGCGGTAACGTCGTTCGTCAACGCGGTGAGCTGCTACGCCGGTCTCGGGTTCACGGCCGACGACGCCTCCGTGTTGGTCATTCTCGATCCGACCGACGGCCCACGCACGATCTTCTCCGCCAACGGCTATGCGGCGATCTCGCTGCCGGCTGGTGCCGTGCCTGAACGGTCGCTGCTGACGCTGAGTGAGATCGACAGGGCACTGTACGGTGCCCTCGGTAGCGGACCGCTGGCCACCAGGTATGACCAGTATCCCGGCTTCTGGGATTTCGATCTGACCACGCCCAGCGGTTCGACGGTCATCAAGCGCTCGACCATCGCGATCTGCTCGCCGGAGAACATCGACGATGTGACGAACTCGTTCCTCCGCCTTGGGCATCAGACGCTCGCCGGCTTCAGGTTCGAGCCTGAGCCCACGCCGGGTGATCCACCCGAGCCGGTGCTGAACTGCGCGGGCGCGTACACACTCGCGAGCGCTGCCGACGCATTCAGCGTCCCCGAGCTTCTGGGTCGTCTGGCGTCGCTGTTCACGCCGCGCACGGCATTCGC
>JAYWIJ010000071.1:0-16014 GCA_043788935.1 Gemmatimonadaceae bacterium | reverse complement strand
CCGCGGTTCGGCGGATGATCCTCCGGAACCTCATCGAGCGCAAGCGAGACGGCGGCAGGTTGTCGGAACGTGACCTGCGCGACATTGCGCGCGCGGCGGCCGACGGCACGGTGCCCGACTACCAGCTCGCTGCACTGCTGATGGCGATCTTCTGGCGCGGATTGGACGGCGATGAAACGAGCGCCCTCACGGCGGCCATGCTCGCGACGGGCAGCACGCTGCATCGCCCTGCCGGTGCGCCGCCCTGGATCGACAAGCATTCCACCGGCGGTGTTGGTGACAAGACGTCCCTGATTCTCGCGCCGCTTCTCGCATCCGTCGGCGTTGCGGTGCCGATGATGTCGGGGCGAGGGCTCGGACATACCGGCGGCACCCTCGACAAGCTCGAAAGCATCCCCGGTTTCCGCACCGACCTCACGCTCGCGCGCGCAGAGATGCAGCTGGCCGACATCGGCTGTGCGCTGATCGGGCAGACGGCCGAGATCGCGCCCGCCGACCGACGCCTCTACGCGCTCCGCGATGCCACGGCCACGGTGGAATGCATCCAGCTCATTGCGGCCAGCATCATGAGCAAGAAGCTGGCGGAGGGGCTGACGGGCCTCGTCCTCGACGTGAAGCGCGGCAGCGGCGCCTTCCTGCCGGAGCTCGATCGCGGCCTGGCCCTCGCCCAGACGATGATCGCGCTGGGCGAGGCGGCCGGCGTTCCGGTCGTCACACTGATGACGGCCATGGATCGCCCGCTGGGTGACGCGTGCGGCAACGCCCTCGAGGTGCGCGAGTGCCTCGACACCCTCCGCGGTGGCGGGCCAGCCGACCTCTGGACGGTGACCGAGGCGCTGGCGATCGAGATGCTGCTCCTCGCGCGACCCGAGCTCACCGCCGCCGCCGCTCGCGTCGTGTTGCGGACGGCGATCGAGAGCGGTGCGGCGCTGGCCAAGTTCCGTGAGATCGTCGCCGCGCAGGGCGGGGACGTGGCGACCATCGACGATCCCGGCCTGCTGCCTCGTGCCGCGTCTACCGGCGCCGTGCTGGCGCCGCGCGACGGGATCGTGACGGCGCTGCCGCCGCGGCCCATCGGCCACGCCATCATCGCCCTTGGCGGCGGCCGGACCACCGCGGAAGACGTCATCGACCCGTCGGTCGGCATCGTCTTCAGCGTGCGGGTCGGCGACGCCGTCACCGCCAGCCAAAGGCTGGCGACGGTGCATGCCGCGGACGCCACCGCCCTCGCCGCCGCCATCGCCCGCTTGCAGGAGATCGTCGAAATCGGCGACGAGCCCACCATTCCCCTCCCCTGGGTGAGCCATCGCGTCACCGCCGCCGGCGTGGAGGCACTTCGAGGGGGCTGACCCCTGAATCGGGTTTTCAAGGTGCCTGTCCCCTTGATCTTTCAAGGTGTCTGTCCCCTTGATCGCTTCAAGGTGTCTGTCCCCTTGATCGTCCCCTTGATCACCCCGTGCTCCAGACCCGAGGGTCGGCGGGCGGAATTCCGGACCGCCAGTCCACTAGCCACTGCCGCCCGGTCCGACGATCTTTGAGGTCGGCCGTCGCGCGGCCACCCCGTCGCGCGCGGCCCACCGACCGCTCTCACAGCCCTCATCATGCTCAAGCTTCAGGCATTCGCAGCCCTCGGTGTTGCCATCCTCGCCGCCGCGTTCTACTTCGGCTGGTACTTCGCCGTGATGACGCCGGTGACCCCGGAAACCGCCGGTCTCGACATCGGCTCGTCCAACATCGCGCGCCTCGCCGTCGGCGTGATCTTCTCGGCGATCATCGCCGTGGGCATCGCGTTCTTCCGCCAGCTCTGGGCCGGCGCCAAGAACGAACAGCGGTAAGGTGACACCGGGTCCGCGCTGGCTGCTCATCGCTGGCGCGTACTTCGCAGGACTGCCGCTCTCTGCCCAGCGTGCGCGGCCAGTGCTCGACGGTCAGCGCGTGGTTGCCGACGCGGACTCACTCTGGATGGCCGCCGTGCAGCGCGGCACCCGCGCGATCGACGGTGCACCCGGACCGCGCCACTGGGTCCAGAGCGCACGATACGCAATGCACGCCACGATCAGCCCCTCCCTGCGCTCGCTGCAGGCCGAGGGGCTGCTGCGTTATCGCAACCGGTCGCCGGATACGCTGCGGATCATCGGGCTGAGCCTCGCGCAGAATCTGTTCTCGCCTAACGCGCCGCACGACGAGATGGTCCCGGTCACCGGCGGCATGACGTTCGCCACGTTGTGCATTGCGCACCTCGCCCGCGCACCGTCGGCGCGGCTCTGCGACGATTCGCCCGATGCGGTGACGAAAGACCTGCGCGTCGAATTCACCGTGGCATGGCTCACGCTGCCGGCGCCGCTGCTGCCCGGCGATTCGATCGACCTGCGCGCGCGCTGGCACTTCAACCTGCCCACGGAGGATGCACCGCGCATGGGCAGCGACGGCAGCGTGGCGCTGGTGGCGTACTGGTATCCGCAGTTCCGTGTCTACGATGACGTGGCGGGATGGGATGGCGATCCCTATCTCGCGACGGGCGAGTTCTACATGGATCACGCCGACTACGACGTGCAGATCACCGCGCCGTCGGCGATGCTCGTGGCCGCGACCGGCATGCTCCGCAATGCCGAAAAGGTATTGACTCCTCTGGCACGTGAACGGCTGCAGCGTGCGCGCGGCAGCTTCGCCGTGGTGCCGATCGTCACCGACAGCATGCGCCGTACGCACGCCGGCACGCTGCCCGGAGCCACGCTCACCTGGCGCTACGTGGCAGACAGTGTGCGCGACTTCACGTTCTACGCATCGCGCGACGTGGTGTGGGACGCGATGGCCGCGCTGGTACCGCGCGGCCACGCCACACCCGACACGGTGCTCGTGAATGCGTTCTATCGTCCACGCGTCCGCACATGGCGCAGCGCTGCCGACGACGGGCGTCGGAGCATCGAGCACTTCTCGCGCCTGTTGTGGCCCTACCCGTGGCCGCAGATCACGCTGGTGGAAGGCATCGTGGACGGCGGCATGGAATACCCGATGCTGACGGCGGTGTCGGTGGAACCCGATGCGCGTGCGTTGCGCTCGACCATCGCACACGAGATCGGCCACATGTGGTTTCCGATGCACGTGGGTACCGACGAGCGGCGCTTCGCGTGGGTGGACGAGGGGTTCGCGAGCTGGCTCGAACGAAGCCTCATGCGCGCCACCACCGGCACCGACGGCGACGAGGATGGATTGCCGTCGCTGTATCGCGTGCTGGCCACGCGCAACGCGCCGTCGATGATGGTGCACGCCGACCATTACTCTGGCGCACTGCCGTACGCGATGGCCAGCTACGACAAGCCGGTGGTGGTGCTGCGCGCCTTTGCGGCCGAATACGGTGACAGTGCACTGATCGCCGGCATCCGTGCACTCGGCGCACGGTGGAGCGGACGCCATCCCTATCCGGCCGACATCACGCGCACGCTGTTCGCAGCCGCCGGAAACGAGCGCGAGGCGTTCGTGCGCGAGTGGGTGCAGGGCACCGGCACGTTCGATGCCACGATCGCCTCCGTCACCCGCGCCCGCGACACGCTCGACGTGCAGGTACGCGTGAGCGGCGGTGCGCGGCTCTCCGTGCCGGTGGTGGTGGTACGCGATGACGGCACGAGCGAGACCACGATGCTTGCCGCCGCGGCGTTCCGCGATGCATCCGTGCAGACGCTCCGCATCGGCGGTGCACGGCGCGTGCGCAGCATCACGCTCGATCCGGCGCACACACGCCCCGACATCAACACCGCCAACCAGCAGTGGACGCCATGAGTGTGCCGTACGGCACTTCCGCGATGACGCGCCTTGCATGTGTCGCGGTGCTGTCGTGTGCTGGCGCGTTGGCAGTGTGGGCGCAGCAGCCATCGGCTCCGCGTCGCAGTGTGACCCCGAATGCGTGGCGCCTCGTCTGGCGCGACGAATTCAATGGCACTGCGATCGACACCACGCGCTGGGCATTCGATCTGGGCCGCGGGTTTCTCGCTGCCGATGGCACGACTGTTATCGACGGCCGCACAACACACACACCGGTGCCGATTACGTGCTGCCGCTTGGCGGACGCATCACGGACTGGCACACCTACGCCGTGGAGTGGGAGCCAGGCCTGATACGCTGGTTCGTGAGTGGTGTGCAGACGCAGGCGCAGTCCTTCTGGTGGAGCAGCACGCGGCGCGATGGCGCGAAGGCCACCGCCGAGTCGGAGCTGCATCCCGGGCCCGCGCCGTTCGACCGGCCACTCTATCTGGTCATGAACCTGGCGGTCGGCGGCAACTTTCTGGGCAACCCCGACGCGACCACGCGTTTCCCGGGCGTCATGGAAGTGGATTTCGTGCGGGCGTATGTCCTGCGAAATCGAACGAATCCGGTCCGTCGTCAGGGCCGTGGTACCTTCCCCTGGACGACGAAATAATCCGGCGATACGTAGGGGTAAGCCTTACAAATTCCATCGCCGGATGTAAACAGTGGTTACGCTGGCACGGTTGAGCCACCCGAAATCGACTGTGTAACCGCGTCCCATACGGGATAACGGTTTGCTCCGCAGGGTCGAGGGAGTGGCCGAGACGATTCTCCTTCGTAACTGTCAACTAAAGCTGACAGTACGAGTTGACAAGAAGACTTGACACTTCGTTTCCCGCGGGCATGATAGGTCCATGATTCCGACACGGCAGGTGAGCCGAGCGGCGGAGTCAGTCCCAACTGTTTGCATGGCTACCCGAGCCATGGTCCCCCCACGTGCGGGTCAAGCACGGAATTGGTTGCTCCAGGAGCACTCGTTATGGCTGATAACGATCCGAACCGCGTCTGGCCGTCAGGCCTGACCACGCGGGAAGCAGAAGAACTGCACGACGGTCTGAAGCAGGGCACGCGCATTTTCGGTGCGATCGCGATTGTGGCTCACATTCTCGCGTTCATCCAGACACCCTGGCTTCGCTAAGAGGAGTTTGACCAATGAATGAAGGCAAAATCTGGACGGTGGTGAAGCCGAACGTCGGCGTGCCCCTGTTCCTCGGCACGATCTGTCTGATGGTGTTCACGGTGCACTTCGCCATCCTGAACAACACGACCTGGATGGCCGCGTACTGGCAGGGCAGCGCCAGGGCACCGATGACCGCCGCAGCTCCGGCTGCAGCCGAGACGGCTCCTGCAGCCGCCACGCCGTCGACTGCAGCGCCGGCTTCCGTCACGCCGTAATGGCGGTGATGGTTCGCACGCCGTCATAGGGGCCGGGATTTCACGATCCCGGCCCCTGTGTCGCGTTTCACCCGTTGAGCGTGCCGCGCCGATGGCGGCACCTCGCATTCGCAGGTCCGACGCACCCCATGATGAATCGACTCTCCAGGAAGATGCTGTCGACGTGGGCCGAAAAAGGGCCACGCTTCCTGCCGTTCGCCGACGTCGCGACCGCCGACCTGCCCCTCTCGCGGCTGCTCCGGCTCTCGCTGTTCCAGGTCAGCGTCGCTATGGCCTCGGTGCTGCTCATCGGCACCCTCAATCGCGTGATGATCGTGGAGCTCGGCGTCCCGGCCACGGTGGTCGCCGTGATGATCTCGCTGCCGCTGCTGGCCGCGCCGTTCCGCGCATTGATCGGCCATAAGTCCGACACGCACGTCTCCGCACTCGGCTGGCGCCGCGTGCCGTGGATCTGGCAGGGCACGCTGCTGCAGTTCGGTGGCCTCGCCATCATGCCGTTCGCCATCCTCGTCCTCTCGGGCAACAACGGCGTGCCCGTACCGCCATGGGTGGGGTGGATGGGCGCGGGACTCGCCTTCCTGCTGACCGGTGCCGGGCTGCACACCGTGCAGACCGTCGGTCTCGCGCTCGCCACGGATCTCGTCCCGGAAGCATCGCAGCCGCGGGTGGTGGGGCTCATGTACGTCATGCTGCTGGTCGGCATGATCGTCAGCGCCATCGTCTTCGGCACGTTGCTCGAGGATTTCACGCGCGGCCGGCTGGTGCAGGTGGTGCAGGGCTCGGCCGTGATGACGATCGTGCTGAATGTGATTGCCGTCTGGAAGCAGGAGGCGCGTGATGCGCACAAGACACGCGACGGCCGGCAGGAGCCGACGTTCCGCGACTCGTGGGACAGCTTCATCTCAGGCAGCGGCGCCATTCGCCGACTGATTGCGGTGGGCATGGGCACGATGGCGTTCAGCATGCAGGACGTGCTGCTGGAACCGTATGGCGGGCAGGTCCTTGGCCTGACCGTGGCCAACACGACGCGTCTCACCGCCACGCTCTCATTGGGGGGACTGCTCGGATTTTTGCTGGCCTCTCGTGTGCTGAGTCGTGGCGGCGATCCGTTCCGCATGTCGAGCTGGGGGGCGCTGGCCGGGACTCCCGGTTTTGCCGCCGTGATTCTCGCCGCACCGACACATTCGGCCGCAGTGTTCTTCGTCGGCACCTTTTTGATCGGGTTCGGCGGTGGGCTGCTGAGCCACGGCACGCTGACTGCGACGATGAACAACGCACCGGAGTCGCAGCGTGGCCTGGCGCTCGGTGCGTGGGGCGCAGTGCAGGCCTCGGCGGCCGGCATTGCCGTGGCCTTCGGCGGCATCGCCCGCGACGTGGTGAACGGCATGAGCAGTCGTCAGGTGTTCGGTGCGAGCCTCTCCGGGCCCGCCACCGGCTACTCGCTGGTCTACAGCATCGAGATCGTGCTGCTCATCGTGACGTTGGTGTCGATGCTGCCACTGATCCGTCGCTCGCCGGTTCGCGTCGCCGCCTGAGCGGCGGCATCATCTGCGTACCGGAGCTGCCGTCAGTCGGTGCGGTCGATGGCGCGCCGGACCTGCGCGGCAAGTGCGTCGATCGTGAATGGCTTCTGCACGAATGCCACGCCGTCGTTCAGCACACCATGTCGCGCGATCACATCCGACGTGTACCCCGACATGAAGAGCACCCGGCAGGCGGGATGACGTGTCTGCACGGCGGTGGCGAGATCGCGACCGTTCATGCCGGGCATGATGACGTCGGTGAGCAGCAGGTGAATCGGTTCATCGGCAGCGGCCGCCACCGCGAGCGCCTCGCTCGGTGCGTTGGCGCTCAGCACGCGATAGCCACGTCCCTTCAGAATGTGTGACACCAGCATGAGGATCGCACGCTCGTCTTCCACCACCAGCACAGTCTCGCCGCCGGCTGACTTCGACGTCGGCTCCGCGACCGGGCGCGCTGCGTCGTCGGACCCCTCGAAGCGCGGCAGGAAGATGTCGAAGGTGGTGCCGTTGCCCGGCGTGCTGGCGACGGCGATGACGCCGCCGTTCTGACGCACGGTGCCGTAGACACTGGCGAGACCGAGACCGGTGCCCATGCCCATGCGCTTGGTCGCGTAGAACGGCTCGAAGATCTGCTGCAGCACGGTCGGCTCCATGCCGCAGCCGTCGTCGCGCACCGTGAGTCGCACGTAGTCGCCCGGTCGCGCATCGGTCAGCGTGACACAATCGCGTTCGCTGAGCGTGCAATTCGCCGTGGCGATGGTGATGGTGCCCACGTCGCTGATCGCATCGCGGGCGTTGACGCACAGGTTGGTGAGGATCTGGTCCACCTGTGACGGATCGATGCGCAGCGACCAGAGCGATGCGGCGGGTTGCCAGTCGAGTCGGATGTCCTCGCTGATCAGCCGTTCGAGCATGCGCAGCGAACCGGCGATCGTGGCGTTGAGCTCGAGATGACGCGGTGTGACAGGCTGCTGACGCGCGAAGGTCAGGAGCTGCTTCGTGAGTCCGGCGGATCGCTGCGCGGCCTGATGGATGGCGTTGAGATCCTCCTGGAGCGGATCACCGGCTCGCGCGGTGCGCATGGCGATTTCGACATGGCCGATGATCACACCGAGCATGTTGTTGAAGTCGTGCGCGACACCACCGGCCAGCCGGCCCACCGACTGCATTTTCATGGCCTGGTGCAGCTGCGACTCGAGGCGCGCCCGTTCGTCCTCTGCCCGTCGGCGCGCCGTGATCTCCTCGAAGAGGTAGAATCGCGAGATATAGCGGTCCTGCTCGTCGCGGATCTGCGTCGAGTAGCGCCGCACCACGCGACCGTCGGTGAAGGCAATCTCGTCGTCCACGATGCTGCGGTCCTCGACCGGCGATTCGCGGTGGCAGCCGCGCGCGAGTGCGGAGGGGTCGCGAACGTCGGCCATGCAGCGTGTCATCAGGGCCTCCACCGTGATCTCGCGCCGTCGGATGGTCGCGAGCATGTCGGGAATACCGAAGATGCCGCAGAACTGCTGGTTGGCATGCACGATGCTGCTGCTGCGCTCATCGATGATGAGAAATCCCAGCGGCAGTGCGCCGGAGATCTGGCGGACGATGGCCTGATTGCGGAGCAGCGCCTTGGTGGCCTGCTTTTGCACCGTGATGTCGCGACAGATACTCAGCACGACGGTCTCGCCCGTCTCGGCGTCGAGCATCGACGTGGCGTGCGTTTCGAGCCATCGGCGTTCACCGCGCAGTCCCACGATCTTGAATTCCAGCAGACCGCGCTCACCCTGCATCACGCGCGCGTGCATCTCGGTGAATGCGGCCTGATGCTCGGGCACGATCATGTCGTCGAGCCGGTGCTGCTTCAGTTGCGCCACCGTGTCGGCGCCGAACATCTCGAGGCCGGCCTCGTTGATTTCCAGCAGCGATCCGTCGGGCGTCATGACCTTCACGCAATCGGGCTCTGTCTCGAAGATCGTGCGGAGGCGCAGTTCACTGCGACGAAGCGCCATTTCCTGGGCGGCGCGGAGCAGGTTGCGTTCGCTGTCCAGCGCCTGATGCGCTTCGCGCAAGGCGTCGCGTTCCCGCTCCACGTTCCGCTGGACTTCGCAGAGTTCGCGGATCCGTTCGCGCAGGGCCTCGACGGTCTGAGGCTCCGGCAGGTCCGGCATGACGCTGGGTGCGGCTGGCTGTCCGTGGTGCACAGTATCAATGGTCACGTGCGTCGGCCCGGATGTGAGTCGGTCGCTGTCGCGAGTGCAGCGTCACCGTCCTGTATCGTCTGCTCCGATCGCGCATCCGATCGGCTACGACGAGGTGAAGCCGGCGAGGCGACGACTGTGCCGCGCGCAGCGTGAACATACCCGATGGTTTCACAAACCAGAAACACCATCAGGACGATCCGAGATGGTGTTCGCGATGCAACTGTTTATGAAAGCAAACCAACGTCAACTGGCGATCACCAGCGCCGAACGCAACACGGGCCCGGCGTGCTGCGCCGGGCCCGTGAAGAACGTTGGTTTGCCGAGACAGTGTCAGACGTCGAGCACGGTCACGAAGCGGGCGTTGGCCTCGATGAACTCGCGGCGCGGCTCCACCGCATCACCCATCAGTGTCTGGAAGATCTGGTCGGCCATCACGGCGTCATCCATGCCCACACGCAGGATGGTGCGCCGTTCCGGATCCATCGTGGTGTGCCAGAGCTGCTCGGGGTTCATTTCGCCGAGTCCCTTGTAGCGCTGCACGTAGACGTTCTTCCGTGCATCGCCGCCGCTCAGTCGTTCGGAATACGATTCACGTTCTGCTTCGTCGTAGGCGTAGAACTCTTCCTTGCCGCGCGATACGCGATACAGTGGCGGCTGCGCGATGTAGATGTAGCCGGCGTCGATCAGCTCGGGCATCTGGCGGAAGAAGAAGGTCAGCAGCAGGGTGCGGATGTGGGCGCCGTCGACGTCGGCGTCCGTCATGATGATGATCTTGTGGTATCGCGTCTTGGTGAGGTCGAAATCGTCCTTGATGCCGCAGCCGAGGGCGGTGATGATCGTGCGGATTTCCTCGTTGCTGAGCACCTTGTCGATGCGCGCCTTCTCGACGTTGATGATCTTGCCGCGCAGTGGCAGGATCGCCTGGTTCTGGCGTTCGCGGCCCTGCTTGGCGGACCCACCGGCCGAGTCTCCCTCGACGAGATAGAGTTCGCAGAGTGACGGCTCGGAGAGCGAGCAATCGGCGAGCTTGCCCGGCAGGTTGCCGATGTCGAGCGCGTTCTTCTTGCGGGTCAGGTCGCGGGCCTTGCGTGCGGCCTCGCGGGCACGCGCGGCGCTGACGGCCTTCTCGATGATGATGTTGCCGATCTTCGGATGTTCGTCGAGGAACTGCGCGAGGTGTTCATTGACCACGCTGCGCACGATGCCTTCGACGCTCGGGTTACCGAGCTTCGTCTTGGTCTGGCCCTCGAACTGCGGCTCCTTGATCTTTACCGAGAGGACGCAGGCCAGGCCTTCGCGCACGTCGTCACCGGTGAGCTTGATGCCATCCTTGTCCTTCTTGGAGAGGCTGGAGCGCTCGATGTACTTGTTGACCACCGAGGTCAGCGCACTCTTGAAGCCGGTCAGGTGCGTGCCGCCTTCGTGCGTGTTGATGTTGTTGACGAAGGAGAACGTGGTGTCGGCATAGCCGTCGTTGTACTGCATGGCGAGTTCGATCGCGACGTCGTCGCGCTCGGTGTCGATGTACACGACGTCGCTGTGCAGCGACTTGCGCTGGCTGTTGAGGAACTCGACCATCTCGCGCAGACCGTTGACGGCGAGGTAGGTATCGGTCTTCTGCTTGTCCTCGCGCTCGTCGGTGAGGACGATCGTGACGCCCTTGTTCAGGTACGACAGCTCGCGCATCCGGTTGGCCAGGATGCCGTAGTCGTAGACCGTCTCGGTGAAGATCTGCGCGTCAGGCTTGAACCAGACCGTCGTGCCCGTCTCCTTCTTCGGCACGTCGCGCGTCTGGCGCAGCTTGGTGATCGTCTTGCCGCGCGAGAAGTCGATGTAGTGTTCCTTGCCGTCGCGCTTGACCCAGACCTTGAGCGACTCGGAGAGCGCGTTCACGCAGCTCACACCGACGCCATGCAGTCCGCCCGAGACCTTGTAGCTGTTCTTGTCGAACTTGCCGCCGGCGTGCAGCACGGTGAGCGCCAGTTCCACCGCGGGGATGCCGGCCTTCGTGTTGTTCTCGACCGGGATGCCGCGTCCGTTGTCGACGACGGTGATCGAGTCGTCGATGTGGATCGTGACGTCGACCCGGTTGGCGTGGCCAGCAAGCGCCTCGTCGATCGAGTTGTCCACGACTTCGTACACGAGATGGTGCAGGCCGCGCGATCCGGTGGACCCGATGTACATGCCAGGGCGCATGCGCACGGCCTCGAGCCCCTCGAGCGCCTGAATGTCGTCGCCGCCGTAATCGCCACGATTGCCGTTCTCGTCTGCCATGCTGCTCCCTTCGCTGCGGGTCTGACGCCCGACCGTAGAAACTCCGAATGGAATGGCGGTCGGTTGCTTATTAAATGTACTTGGTCGGCACGCCACACGCAACTCAGCGGTGTCTTTGTAACCCTTTGTAAAACATAGACTTAGCTCGGAGTGGTGCGTGCCGGGCGCGTCCGGTCTGTCGCCCGTTGCTGGCACGGTGCTGGCGCATTGCGTCGGTGCCGCCACGCCCCGCACTGCCACCACTGCGGCTCACGGATGCCCGTGGGCGGCGGCGCGTGGGCGGCGATCGGATCAACCCTCGTGAGGCGTCGACGCGTCGGCGGTGGAACTGACCGAGTCAGCGCAGGCCAGCGCTGGCTGACTGTGCGGCGGGGGATTGATCGACGAAGGCCCGGAAGCGCTGTGCGCCTCCGGGCCTTCGTACCCATCCTCACGACATCAGCCGGGGAGCGTGCCCGTCGGCGTTGCCTTGTCCACGGCGTCGGGCAGCATGGCGGCGAGCTTGTCGGCAGCATGCGCCGGATCGATGCCGAGCTTCGACGCGAGCGCGGTCACGTGCTCGTTGCCGAGCGCGGCCCGGATCTGATCGCCGGTGATGGGCAGGTTCCTGGTGCCCGTGGCGATCCACGAGTTCACCGTGTCACTCAGGCCGCCGGCGCGCAGTTTGTCCACGACACCCGTCAGGCCGCCATGCGCGGGATCGTTGATGGCGCCCATGGCCTTGTCGATCAGGTTGTCGGCGGCGTCGGGGAGGACGCTCTTCAGGGAGTTGGCGATGCCTTCGAGCATAGGTGCTTCCTCGGTACGGAGTGGTGGTGACGAACAGGCAGAGTCTTCAATGAGTGAAGACTAATCAGGCGTCTCTGCAGTAGCGTGAGTGTGTCGGAGCCGTGACTGGCGTGCAAGCGCACTCGACCACACGATTGAAGGTTTTGGTCGCTGCCGAGGTGGTGCGTGGACTCGCTACGTTGCGGTCGTCCGGGGCCAGCCGCGGCTGGTCGCCACTCCCGCACCGCACGCTCACCTCACATCCGGGTGCCCGCATGTTCGTTCACGCCGTCTACTTCTGGCTTCGCTCCGATCTGTCCGACGCCGATCGCGCCACCTATCTCGCGTGGCTGCTGCGTCTCTGCGCGCTGCCGAGCGTGACGAGCGGCTACTGGGGCGTGCCGGCGGCGACGGATCGGCCGGTCATCGAGCGCACCTACTCGTACGCGCTGGTGCTGCTGTTTGCCGACGCTGCCGCCGAGGAGGCGTACCAGGTGCACCCGGACCACGATGCCTTCCGTGCGGAATGCGGTGGGTTCTGGACGAAGGTGCAGATCTTCGATTCCGTGACGCCGGCCTGACCGGTGGGCGCGCGTCAGGCGGGCTGTGCGACCGGCCCGAGGGCGCGCGCGACGGCCGCGGCGAGGGTGGCTGACGCGCCGGACACCATCGACGCGTGGATGCGCCCGGCGTGGACGCCGTCCATGAAGGCATGCACGATGCGCGAGTCGAAATGGGTCCCGGATCCCCGCTGAATGATGTCGCAGGCGACCTCGGTGGACATGCCGGCGCGATAGGGCCGATCGCTCGAGAGCGCGTCGAAGACGTCGGCCACGGCCATGACCCGCGCCAGCATCGGAATTTCCTCGCCGTAAAGCTGGTCGGGATAGCCGGTGCCATCCATCCGCTCGTGGTGCGAGCGCACGATCGGCAGCGCGTCGGCGAACGCCGGAATCGGCGACAGAATCTCGCAGCCGACGATCGGGTGGCGACGCATCACGGCCCACTCGTCGTCAGTCAGGCGACCCGCCTTGTCGAGGACCGCAGGCGGCACGGCGATCTTGCCGATGTCGTGCAGCAGGCCGCCGCGCTGCAGCGTATCGAGCTCGGTCTGGGACAGCCCCATCTGCGTTCCGATCTCGAGCGCCACACGTGTGACACGCTCGCTGTGACCGGCCGTCCACGGCGAGTTGGCGTCGATGGCACGTGCGAAGGCGAGCACGGTGCCGGTGGAGAGTGCCTCGAGGCGACTGAGCAACTGCACGTTGCTGAGCGCCAGTGCGACGCGGTCCGTAATGCGACGCGCTTCGCTCCAGCACTCTTCCGTCAGCATCGTCGCACCGGGGAGGTCGATGCAGACGACGCCGAGCAGTTCGTGATCCTTCACCAGCGGCAGCACGATCGAATCGTGATCTGCAGATGCACGGTACGAGCGCATGTCGGCGCGGCCCGACAGCAGCAGATGCCGCGGATTGCGCAGCAGCTCATCACGTTCGGCCGCCGACATGACGAGCATGCGCTCACGTCGTGCATTCGTGGCGACGTCGCGCGTGGTCTGCGACATCGTCGGGATGTCCGTGGCGTGTGCAACGGCGAAGCTGATGCGATCGCAGGTAACGGAATCGCCGATGGTGGTGAGCGCTTCGGCTGCCACGGCAATGGTATCGCGCGCGCCGAGTGCCGATTGATCCACGGCGTCGAGGTTGCGCAGCAGCGAGAGCTGCCGGTGCAGGGACGACGCCATGCCGTTGAATGAATCGGCGACCTGCGCGAATTCATCATCGCTGGTCACGATGACTGGCGTGCCGAAGTCGCCGGCGCGCAAGCGACGTGTGGCTTCCTCGAGACGTTCCAGCGGCTCGGTGGTGCGACGGATCTGGGCGTGACTGATCGCGAAGATCAGGACGATCACGGCGATGGTGAACAGCAGGAAGGTGTTGCGGAAGTCGATGGCGCTGGCGATCGTCGCAGCGGACGACTGCATCGCCACTACGGTCCACTCGTCGGTACCGTATTCGTGCCGCAGATAGATGTCGCGCGCGGCACTGAATAGCTCACCCTCGTCGGTGGATTCGCGTCCGGTGCCACCGTTGCGGGCGCGCACGAGCGCGTGTGACTCGGCGACAGGCGTGACGCCGTCGCTGCAGTGAATACGGCGGAGCGACCGCGTCTCGTAGATGCAGAGGTTGGCCTGCTCGCCATCCGCCACTTCGTCGATTTCGGAGAACAGTGCATCGGTACGCACCCGTCCCCATGTCAGCGGCTGGTACGTGCCGGTCCATGGTGCAGCAGCCCGGGCGAGGACGAGCGCAGTGCCCTGCGGGGCAGGGATCAGCAACAGCAGCGGACGTCCCGTCTGCAAGTGCGTGCGCTGCGCCGACGTGAAGGCTTGAAGCTCGCCGGTGCCGGCGGTGTCGTGTCGTGCGACGTCCGACTGGCCGGTGGCCTCGAAATTCGCCTCGAGCACCGTACTGTCGCGCCGCCCGATGAGCGTCTGCGACACCGCGGTCAGGTGCCCCAGCGACGTCATGCCCACTGACTTCCCGAGGCGGTTGACGCGCCCCTCTGCCTGATCACGCAGTTCGGCGCGGACGTACGTGAACGACACGGCCGTGACCACGATGACGGGCAGGAACGCCGTCAGCAGGTTGACGGCGAGAAACCGTCGTCCGACGCGAGTGTTGAGGAAGCCGAACCGCACCGGGACTCAGTAGTTCCTGGCAAGACCGACGAATTTTCCGTCGTTGGCCACGACGACGTCATCCGCGGAGTTGGGTGCGGTGAGCGCCAGTGTGGTCGTGCCATCCTTTCCCACGGAGTACAGGTCGAAGTCGGCGTTGATGGGGCGCAGGTTGCGGTCACGGCGTGCGCCGACGGGCACGCCACCGGCGAACTGAGTGAAGCGGTTGTACACGTACGGACGGCCCCATGGGTCCTTCAGGTCGTCGCGTCCAATCTCGGCGAGGCTGCCGGGGAGCGGCTCCATGGTGGCGAGCTGCATCTGCACGGCCTGGAGTTCCATGATCGCGACGTTGATGCGCGTCTGTTCCTGCCGGTCGCGATATTTGGCGATGCCGAAGGCGGCGAGGATGCCGATGACCACGATGGCTGCCAGCAGTTCGACCAGCGTGAAGCCGCGACGTGCTGCTGCCTTGGGTTGATGAGCGTGGTGCATGCGCTTGGAGGGAGACGTAAGTGACCCGCGACAGGGTGGCAACTTCACGGTCGGGCTGCTCCAACGTCGGCCAGCACACCGCTCGCGGGGCGGCGTACGCCACACAGACGATCACGATGCACTCGGGTGACACAATGGGAGCGGAACACAGTCGAATGCCGACGATTGCGTGGGAGAGTGGCCACATGGGAAGCGGAGGCGTACCGTGAGAGGATCGGACTCGGATGCCCCGGCGCGTAGCGACGCTGCCGACATCGCCCACGTGCTCGCCCCGCCACCTTTGATATATCTGTTCCCATTGGTAGTGACGCTCGCGGTTGGGGTCTGGCAACCTCATCCGCCACTGTCAGGTGTTTGGCCGCACCTGCTGGGCCCTCCGCTTCTGCTGGCTGGCATCCTCCTGCTGCGACCGGCGCTGGAGGCGTTCCGGGCAGCCCGGACGAATCCCAAGCCCTGGAAGCCCACCACGGCGCTCGTCGTCGCGGGCCCGTACCGCCTCACCCGGAACC
The DNA here is from genome assembly GCA_043788935.1 of Gemmatimonadaceae bacterium. GTDB lineage: Bacteria > Gemmatimonadota > Gemmatimonadetes > Gemmatimonadales > Gemmatimonadaceae > JACMLX01. The sequence continues at coordinate 383 of JAYWIJ010000071.1, read as the reverse complement.
CGATGTACCTCGGGTTCACCGCCATCTACCTCGGCATCGCGCTCTGGGTGAACTCGCTCTGGCCTCTCCTCGCGCTGCCGGTGGTTCTGGCGGTGATGACCGTATTCGTGATCAAGCGGGAGGAGCGATATCTGGAGCGCAAGTTCGGCGAGCCGTACCGTGAATATTGCGGGCGCGTGCGCCGCTGGCTCTGACCGGGTGTGCACCAGCGAGGTACGGGCACGGCTGAGGGCGCTGGCGACGTTTGCGGCAGGGGGACGGTGATCGTCATGTTGAGTTCGTCCGGCGCGCCACTGATCCCGCCGGCCTTCAGGCTCTGCCCGTTCCGCACTCCACCATGCCCGAGATTTCCTTACCGACCGCCGTCCCGCACCTGTTCGATC
>JAYWIJ010000070.1:0-16026 GCA_043788935.1 Gemmatimonadaceae bacterium | reverse complement strand
CGTTCGGCGAGATGCTGCCGAACCACGCCAACAAGGTCACGCTCGACAACACGAAGAAGGACAAGTGGGGCCTGCCGGTCCTGAACTTCGATGTGGCGATCGGCGAGAACGAGATGAAGATGCGCAAGGACATGACGGCCGACATGGCCGAGATGCTCGAGGCTGCAGGCGTCAAGAACGTGCGCACGTACGATGGTGGCTACTTCCCCGGCATGGGCATTCACGAGATGGGCACCGCACGCATGGGTCGCGACCCGAAGACATCGGTGCTGAATGCGAACAATCAGGTCTGGGATGCGCCGAACGTGTTCGTGACCGACGGTGCGGCGATGACCTCCGCGTCGTGCGTGAACCCGTCGCTGACCTACATGGCGCTCACCGCACGCGCGGCTGACTTCGCCGTCAACGAACTGAAGAAGCGCAACCTGTGATGCGCGTCCGCACACCGAGTCAGTCCCATGGTGTCACGGACACCGCAACCTGTGAGGAATGAGCATGGCAACGAATCCTGAGGAACAGCAGACCGGCATCGATCGTCGCGAGGCCGTCAAGCGTGTGACGATGATGCTCGGCGGCATGGCGCTGATCGGCAGCGGGTCGGGTTTCCTGACCGCGTGCGCAAAGGATCGCGGCGCGGCGGCCGCCAGCGGCGTCGGCTCATTCACGGCCGAGGACATCGCGTATCTCGACGAAGTGGCCGACACCATCCTGCCCGACACCGCCAGGTCTCCCGGCGCGAAAGCCGCCAAGACCGGCGCGTTCATGGCAATCATGGTCTACGATACGTACTCGCCCGAGGATCAGGCGGTGTTCCGTGATGGCATGAAGGCGCTCGACGAGGCCAGCAAGAAGGCCAATGGCGGGAAGACCTTCACCGCCGCCAGTGCCGCTGAACGCACCGCGCTGCTGACGGCGCTCGACAAGGAGCAGTTCGACTTCCAGAAGGCACGCAAGCCGGAAGACAAGCAACACTACTTCCGCATGATGAAGGAGCTGACGATGAGCGGCTTCTTCACGTCGGAGATCGGCTACATGAAGGCGATGCGTTACGTGGAGTCGCCGGGTCGCTTCGATCCCTGCGTGGATTACAAGCCGGGCGAGACGATCTGGGCGGCACACGCCTGATCGTGTCCCGGGTTGCATGAACGACGGAGGCCGCCGCGACTTGGTTCGCGGCGGCCTCCGTCGTTCACACCGCGCTGCGTTTGGCGAGCAACGCCGCGAGATCGGGATGGTCATGCTCGAGCGCCAGATCGCCCGGTAACCGGCCGTCCGTCGTGCGCACGCTCGCGTCGGCGCCACAGGCCATCAGCAGTTCAGCCACCCCCACGTCGCCACGCGACGCGGCGAGATGCAGCGGCGTGTAGCCCTGCGCATCCGCCACGCCGGCATCGCTGCCTGCTGCGAGCAGGGCCGTGATCACCGACAACTCGCGGCGGCCGGCGATCGCGGCGTGCAACGGCGTGTTGCCCTGCGGATTCGTGGAACGCGCCGCAGGACTCGCGTCGGAACGGAGCAGACGCACCGTCACGGCCGCGTAGCCGAAGTACGCGGCAAGATGCAGCGCCGTCCAGCCGTCGGGGCTGTAGACATGCACGTCTTCAGGATGGACCGCGAGGTGGTCTGACAAGCGTCCGACATGCCCGAAGGCGGCGAGCTCCGGCAACGTCAGCACGACGCCTTCGGCCAGTGCATGCGCCTTGTCGCGCTCGTTCATGTACAACGCCATCAGGATGTCGGATGGCGCCATCGGTGCGCGCGCTCCACTGGGTGACGACTCGGCCATGCGTGGCTCCTCGTGCGATGTGCACTGCTTCCGACCACTTCTTTGCTCGCTTGCCTGTCGGCATCGTCACCGATGTCGAGAGGCGATGTGTTCAGATCCTCACGGCGGTGTCAGCGATGCCGGCAGTGTGAACGTCTGCGTGTTCTGGTACCGGTACAGTGACCCGCTCACGCTGCCCGCGGCATCAGTCGGATCGACACGACTCACCTGCACGGTGTACGGCTGCCCCGGCGTGAGCGACTTGGCCGGCACCAGTGTCGTTCCGGTGATCGGCGGACTGGCGCCATACTCCATGCCGGAGACGAGTGAGTTGGTCGTCGTGCCCGAAATGGACCAGACGATGTTGGCCGCATTGCCATCGGCGACCGTGCCGCGATACACCTGCACCTGTTGCGCACCCGCCGGCGTCCATGAGATCACCACGACCGGCGCTGCGACGACCGGCGTGATCGTGATCACGGGCACCTGTGCGGCATCGAAGTCGTCACCGCCCAGGCAGCCGGTGACACTCGCCGCCACGGCAACAGCGAAGATTCTGCTGGCGAACGACGCGAGGCGTCGGGCTCGAAAAGGGCGCATGGCTGGATATTAGCAGTGGAACGGGCAGCGATGGCAGCTTGGCGGGTGCTAATCACTTCCGCGATATTTACACCTGCGACCCCCCCACACGCACGTGCCGCGCACGCTCTCCCACTCACCTGCCCCATGTCCAACGGCTCCGGCCCCAGCGCCGGCGGCATTGCCGCTCGTGTGCTCACCGCCCTCGTGCTGGTGTTCGCGACCTACAACCCGGAAGGGCGGTCGTACTACCACTGGGCGCTGGCTCCGCTGATCGAAGGCACCGCCACCAGCGGGCCACTCTCCGTGAAGTTCCTGGCCGGTCTGGCGCTGGCGGCCGGCTGGATGGTCTTCCTCTCGGCCACGAGGCGCTCGCTGGGAATCGGCGGCGCGTTGCTGGTGCTTGCCATCGGCGGCGGCATCGTCTGGATGCTGATGGATTTCGGCATCGTCAGCGCCAATTCCGCGCGCGGGATCACGTACGTCGTCGAGATCTGCACCGCGCTCATGCTCGGCGTCGGCATGACGTGGTCGCTGATGTCCAAAAAGATCACCGGACAGGTCGACATGGATCAGACGGACTGACCATTCCGAGCTCGTCAAAAATGACGAACGCCCCGTATACCGAGTGGTGTGGGGGGCGTTCGTGGTCTGCCGGGCTCCGCGAGCCGACGACTTACTTCATGACCTTGCCGGCCATCCGCATGATGTCGTCGAGCGGATTGCCGTCGCCATTCATGTCGATCATGGAGGCGAGACCGCCCATGCCACCGCCACCGCTGGCCGCCGGTGCGCCGCCGCCGCCCATGAGGCCTCCGAGCAAGCCACCGAGCATACCGCCGAGCCCGCCTCCGCTCTGTGGCTGTGCGGCCTGCGCCGGTGAACCGCCGCCCTTGGCCATGTAGCCCGCGACCATCATCGCCACCATCGGCAGCATCTTCTTCAGGACGCTCGTGTCCACGCCCGACGTGGCCGATGCGCTCTGTGCCACGGTGCGGCTCACGTCCTTCGAGCCGAAGATCTGGCCGAGCAGGTCGTTGCCCTTCCCGACATCGGTGGGTTCTGGCGAGAGCACCGAGTCGAGCAGGCCACCGCCGCCAAGCTGCCCGAGGAGGCCGCCCAGTCCTTCCATCCCGCCGCTCTGCGCCTGCTTCTTGAGGCCGCCAAGAATGGCCGGTGCCAGCGCCGCGGCGCCGCTCGCGGCCTGTGATTCGCTGATGCCCAGCTCCTTCGCCATCGACTGCAGGCCGCCCATCTGGGCGAGAATGTCGGTGATCTGCATGGGTGCTCCGTGATTGGGATGAGAGGGTGCGGCGTGGCGGTGAGCAAACACTAACCACTCGAGCGCCGCATTGCGCCACGCCGCGCAGCCCGGAAAGTTGAGTCGCAGTCGGCGTCGATCACGCCGCAGGTTCTCAGTCATTAATCGGGACGGCTCATCATGCGCGGACGCATCGCCACCACCCTCCTCGTCACGCTCTCGTTCGCCGCCTGCTCCACGGCGCCGACGGCACCGAACCCGCAGCCCGCGCCTGACATCAAGGGTGCCAAGGTCGATCCCGGGTACGTGGCGTACGTCTCGGGCAGCACCACCAACGTGGTCACTACACCACTGGGCGGTGCGCTGCTGGCCGGCGGCGGCACCGACAGCGACGCCGGCATGAAGTGGCTGCTCACGCAGGGAGGCACACGTGCAGCGAACCTGTACGGCGACGTGGTCGTGCTGCGTACCAGCGGCACGAACGGCTACAATCGCTACCTCATCGGGTTCGGGGCGAACTCCGTCACGTCGATCGTGATCACGAGTGTCGCGGGGGCGAACAGTGCGTACGTCCGTGATGCGATCGCCAAGGCAGAGGTGGTGTTTCTGGCGGGCGGTGATCAGTCCACCTACGTGAATCTCTGGCAGGGCACAACGCTGCAGACGGCCGTGAATGCGCGCATTGCGGCCGGTTATCCGATCGGTGGCACCAGCGCCGGCCTCGCCGTCATGGGTGAGTATGCCTACTCCGCGCTGAACGTCTCGTCCACCTCGGCGGCGCTGCTGGCCAACCCGTACGACGCCAGCGCAACGTTCGCACGATCACTGTTCACGCTGCCGCTGCTGCGCAACGTGATCACCGACTCGCACTTCGTCACGCGAGACCGGTTGGGCCGCACCATCGCTTTTCTGGCACGCATGCAGCAGGACGGATGGGCCACCGCGCCGCGGGGCATCGCGGTGGACGAAGGATCAGCGCTCGGTGTGACGACCAGCGGCGCTTCGACGGTGTTCGGGGCGGGTGTCGGCGTCTACTTCTTCAGCACGGTCGCCAGCGGTTCGCGAATCTGCCAGCCGAACACGGCGCTGACCTTCGCGCCCGTGACTGCGTACCGCGTGCCCGTGGGCAAGTCGTTCAACGTCACGACATGGACGACGTCGGACGCGGTGCCGTATACGATCAGTGCATCGGCCGGCGCGCTCTCGTCGACGACGGGCAGCATCTACTGACGGCGAACGTTGCTATGGTTCGCAGGGTCAGCGACGGCGAGCGGATGCGCGTCAGCGGCGACTGGACGGCGGCACGAGTCCTTTCATCCGCATGCACGTGACGAGATTGCCGTAGTGCTCGCCATCGTGCACCGCATTCAGGATCAGCGCCGCAATGCGCGTGGACTTTGAGCCGAAAGTTCACCGACGGTCCGCACTGTGGCCACGGGTCGGTACGCTCAATCGGCCTCACTCAGTTCCTCAGCGGCCGCAACGACACCGAAGATGCCAGCGAGCACCAGCGGCATTGCACGGGATGTCGCCGTTTTGACGCGGCCGGTGGCAGGACGTAGCATGTACCGAACTCCCCACCTGCCCGTCACACGCCCGCGGCCTTCCCACGGCTGACACACGCGTGCACAGGCCACCCACCCGAGGAACGCATGCCTCGCCTGCTCCGCGTCCTGCTGCTGGTGCTCGGCGTCATCGCCGCACGTCGTGCCGCCGCACAGACCGTTCCGAACGCCACCACCATTCCGTCGTCGATTTTCGGCCAGTTGCACTGGCGCACGATCGGCCCTGAAGGCAATCGCTTCACCTCGGCCGCGGGCATTCCCGGCGATCCGCTGACCTACTACGTCGGCGCCGCCTCGGGTGGCATCTGGAAGACCACCGACGGCGGCGTGCATTGGCAGTCGATCTTCGATGCGCAGCCGGTGCAGTCGATCGGCTCACTGGCCATCGCGCGCTCCGATCCGAACGTCGTGTGGGCGGGCACCGGTGAGGCGCACATCCGCAGTCACATCTCGATCGGTCAGGGGATCTACAAGTCCGTCGATGCGGGCCGCACGTGGACCCTGATGGGGCTCGAGAAGACGGGCCGCATCGCGCGTGTCGTCGTCCATCCGACGAACCCCGACGTGGTGATGGCCTGCGCACTCGGCACCGCCTACGGACCGCAGCAGGAGCGCGGTGTGTATCGCACCACCGACGGCGGCACGACGTGGACGCGCGTGCTCTTCGTGGACGAGCACACCGGCTGCTCGGATCTGGCAATGGATGCGCGCAATCCGCGTGTGCTCTTCGCCGGCATGTGGCAGATCGAGATCCGCACGTGGGGACGCACCAGCGGCGGGCCGGGGAGCGGGTTGTTCATCTCGCGTGACGGTGGCGTGACATGGGCGCGCCAGGTGGGACGCGGCCTGCCGACGAAGCCGATCGGCAAGGTGGCGCTGGGGCTGTCGCCGTCCAATCCCGATCGTGTCTTCGTCATGATGGAGACCGGTGATGGTGTGCCGTGGGACGGCAAGGAGACGGAGAGCGGGCAGCTCTGGCGTTCCGATGACAATGGCGACAACTGGACGCTGATCAGCCGCGATCGCAATGCGATGGGCCGCGCGCACTACTACTCGCGCATGGTGGTGGCGGCGGACGATCCCGACGAGGCGTACTTCCTCACGGCATCGTTTGCGAAGACGATCGACGGTGGCGCCACGATCAATGTGCTGCAGCGAAACGAAGCACCAGGCGGCGATCATCACGACATGTGGATCGACCCGACCAACGCCTCACGCATGATCGTCGCGCACGACCAGGGGCTCAGCATCTCGCAGAACCGTGGCAGGACGTGGTTCAAGCAGCGGTTGTCCAACGCGCAGATCTATCACGTGACGGTGGACAACGAGATTCCGTACAACGTGCTGGGCAACAAGCAGGACGAACCGTCGTATCGCGGCCCGAGCAACAGCCGCGTGCAGGGCTTCGGCGGCGACGCCGGGATTCCGCGGGGCATGTGGCACTCGGTGGGCGGTGGCGAGAGCGGCTGGGCCACCCCTGATCCGACCAACAGCAAGGTGATCTGGTCCACCGCGTCGGGTTCGGGCATGGTGGGCGGCATCGTCGTGCGCTTCGAGGAGGATCGCCGACAGTTCCGCAACGTCGAGGTGTGGCCGCAGCAGTCCAACGGTCCGGCCGACGGTGTGAAATACCGCTTCGTGTGGGACGCACCGCTGCTGATTTCTCCGCACGATCACAACACGCTCTACACTGGCAGCCAGCATGTGCATCGCACCACCGACGGGGGGCAGAGCTGGCAGGTGATCAGTCCCGATCTCACGCTGAACGATCGCAGTCGCATGGGCAGTTCGGGCGGCCTCACGCCCGACAACATCGGTGTGGAATACGCCGGTGTGGTGTATGGCATCGCCGAGTCGCCGCTCGCGAAGGGTACCATCTGGGTGGGGACGAACGATGGGCAGGTACAGCTCACGCGCGACAACGGCGCGACGTGGACCAACCTGACGAAGAACCTCGTCGGGCTGCCGGCGTGGGGCTCCGTGCGCAGCATCGCCGCCTCGCGTTACGACGCGGCGACGGCATATCTGACGGTGGACTTCCACCAGATGAACAATCGTGATCCGTTCATCTATCGGACCACCGATTTTGGCCGCACTTGGAAGCTGATCGTGAACGGGATTCCGAAGAGCAACCTGAGTTACGTACGGATGATCCACGAAGATCCCGTGCGTCGCGGGCTGCTGTATGCGGGTGCGGAAAACGCGATCCACGTCTCGTTCGACGCGGGCGACAGCTGGCAGTCGTTGCAGAACGACCTGCCGCGCGCACCGGTGTCCGGTATCACGGTACAGGAGCACTTCAGTGATCTGGTCATCTCGACGTACGGTCGCGGCTTCTGGATCATGGACGACATCACGCCGCTCAGGAACGTGACACCGGCGGTGCTCGCGTCCGATGCGTCGCTGCTGCCCATTCGCGACGCGTATCGCTTCCGGCCGATCACGGCGCCATCCACCACCTACGATGATCCGACCACAGGGGAGAACCCGAAGTACGGTGCGTCGATCAACTACTGGCTCAAGGCACCGGCGACAAACGGCGTGACGCTGGCGGTGCTCGATGACAAGGGCACCGTGATCCGCACGATGACCGGCAGCAACACCGCCGGGATCAATCGCATGTACTGGGATCTCCGGCACGAACCGACGGCCGAGGTCCGGTTGCTGACGAGCCCCTTGTACGCCGACCACATCGTGCCCGGCCCCGCAGGACGCGTGGCGCCGGGGACGAACCGGCTGAGCATTCTCGCAGCGCCGGGCCGCTACACGGTGCGCATCAAGGCCGGCAGCATCGAGCAGTCGCAGACGCTGCTGGTGAAGAAGGATCCGAACTCCGGCGGTACCGAAGCGGAGCTAGTCGAGCAGAATCGCGCGCTGATGGCAATCAGCCGCGACCTGAACACCGCCGCCGATGCGGTGCAACGCGTGGAGTCGGCACGGGTGCAGCTGGCGGGCATCATCCGCTCGGTCGATGACTCGACGGTGCGTCGTGCGGCACGCACGCTGGCGCAGCAGCTGATAAACCTCGAGATGAATCTCGTGGACCTGCGCCAGACGGGTCAGGGACAGGACGGCGTGCGCTTCGGCTCGCGACTCATCGCGAAACTCGGCTACCTCGCCAACGGCATGAACGCCAGCGACCACAAGCCGACCGATCAGCATGGCGAAGTGCAGACGATCCTCAACAGCGAGTTGAAGGCGCAGCTTGCAGCGCTCGATACGATCCTGTCGCAGGATCTGACGGCATTCAACGAGCTGCTCAGGCAGCGTGGGGTGCCGAACGTGTTGGTGCGGTCGCGCGGACCGATCTTCTGATGGCCGAGACGCCGAACGGTATGATCGGCGTCTGGCAGTCGTGCAAAACTGGCTGTCAGTCCAGTCGGTGGGACCGACGTGATGTGCAGAACGCACAATCGTCGCTGGGCGGGGCGATCCGACCGAGCGTTCGCCCGATCCGCCGTCCCCTTGTCATCGAGGCCGAGCTGCGCACGATCCCGGAGCCTGCAACGTGCTGGCGGTACGCCATCAGACGCCTCGCGGAACCGCTCGTGCTGGTGGCGGCGATTGCTGCCTGCCGTGATGCCGATGACTATCCGCGTGGCTGGACGCCGTTGCGTGCGCCGGTGCAAGAGGTGGGGACGGAGGGCGATTCGACGGCGCCGCGGCTCTGCCCTGACCTCGCGGGCGAGTATGACCTCAACGAAGGCGTGATCTACGCGAACCTTTTCGCCAAGTTCATGACGCGGGAACAGCAGGCGATCGATTGGACGTCCGCGAAGATCACGAACGTGGCTGGCGATTCCATCCACGTCGAATTGGCACGAAACGAACTGCGCGACACTGTCCGCCTCAGCGTGGGTGAACGGTTCACCTGCTACAAGGGGTGGCTCTCGAGCGACTGGCCCGAATACCTGCTCCGCGAGCGGCCGGATGACGGATTCGACGAGGACCGTGGGTATCTGCGCACGCTCTGGCTTGCGCGTGACGAGGCCGGACGCCTGATCGGGCGGGAGGAGATCGTGTCGTACCGTGTGGTCTACGGCCGAATACGGGTGCCGTTCGCGCGTCGCGACGAGGTCCGCTGGCGACGGCTGTCGAAACCGGCGCTCGTGATGGAGGTCGAGCCCGAGCCGGAGGGTGACCCGGCCATCAATGTGCGTCTCGCGCGTGAAGAGGCCGCGCTCGAAGCCGGCACGCCCCTGCCCCTCCGGTAACGCGGACGCCAGGGCTGGCCACCGGCGCTGTCCCGCGACGCGACCGCAGCGAGGCGCACCGGCACCCGGGCGCGGACGTGACGGGCTCAACTCCCGCCTGACGGCGCGCGTACCGAGATTCGACCGACCTCCTCGGCTCGTCCCTCACCCGCGTCGCCACATGCGCCACCGCCTCGCTTTCCTGCTGCTGACCGCCCCGGCCCTGCTCATCGGCCAGCGTCGGCCCGCAGGCCCCACCACCGCCCCCGCGGTATCGGCGGGGCTCGACACCGCCTTCATCAAGGTGCCGAGCTGGCGATTCGTCGGCCCCGACGGCAACCGGGTGATCGCCGTGGCTGGCGTGCCGGGTGAGTATCGGACGTACTACGCCGGCGCCGCCTCGGGTGGCCTCTTCAAGAGCACCAACGGCGGCGTGCGCTGGGCGCCGGTCACCGACTCGCTGCGCGTGTCGTCGGTGAGCGCGGTGGCCGTGGCACCGTCCGACCCGAACGTGGTCTGGTTCGGCACCGGCGAGACGTTCCTGCGCAGCAACGTCTCCATCGGCGACGGCATCTATCGCTCCACCGATGCGGGCGAGCACTGGAAGCGCATGGGGCTCGAGAACACGGGGCGCATCGGACGCGTGCTGATCCATCCGACCGACCCGAACGTCGTGTATGCCGCCGCACAGGGACACGGCTACGGTCCGCAGCAGGATCGTGGACTCTGGCGCACCACCGATGGCGGCGTCACGTGGAAGCAGGTGCTGTTCGTGAACGACAGCACCGGCATCATCGACGTGGCGATGGATCCCAGCAATCCGCGCGTGCTCTTCGCCGCGAGCTGGCAGCAGTACATCGTGCCATGGAACAAGCACTCGGGTGGCATGGGCAGCGGCATCTGGATGTCGCGCGACGGCGGCGACACGTGGCTGCGCCTCGACGGCGGCGCCGATGGGCAGGGCTGGGGCAAGGGTCTGCCGAAAGCAGGCACGATGGGCAAGATCGCGGTCGGCGTGGCACGCAGTGATGCGCGTCGCCTGTACGCATTGATCGAGATGAAGGAACCGGCGCTGTATCGCTCCGACGATGGTGGACGGAACTGGCGCGCGGTGAACCGCGATCACGATCTGCTGGAGCGTCCGCAGTACTACACCCGCTTCGGCATCGCGCCCGACAATGCAGATAAGCTCTTCGTCGTCGGTGTGCGGTTCGTCGGCACCAGCGATGGTGGCCTCACCAAGATGCCGAACCCGCCACGCGCCGGCGGCGACCTGCACGACATCTGGTGGGACGCGCGCGATCCGAATCGCTTCATGGTGGGCGATGACGGGGGCGTGGGCATCACCATCGACGGCGGCAAGTCGTTCCAGCGCATCGCGCTGCCCAACGCGCAGATGTACCACGTCGCGGTGGACAACAAGATCCCGTACAACCTCTACGGCAACCGGCAGGACGGCTACTCGTACGTCGGGCCCAGCAACTCGCGCGGCTCACGCAACATCGGCGTCTGGAGCCCGGTGGGTGGCTGCGAGAGTGGCTGGTCGATACCAGACACCGTGGACAACCGGACCGTCTGGAGCGGCTGCTACGACGCAGGCCTCGAGACCTTCGACCTGCAGACCCGCATGTCCCGTGCAGTGGAACCGTGGCCCGAGGCGGGCTACGGCGTGGCGCCGAAGGACCTGAAGTACCGCTTCCAGTGGACATTTCCGATCACGATCTCCCCGCACGATCACAACACCGTGTACGTCGGATCGCAGGTGGTGCACCGCACCACCAACGGTGGCCAGACGTGGACGATCATCTCCCCCGACCTCTCCACGAACGACAAGTCGAAGCAGGAGTCGTCGGGCGGGCTCGTGATCGACAATCTCTTCGTGGAGAACGTCACGGTGCTGTTCAGCATCGCCGAGTCACCGCTGCAGAAGGGGCTGATCTGGGCAGGGACGATGGATGGGTTGGTGCATGTCACGCGCGATGGCGGTACCACCTGGACGAACGTCTCGGCCAACGTGCCCGGCCTGCCGAAGTGGAGCACGATCTCCAACATCGAGCCAAGCAAGTACGACGCGGGCACCGCCTACATGTCGGTCGACGCGCACCTGATCAACGATCGCGACCCGTACATCTATCGCACCACCGACTTCGGTCGCACGTGGACGCGCATCAGCGGCGACATCCCGAAGAGTGTGTTCAGCTACGTGCACGTCGTGCGACAGGATCCGGTGCGCAAAGGCATGCTCTACGCCGGCACCGAGAACGCGCTCTACGTATCGCTGAACGACGGCGCGTCGTGGATCGAGATCAACGGAGCACTGCCGCACGCACCGGTGAGCTGGATCGAGATTCAGGGGCACTTCCACGATCTCGTCGTGTCGACGTACGGTCGCGGCTTCTACATCGCCGACGACATCACGTACTTGCGGACGATGGCAGACTCGCTGGCCGCGAAGCCCGTGGCCCTGCTTCCGATGCGTGCCACGTATCGCTTCCGGAAGATCAGCACGCCGACAGGATCGCCCGGCTCGCTGGTCAACGGCGAGGATCCACCGCTCGCCGCGACGACCAACTACACCGTCAACGCCACCGCCACCGATTCCACGGCGCGCGACTCGCTGAACTTCCGCGTCTTCGATGCCGCCGGCACGATGATCCGGAAGTTCCGCACGGCACCGCCGAAGCGCGGCCTCAATCGCGCGCTCTGGGACCTCCGTCATGACGGCCCGCGCAAGGCGAAGCTGCGCACCGCACCGCCCGGCAACACTTCGCTGCGAGTGCTCGACTCACGTCCACTCGTGCCGTGGGATCTGGACCTGGTGGGCGGACAGGTGGGGCCGCTGGTGGCACCCGGCACGTACACGGTCGCGCTGCTCTGGAAGGGCGATACGCTCCGCCAGAACGTGGAAGTGCGCCGCGATCCGAACAGCACCGGCACCGACGCCGACATCTCGGCACAGCTCGCGCTGGCATTGCGTATCCGTGAGGCGATGAACGAGACGGTCGCGCTCATCGACGAGTCGGAGTGGAACCGGCGCACCTTCGAGCAGCTCCGCAGCATGCTGCGCGAGAAGGTCCGCGATGCCCGCGAATGGGGCGCATCCCCCGGCCGCGATCCGCAGATCGCCGAAGCCGAGGCGTTCATGAAAGAGATCGACGCCGTCGAGAAGAAGGTGATCGAGATCGAGGGGCAACTCTACGACATCACGTTGACCGGCGCGCGCGAAGACGCCTTCCGCTCGCCCAATCAGCTGTATGAAAAGCTGGCGTCCGTGGGCAGTGACGTGGCCGCCTCCAGCGCCGACTTCCGCCCCACGGACCAGCACGGCGAGGTGTATGGCCTGCTCCGGACTCAGCTCGACGGCTTGAAGCAGAAGTTCGGCGCGCTCGTGGCGAGCGACCTGAGTGCCTTCACAGCGAAAGCGGCCAGGCTGGGTGTGCCGATGCCGGTCATGTTCTAGGCGCGCGTCCCGCGTCCCGCACACGGTGCCGCACACGGTGCCGCACACGGTGCCGCACGCAGTGCGCACGGTGCGGCTGGGGTGCCACACCCGGGGCGCGGGGCGGAATGGCGCGCAAACGGCAAGCGCCTGCCGCGACAGCACTTAGGTAGCGGCTCCCACCCGACGGGTTCGGCACGGAGGTTGCGCCATTTTCATCTGCGCGCCCGATGACTGGGCGCACCGGATACTCGTCGCACCGTCTCGCATGACCCGCATTGCCTCCAGCACTCGCCGCTGGCTGACCTTCACGACGGCGCTGTTCCTCGCGATGGCCTGCGGCGGCAAGGCCGACACCGCGCCCACCGGCGTGAAGCCGTCGGATCCGTCGGCGCCGGTCAACCTGCTGCGGAACCCCAGCCTCGACACCGCCGCGACGGCATCGGCCCCGCTCGGCTGGAGCCGGAAGTCCAGCGGGTCGCCGGCGCCGACGTTCTCCTATCCGGTCGCGGGCCGGACGGGGAGCGCTGCTGCGGTGACCCTGGCAGCGCGCACGGGCGGCGACCAGCGCTGGCAGCATGAATCCGTCGCGATCACCGCCGGCACCGTCTACACCGTCAGCATCTGGTACAAGTCCACCACCGCCACGGGCGTCAGTGTGGAATACACGACCGCCGGCGGCTCGACCACCTACGATCTGCTGGACTTCCTGCCAGCCACCAACGGTGTGTGGACCCAGTACACCACCACGTTCACGCCGCCGCCGCTTCGCACGCGGATGTCGGTCTATCACTGGATCAACTCCGCCGGTACGCTGACCGTCGATGACGCATGGCTGGTGACAGGCCGCAACACGCCGCCCGGAGGCACCGGCACCACGCCCGACACGCTCGCCACTGTCACGCCGGGCCCCGATCCGGCGCCCACGATCGCGATTCGCGCGAGTCCCGCAGCGATCACCACGGGGCAGTCGTCCACCATCACCTGGACGAGCACCAACACCACGGCCTGCACCGCCTCCGGTGCGTGGAGCGGCGTGAAGGCGACGGCCGGCAACGAGATCGTCACGCCGTCAACGATCGGCAGCTTCAGCCACACACTCACCTGCGTCGGCACCGGCGGCAGCACGCTGCTGAGCACCGTAGTCGCCGTCACGGCACCGCCACCGCCGCCCTTCGCCGAGGGCATGGTGTCGTTCACGCTCGACGACGCGTGGGAATCGCAATACGTGAACGCGCTGCCGATTCTCGACGCCGCTGGATTCAAGGCCACGTTCTACATGCCGTCGGCGCCGATCCAGCAGGGCTGGGACCTCTTCATGACGCCGGCCATGGTGCTCGATATCGTGAGGAAGGGACACGAAATCGGTGGGCACACCGTGTCACATCCCGATCTGACGAGTTTGACGCCCGCGGCGGTCACGGCTGAACTCACCGACTCGCGCAACTATCTGCGCGCGCTCACAGGTCAGCCGCTGACGGCGTTCGCCTCCCCCTACGGCCGCAGCAACGCCAGCGTGCGTGCTCTGCTCCGTCAGGCGGGCTTCACCACTGCGCGCGGCGTGAACTACGACACGCAGAACTCACCAGTGAGCGACAAGCTCGACCTGCGCGCGGTCTGCGTCGATACGGCCATTTCCTTCGAGACGCTCAAGGCGCAGATCCTTGCGGCGAAAGCCAACCGCAGCTGGTACATCCTCTGCCTGCACGAAGTGAAGCTGAACGGCGACGACCTGTCGATGACACCGGCGCGGTTCCAGGAGCTGGTGGACTTCGTGCGACTGAGCGGCGTCCGGGTGGTCACGATCGAGCAGGGTCTCGTGATGATGGCCAACTGATCGCACTGCCGCAGCGTACCTGACGAAGGCTTCACGCGGCGGCTGCGACACGAAGTGCAACCGCCGCCCCGTCGTCATTCCGCCGTCGCGTCGTCGGCGTGTCGTCGGCGTGTCGAATGGAAAGCGGCGGAGAGAACCGAGCGCCGGGTCTCCACTTACGCCGTCAGCACCCGTTGCCAATAGCCGACGTCGATCCACTCGCCAAATTTGTATCCAACGGCGCTGAAATGTGCGACCTGCTGCATCCCGACCTTCTCGTGCAGCGCCACGCTGGCAGCGTTCGGGAGCGAGATGCCTCCCATCACGGCGTGGGCACCCCACTGGGCGAGCCGCGTGAAGAGGGCCTCGTACAATGCCGTGCCAAAGCCCCGCCCACCATGATCGGGTGCGAGATAGACGGTCGACTCGACGGAGAATCGATACCCTGACCGCTCTTTCCACCGACTGGCGTACGCGTATCCGACGATCACACCGTCGCACTCCGCCACGAGATACGGCAAGCGTGCACTCGCCACCGATGCCATGCGCCGCGCGAACTCGTCGGCACTCACGATCGCCTCCTCGAAGGTGACGATGGTGTGCTGCACGTAGTGGTTGTAGATCGCGACGAGTGCGGCGGCGTCCTGCGTACGTGCATCACGGAGCACCGGTCGAACGGCAGCATCGGTCATGGGAAACTCACGGTCGAGCGGAAAGTTGACGCGCACCCACGCCGATCAGCGGCGCAGCGCGGACTCGGTATGCAGCACTACGGCGTAGCGGGCAGGCTTGGTGGTGGGGTTGTGGAACACGATGGGCTGATCGAGTGCCATGAAGAGACAGTCGCCGCTCGCGAGCACGTGGCGCGTGCCACCGACGCTGACGTGCATTGCGCCATCCAGCAGCCACACCTGCTGTGTCACACGGATGTCGCGCATACCGATGTCGAACGCGACGCGTGCCCCCGCCGGGAACGACACCTCCACGATCTGGACCGGCTGCGCCACGTCGGGCGGCGACACGTTACGACGGCGGTAGCCACTGTCGGGGTCCTGCCACTCGGCCTGCTCCGCGCGGCGCGCGACCGGGCTTGCCGTAAGAACGCCGTCCGACTTCGGCAGCGGGACGAAGAGTGCGGCGAGGGTGACACCGAGGCCCGCAGCCAGTTTTTCCAGAACGACGGCCGTCGGGCTGGTTTCCCCGCGCTCGATCAGCGAAATCATCGATCGACTGACGCCGCATCGACCCGACACTGCTTCGAGCGAGAGTCCTGCATCGGCTCGGAGCATCCGGACGCGTGCGGCGATGCGCTGGTCGAGCGAAGGTTCAACATCGATCGTCATGTCGTCAGTATCCAATATACTGGACGTCGTGTCAAGTGTGCCGGACGCGCTCACGGCAGGTCAAC
>JAYWIJ010000069.1:0-4263 GCA_043788935.1 Gemmatimonadaceae bacterium | reverse complement strand
TGTTCGCCGCCGTGTGGGCGGCGCGGCGTGATGCGGGGCAGACGGCACCGGGGAGATCGCAAGTGGCCAGCCTCAGCCGGCGGCTGCTGCGGATTGCGTTCCGTGATCCGATCGCGCTGGTAGATCTTGCAGTCACGGGCGACGACCTCCGGGCAGCGGGGTTCAAGCCGGGGCCGCAGCTGGGACGGATCTTGCACGTGCTGCTCGAAGAGGTGCTGCAGAATCCCGGGCTGAACACGCATGATGACCTGCTGCGCCTGGCGCGGCGGTTCGCTGAGGAGAGCTGAGTGGCGTTCTTTCGTGGACCGGTGCCTGAAGTGTCGGTGTGGCGTCGCTTTCGCGATGCGTCGGATACGTACCAGGTGCTGCGGCGCGATGGTCTCGTCGGCACGCGTGCGATCGGCAATGCGGAAGCGATGGTCGAGCTGTTTCTGGAACTGGTGCCTGAGTTTCCGAACATCTTCACCTTGGTGGTGGACGACTGGCGGCAGCAGCTCACGTGGCGCGCCGACAGCGTGACCCAGTCGGCATTGCTCGACGCCATGTACACGCTGCGCGTGCCGCTCATTGGCGCGGGTGGCGTGGAGTTCACACTGGAGGCGGGCGGCGATCAGCTGTCGCTGTCGGCGCATCTCGAAGTGGTGACGTGGTCACGTACGGATCGCTGGCCGTACCTGATGGATCGCGCTGGCCTGCGTGAGCGTCCACGTGTGCGAGGCCGCCTGTGGCGGCCTGATCGCGGCGCATTTGCACCGGCAAACGTGTTGTCGGCGAACGTGCGTACGCTTGCTGACACACTCGCGCTCCGGCCGCAGTGATGGCCCGCCGGACGAGCAGCGGCGTTGCGATGGATGCGGCGCCCGGACTGTTTGCCAACGCCGTCAGTACGGCGCCGCTGGCGCACCGGCTGCGACCGCGCACGCTCGACGAATACGTCGGGCAGCGGCAGCTCTTCGCGCCCGGTACGCCGGTGTACGACGCGATCGAGCGCGGTGTGCTCGGCTCGATGATTCTGTGGGGGCCACCAGGCACCGGCAAGACGACGCTGGCGCGGCTCGTGGCGCAGCGTGTCGGGTGGGCATTCGAGCCGTTCAGCGCCGTCAGCGACGGCGTGCCGCGTTTGCGGGTGATTGCCGAACAGGCCCGTCAGCGGCTGCTGGCGAGTGGCGCGCGCACGTTGCTGTTCGTGGATGAGATTCATCGCATGAACGCGGCGCAGCAGGACGCATTGCTGCCGATCGTCGAGGACGGCACCGTCACCCTGATCGGCGCAACCACCGAAGCGCCGAGCTTCGAGATCAATGCGGCATTGCTGAGCCGCGCGCGCGTGGTGGTGCTGCAGCCACTGGGCGAGGAGGATCTGCGCGGCCTGCTGGAGCGCGCACTGCGTGACCGTGAGCGCGGCCTCGGTGCGCGCGACATCACGGCGGACGACGATGCGTTACCGGCGCTGGCGCACTGGGCTGACGGTGATGCGCGTCGCGCATTGGGCACACTGGAAGCGGCAGTGTCGGCGCTCGATGATGGCGCGGTGCTCACCGTGGAATTGTTGGAGCGCGCACTGCAGCAGCGGCTCCCGCGTCACGACAAGTCGGGTGAGCAGCACTTCGACCTGCTGTCGGCATACCACAAGTCGCTGCGGGGCAGCGACGTGCAGGGCGCGTTGTACTGGATGGCGCGCATGATCAACGCTGGCGAGGATCCGATGACGCTGTTCCGCCGCGCGATGGCGATGGCGGCAGAAGACATCGGTGTCGCTGATCCGCGCGCGCTGCAGATGGCGGTCGCGGCGCGCGACGCCTTTCACATGCTGGGCGCGCCGGAAGGGCTGATCCCGCTGGCGGAGATGACGATCTATCTCGCCACGGCGCCAAAATCCAATCGCGTCAAGGCCGCGCTCGATGCGGCGCTGGCCTGCGCACGTGACACGCCGAATGCGCCGGTGCCGCTGCACCTGCGGAATGCGCCGACGAAGCTGCACAAGTCACTTGGCTATGGCGCCACGTATCAGTATGCGCATTCGCAACACGGCGGCGTGCCCGCGCATTCGCACCTGCCTGATGCGCTGGCAGACGCGGTCTTCTACGAACCCGGCACTTTGGGGTACGAGAAAGAGATCGCCAAGCGACTCGAATGGTGGGCGGCACGGATCGCCGAACAGCGTGGCGAGGAATCATCCGGAGCAGCACCGACGGGCGGCGAATGAGCGGACGGGCTGATCGTCGGGCGCAGCGCGTCGACGATCGAGTTGGCAGGCCATCACGACAGGGAGCATGCATGCACGGATCGACAGGAAGACGGTGGTTGCTGGTTTCGGCGGTGATGGTAGGTGCGGTGTTGAGTGGGTGTGCCACGGCGGCGCGCGCGGTGTTCACCCAGCCTGACGTGGCGTTTCGCGGCGTGGGCATTCGCTCCATCGGCGTGGACGGTGCCGACCTCGAAGTGCTGCTCAACATCTACAATCCGAATGGCTATTCGCTCGGTGCATCGCAGTTGCGCTACCGCCTGCTGGTGGACAGCCTCGAGCTCGGGTCCGGAGCGATCGACAGTGCCTTCTCGGTGGCGAAGAACGACTCGGCCATCGTGCGGCTCCCGGTGCGGCTTGGCTTCCGGGCGCTGCAACGGCTGGGACCGCAGCTGTTGCGTGGCGGGGAGATTCCATATCGGCTGATGGGCGACGTTATCTTGAAGTCATTCGTCGGGACCTTCTCCCGACAGTTCAGCGAGGCGGGTCGGTTCGACGCGTCGCGCACGTTCCGACAGTAGCCGAGGTGTACCATCGCACGTGATTCGATCACCCTGACGCCCCCGACGGAGCGGGCGTTGCTGGTGGGGGCCCCGCGCAAGCGCACGGCGGCACGCCACCAGGTGGACGAGCATCTCGCCGAGCTGGCGCGACTCGCCGACACCGCCGGTGCGGAGATCATCGGCACGTTCACGCAGCAGATCGAGAAGCCGCACTCCGGCACGTATCTTGGCAGCGGCAAGCTGGATGAGTTGCGTGAGCGCGTGAATGAGCTGGACGCCACGCTCGTGATCTTCGACGATGAGCTGAGTCCCACGCAGGGCAAAAATATCGAGCAGATCGTCGGCAAGCGCGTGATGGATCGCGCCGAGCTGATTCTCGACATCTTCGCGACGCGTGCGCGCAGCAGCGAAGCACGCATGCAGGTGGAGCTGGCGCAGCTCAACTACATGCTGCCACGGCTCACGAAGATGTGGACGCATCTCGAGAAGTTCCGCGGCGGTATCGGTATGCGCGGTCCCGGTGAAACACAGCTGGAGACCGACCGCCGGCTGATCGGCCACCGGATTCGCGTGCTGCGTGAGCGATTGCAGGATGTGTCGCGGCATCGTGCCACGCTGCGTGCGCATCGCGAAGGGACGTTCCGTGTGTCGCTGGTCGGATATACCAACGCCGGCAAGAGTTCGATTCTGCGTTCGCTGAGTCACTCGGACGAGGTGTACGTTGAGGATCGGCTGTTCGCGACGCTGGATCCGCTGACGCGCGACGTCGACCTTGGTGAAGGCTATCACTGCCTGCTCACCGACACGGTCGGGTTCATCCGCAAGCTGCCCCATCATCTCGTGGCGAGTTTTCGCGCCACGCTGGATGAGGTGCGCGAGGCGGATCTCCTGCTGCACGTGATCGACGCGAGTCATGCGAGCTGGGAAGAACACCGGTTCGTCGTGGACGAAGTGCTGACCGAGATCGGTGCGATCGATACGCCGCTGGTGCACGTGTTCAACAAGATGGATCTGCTCACGCCCGACGTGGATGAGGCGGTGCGCATTCGCGTCGGCAATCTGATTCCTGACTCGCTGTTCGTGTCGGCCAAAGCGGTGGGTGCGCTGGAGCCGTTGCGCGAACGGCTGCGCGAGGGTGTGCGTGCGGTGCGCCCGATCATCCGGGTTCGGGTACCGGCGTCGGACGGGAAGCTGCTGTCCACGCTGTACCGTCAGGGCGAGGTGCTGGAGCAGGAGGGCGATGGCGAGGATCTGCTGGTACGCGTGCGGGTGGATGCCGTGCTCCGCGGCCGGCTCGAGCGTGATGGTGTGATCGTCCGCGCCTGATCGTGGCATTCCGCGTCCGGTGTGGTGGCCGCACCACGCCGCCCGGGCTACTTTGTAATTTTCCCCCGCAGCCCGACCACGCGGGCTGTCTCTTCCCGCCGCACACGCTTCCATGTCACCACGCAAGGCGCTGATCACCGGGATTACCGGACAGGACGGTTCGTATCTCGCCGAGTTCCTGCTCAACAA
>JAYWIJ010000068.1:0-4270 GCA_043788935.1 Gemmatimonadaceae bacterium | reverse complement strand
TGGCATTGAGATGTATCGATACGAATGCCACGGCGTCCGCGCGACGCGCCATGATCGGGCGATCGGCGAGCGGCACCGGTGCGGCCGTGGTGCGGAGCATGATCGGCACCGCGCCGCGCGCCAGCAGGAGCGTCTGCACGCGCTCACCAATCGCCAGCGTTGCGACGCCTTCGTACAGCCCGGTGGGCCCGGTGGAACCCGCGGGCGGGTGTCCCGGATCGACGGCGATCCGGAGACCGCGCAGTGGACTCGCCGCGTCAACCAGCGGCGTCCGGCGCATCCGCAACACGAGCGCATCGCCGCGCCAGAACACCATCCACCCGTACACGTCGCGCTGCAATTGCACGGTGTACACCGCGCGATCGTTGGCGTCATTCGTCCACTGCACATCACGCACCAGCGAGTCCGCGCGCTGGAACCAGATGATGTCGGTGTTGCCCGTCACGCCGTGCAAGGTGAGGCGCAGCGACTTCCCTTCTCCTTCCACGCGATAGGCCGGACGCGCGCTCATCGGAAGCACGAGATCCACGAAGCCCTCCGACGGCACCACGCGCGCGTTGCTCACCACTCGGCGCGGTGCCACGGTCCCTATTGGTAGCAATGTGGCCGCATCAGCATCGATCCACACATCGAGCGCTCCATCCAGCTGCACACGAAGGGCATCGCCCTGCCGACCTGTCGCCTGCAGTACGGTGCCGGGCAGGATGAACCACTTGTATGTGCCGCCCGGCACGGGCCGCGCAATCACCACTGCGTCGGTGTCGGCCGCCGCGACACCAACCCGCACGAGCCCCAACGCAGCGCCATCGTCCACTGCGGGCAGCGTCCGGACGACACCGACCGTGTCACCGCGCCCGTACATGGTCAGCGTTCCACCGCAACGCAGCTGGCGTGCAGGCACATCGCGCGCCGCAGTCTCGCCACCATCGGGCGCCAGGAGCGGCAGCGGTACCAACACCACTGGCGAGCCCTGACAGGCGTTCGGCAGAAAGTCGGCCCGCGCGCCGGCGGCCAAGCGCGCCGAGACGCGGATCGGCTCTGCATCGCGAAACGCGAGACCGGCGCGCGGCGTGATGCTGGCCGTGTCGACATATGGTCGAGCACCGGCCACCGGGGAGCGAAGCGCCGGAAAGCGAATCGGGAGCATGAGGCGCTTGGCCTCCGCTCCCGGCACCGTCGCCACCAACTCAAACTGCGGCGCTGCACGGGGCGGCATGGCCACCCAGGCGAGGAAGGCACCGTTCGGCCGGACCGCGACGGGCGCTCCGTTGATACTGAGTGTGGCGCCACCGTGGTTCACGGTGCCCAGCAGAAAGGTCGAATCGCGGGCCGCGATCAGCGCGTTCGGCGACGGATACTGGACGCGAATGGCCAGCGGGCCGTCGGCACGGGGAATGGCGGGCCAGGTGGGCGCCACATCTGGAACCGGCGCCGAGTTGGCCGGCGGGCCGCTGGCACAGCCGCCAAAGGTGAGGAGCGCGAGCAGCGCGCCGACCGGGCGCGCCGCGAAACCGGACCGAAGCGGGACTCGTAGCATGATCAAAGGTAGCCCGGCTCGGGGCCCCTCCGATTTGACCGCCTCATGCGCGTCGTCCTAGCTTCTCTGTGCGCGCGTGACGCCCGGAGGGGGCGAACGCGCGACGGGTCAGCAGACTTCACCCTCTTCACGCGTCGACAGTGCCAGTCATGAGCCACCCCACGCCGTCCGAGACGCCCGTTCCACGCCCTGGCGTGCGACTGCGTCTTGCCGGTATGACGGATGTCGGAATTACGCGAGAACACAATGAGGATGCGTTCGCTTTCCTCGATCTCGCGTCAGGGCAGACTCATGCAGAGGTTCGCGATGGTGTGATCGATGTCGGCCTGCGTGGTGTCGTGCTCGTCGTTGCGGATGGCATGGGCGGTGCCGCAGCCGGCGAGATCGCGAGCGAGATGGCGGTTGAAGCAGTCCTCGACACCTTCCGCGCGCAGTGGATGAACAACGTCGGTCGTGACACGGACACATTCGTGGAAACGATTCGTGACGCCGCTGACACGGCCAACCATCGCATCTTTGCGTACGCCGGTGCGCACCCGGAACACGCCGGCATGGGCACGACCGCAACGATTGCGGGCCTGCTCGGCAATTCGCTGTATCTGGCGCAGGTCGGTGACAGCCGTGCGTACATCGTCCGCGATGGCGTCGCACTGCAGATCACGAAAGATCAGTCGCTGATGCAGCAATTGATTGAAGCGGGTGAAATGACGCCCGATCAGGCCGAAGTCAGCGAACGCCGCAACATCATTCTGCAGGCGCTTGGGCCGGACAGCACGGTCCGCCCCGATTTCACACAGCAGCCGCTGGCGCGCGGCGACACGCTGGTGATGTGCAGTGATGGCCTGACCACACATCTGCGCGCCGGCGACATCGCACGCATCGTGACCGCCAGCACCGATCCCGATGACGCCTGCGAACAGTTGATCGCGGCGGCCAATGCGGATGGTGGTCACGACAACATCACTGTTGTTGTGACACAGTTCCTTGGTGAAGGGTTGCCGGAACATGAAGAGCTGAAGCGGGAGATCGGGCATCAGACGTATCCACTGCCGGATAGTGGTGTGCCAACACTGGATCGGATGCGTGGTCGCATGCGCAGCGGCGCAGTGCCGGCCGTCACGCGCCCGCCGACACCGGCACTCGGCGTGCAGAGCGTGTCGAACGCCGATGGCAGCGGCCCAGGCGGCGCGATTCCACCACGCGATCCGGCGAAAGCGTATCTCTACGTCACGATCTTTGCGATCGTCGTGGTCGTGGCATGGGCGATCTGGAAGTTCGGGAACTTCGGCGCCCCCTGATCGGACGGACGTGATGTCAGCGCTGCTGCTGAATCACAATCCCGGCTGCATGGACGAGCGCCTCCGGTGGTACGGCTACGATGGCTGGGTCCTGTCGGAGATCTCACTGTTCACACTTCGGCGCGCCCGACGCGCGCCAGGATCAGCCGCGCTGCTTGGCGAGCCAGCGGGCCGCGGCCGATTGCATGCAGGTATCGCCACTCCACGCAACGACCAGCGGTGCTTCATCGCCAAAGGCGGCGGCAAGACGTGGATGTCCGAACCAGACGATCACGGCGTCGCGGCCGGCGGCGCGCGCGTCGGCGTAGTGCTGCAGCGCGCCATCACGCACCGGCTGCGCCACTTCGAGTGAACCGCGGCCCTGCACCGGTTCACCGAACGCCGTGATCACAACCGTCCCTCGACTCGGGCCATCAGCACGGTCGGCCACGCGGGCATCGATGCTCAGCGTGCGCAGCGTGTTCATCAGCGTGAGGCGCGGCGTACGATAGTCGCCATGTGTATCGCTGTCGAATGAACAGATTTCGATCGGTGCGCGGATACCGCGCGTGAGCGGACGCACCACCTGCAGCACGCGATCGGCAAGCCCCGCGCACCAGAGCACATCGGTGCCAGACGGACGGCGATAGTCGTTCGGCGGCGAGACCCATTGCGCCCATTTCAGTCGGCGGCGTAGCGACAGGCGCAGTCGATCACGCTCGATGCGGCCACTGGCCACGGCCTCTTCCAGCGCCTGCACCGTCCGCTGCAGATCACCGGGAGCGAGCACGAGATCACAGCCGGCAAGAATGGCGCGCACGGCAGCTTCGCCTTCATCGATGCCCTGCAGCACGGCCTGCATGTTGATCGAATCGCCAACGATCAGATTTTCGTACTCACAGCGTTGGCGCAGTACCCAGGTGAGAATCTCGCGCGAGAGTGTGGCGGGCATTCCACTCGGATCGAGCGCCGGATACGCCACGTGTGCCGTCATGATCGATCCCACACCCGCATCGATGGCCGACCGGAACGGCAGCAGGTCGTCCTGCATCAACACGGAATGCGGTGTGCCGACGACCGGCAGCGAGTGATGCGAATCTTCCGTGGCGCGCCCGTGGCCCGGGAAGTGTTTCGCGCAGGCCAGCACACCTTCACTCTGGCAGGCGTCGATGAACTCGCCGACGAAATCACCGACTTCGCTCGGTTGTGCACCGAACGAGCGCGTGTTGATGACGGGATTGATCGGTTCGACGTCGAGGTCCGCGACCGGGGCATAGTTCCAATTCACACCCATAGTTCGCGCTTCGCGTGCCGTGTGGCGCGCGGCGCGGCGCACCGCATCGCGATCACGGAGCGAGGCGATCGCCGCGACTGGCGGCAGCCCGGTCGAGCCCTCGAACTGCTGCCCGGCACCGCGTTCCATGTCGGCACCGATCAACAGCGGCGTCTTCGAGCG
>JAYWIJ010000067.1:0-16108 GCA_043788935.1 Gemmatimonadaceae bacterium | reverse complement strand
GGTTGGCGTAGCCACCGGCGATCTGCCACCGGGTGGTGGGGGCGCCGGTGATGCCGAGTTCCCAGCCGTTCGTGCGTTGTGCGCCGGTCTGCACGACGAGCGTCGGGTCGTTCGGGTCGGGCGCGGTGGTGTTGGTGCGATCGAGGCGGTAGACGGCGGCGGAGAGCGCAAGATCGCTGCGGGCGTCCCACTTCACGCCCACCTCGCGATTGGTGAACTGCTCGGGCGTGAGCGTTTGCGTGGTGGCGGTGAGTGATGCGAACTGGTCGCCGCTGCTGGGCAGATACGACACGCTGTAGTTGCCGTAAATCGATACGGGCTGCGCGGGTTTAATGACGATACCTGCGCGGGGTGACACCAGATTGTCCACACGCGAGAGCTGCTGGCCGTTTCGCTTATTGGAGAACTGCATGTCGAGTCGGTCATAGCGGACACCGACCACGGCCTGCACGTGTAAACCGAGTTCGATCTGGTTTTGCAGGTATGCGGCCTGTGTGGTGAGCAGCGTGCTGTTGTCGGCGTCGGTGGTGCTGAAGCGAAACTCGACAGGCGTGTTCACCAGCGGTGATGCGAATGGCACGGCGAGCGACGTGGCGGTGCTGCCCGTTGCGCCGAAGTAGGCGGTGTTGCGTCGGTTGTCGGTGTCCTGCCGTCCAAACTCTGCGCCGGCGAGCAGTGTCTGACGGATGGCACCGTGCGTGATGACGGTGGTGAGGTCGGTCTGGTTGAAGAGGTTCTGTCGATCGGTGCCGTTGTTGTAGCCGGAGAGGTTCACGCTGGTCGCCGTTGCGTTCACGGCGCCGGGGAAGACGTTCTGGTAGAACTTGTCGTAGGTCATGAACCGGCTGCGATTGCGTAGCTGCACACCGGCGATGGCCGCGGTGCCCTTCCACAGTTGTCGGTCGACGGTGGCGGCGACGGCGTGTGCATCGAGATGCGAGGTGCTCTGTGCCGGGTCACCGAAGAAGGTGCGTCGATCGGTGACGGCTGGTGCGCCCTGAAAGGAGGGCACGCCGCGGTCGACGACGCGCGTGTCGCGGTAGAACTCGTAGCTCAGGCGGAGCATGGTGCCGCCGAGCATGAGTGAGGCGGTGGGGTTGACTGCGAAGCGTTCGTTGTCGGTCGCTTGGCGAAAGCCTGCCGACTTTTCGTAGAGTCCGTTGAGGCGCGCTGCGACGGTGGGGCCGAAGCCCTGGCCCACGTCGAGTGTGGTGCGGCGCTGGTCGAAGGAGCCAGTCATCATCGAAACGGCGCGCGTGGGCATCCAGTGGGCGTCCTTGGTGACGCGGTTGAGGATGCCGCCGCCGCCGCCGCGTCCGAAGACCATGGCGTTCGGGCCCTTCAGCGCCTCGACGCGTTCGACGTTGTAGGTGTCGCGGTAGTACTGGGCGTCGTCGCGGATGCCGTCGATGAAGAAATCGGCGGTGGTGCTGTTGCCGCGGATGGTGGGGGCGTCACGGTGACCCTCGCCGAGACCCATGGTGATGCCGGGCATGTAGCGAACGACGTCGGCCATGCCGTGCATCGCCTGGTCGGCGATCAGGGCTCGGTTGACGATCGTGGCCGACTGCGGGATGTCGCGGAGGAGGGTGTTGGTGCGCGTTGCGGTGCTGGTGCGTGTGACGGTGTAGGCGCGCTTCCGGCGCGCGGATTCAGCGACCGTGACGCGTTCCAGCAGGGCTGGTTTCCGTGGTGTACTGCTGTCGGGCATGGTCGTGGCGAGCTGCGCTGAGAGGCTCGGGGCGGCGAGGAGGCAGGCGACGAGGCAGGACGAGCAGCGGGAAAGGCAGCGCATGAGTTAGATGAGAATGGGTATCAACTGCTGACACCGTATCATGCAAGCGAATGGGGAGCGTGTCAATCGGGATTAGTCCGGAGGGCTGAGTGACGCTGCGTCAGTGAGCGCTGGCGACGTGACCGGCCACGGCCAAGGCCACAGCAACGGCACTCGCACGGAGGCACGGAGGTAGGGAGGGGTTGGGGCGGCGAGAGCGCTCCGTGCGCGGGGCGGAACCGCAACGGCTGGGGGAACTGCGCGCGCATCGGGAGGACCGCCGTGGCTCGAGGTGACGACGACCCCTCTCGAGAAAAAAGCGCGAAGCTGCAGAGCAGAAAGAGAAAAGGCTGCGGAACGGCGTCCGCGAGACGCTGTTCCACAGCCTTTGCCGTCCTCCGTCTCCTCCGTGGCACCACGGCTCCGTGCGACTGGAGTTCGCAGTTCACACGGGTACAATGCTCACGAGCGAACGCTACGCGATCGGCTTTTTCCTCGGCACCACGATCGGCGCGAGGCCGAGTGCGGAGACCTTGGCGTTGAACGCGGCGACGTCTCGGTTGAGCACTTCCTCGAGGCGTCGGGCGAGGGGATTCCACTGCATCACGAGCTCACCGCTGCGCTGGATGGCGCCGGTGGTGGGCCGACCTTCGGGGCCGCCGTGGATGTAGCCGTTGGTGCCGGTGACGTTGCCGTAGGTCTCGGCCAGCTGGTTGTCGAGACGGCCGCCGAAGCGGAGCACGTCGTACCCCACCTTGATGCGCGGTTCGGTCATCATCTGCTCGAGCGAGTCGAGTCGTGACTCGAGCGAGGCGGCGAGGGGCGCGAGTTCGCTGCCGACGCCGGCCTTGCCAGCCTGTTCGAGACTGGCCTTCGCCTGCGCGCGCACGCCCCGCATGGTTTCGAGCGAACGATTCAGCGACTCGAGCGTGTCGCGGAGCAGGCGCGCGGTCTCGAACTGTGCGGCGTAATCGGCGGCGGTGACGTCGGTGAGACGCGGGTCGGGACGCACCGTGAAGCGATGCGACTGCGTGGTCGCGCCAGCGCTCAGGCGCGCCTCGTAGTCGCCGGGGACGACGCGAATTCCGCCGGTATAGCCCCACAGCAACTGATCGGCGGCCATCAGCGGACCAGGCCAGGTGAGATCCCACGCCAGCGCGTGTGCACCAGCCTTCACCGGCAACACCGCCTGCTGCCGGCGACGGCTTTCGGCCGTGTCGGTGCTGAAGGTGCGGACGACGGTGCCGGCGGCCGAGCGAATCTCGAGCGTGTACGGTGTGATGACGGAATCGCGCAGCACGAGGTGCATCGTCGCGCCGGCCGGGGGCGCCTCGAGCTTCGCTTCGACACCGCCGGCGCCACCACTCTGGCTCCGGTCACTGCGCACCACGTCGCGCGGCTTGTGCAGATGGATCGGTGTCGACGGGCGCGACTCGGCGAGCTGCTGCAGTGGCGACAGGTCGTCGAGGATCCAGAGCGAGCGGCCCTGCGTGCCGACGATCAGGTCGTCGTTCCAGAGCTGCAGGTCGCTGATCGGCACGACGGGCAGGTTGCGCTGGAACGACTGCCAGCGGGCGCCGTTGTCGAGCGAGACGAACATCCCGAACTCGGTGCCGGCGTAGAGCAGACCGGCGCGGCGCGGGTCCTCGCGCACCACACGCACGGGGAAGTCGGCGGGAATGCCGTTGGTGCCGTCAGCGATGCGCGTCCACGTCTTCCCGTAATCGTCGGTGCGCCAGGCGTACGGCGCATGGTCGTCGAGTCGGTAGCGGTGCACGGCGATGAACGCGCGACCAGGTACGTGGCGCGAGAGGTCGATGCGGTTGACCGTGCCGAACTTCGGCATGTCGCGCGGGGTGACGTCGGTCCAGGTGGCGCCGGCGTCACGCGTGACGTGCACGCGTCCGTCGTCGCTGCCGGTCCAGAGCGTGGACGCGGTGTTCGGATCTTCGGCGAGCGAGAAGATCGTGTTGAACATCTCGACGCCGGTCTGGTCGCCGTTGATCGGACCGCCGGCCATGCCCTGCGTGGCCTTGTCGTTGGTGGTGAGGTCGGGGCTGATGACGGTCCACGACATGCCGCCGTCGCGCGTGCGGTGCAGCACCTGCGACGCGTGATAGACCGTATTGCGGTCGTGCTTCGAGACGAGGATCGGGGCGACCCACTGGAAGCGGTACTTCACCTCCGAGCCCTTCTGTCCGACCTGCTGCTGCGGGTACGCGATGACATCGCGGCGGAGGTCGCGCTTGGGTTCGTAGCGATTGATGGCGCCGCCGTAACAGCCGCCGTACATGACGTCGGGGAAGTCGGGGTGCAGCGCGACGGGGCCGGTCTCGCAGCCACCGGCGTTCATCCACGAGTTGAGGGGGTGGAGGGTGTTGGCCTCCTGCCAGGCCGGGACGGAGATGGAGGTGTTGTCCTGCTGGGCGGTGTAGACGCGGTACGGATAGGCGTGATCAACGATGACGTCGTAGAGCTCCGCAGTCGCCATCAGGTTCATGCTGCTCCACGTCTTGCCGCCAGTGAGCGTGACGACCGAGCCGCCGTCATCACTGAGGCCCATTACGCGCGGATTGATCGGATTGATCCACAGATCGTGTGTGTCGCCATGCGGTACGGATACTGATTCGAAAGTGCGGCCTCCATCGATCGACTTGTGGAGCTGCACGCTCATCAGCCACACGACGTTTTCGCTCACTGGATCGGCCACCAGACGGTAGTAGTACCAGGCGCGCTGCCGGATCTTGTTCTCGGCGTTGGTCCGGGTCCACGTGGAGCCGGCGTCATCGGAGCGGTAGAGCCCGCCCAGCGGCTCCGCTTCCACCAGCGCCCAGACGCGGTCGGGGTTCGCCGGTGAGACGGTCACGGCAACCTTGCCGGTGAGACCGGTCGGCAACCCACCGCCGAGCTTGGTCCACGTGTCGCCACCGTCGACGCTCTTGAAGACGCCGCCGTCGCGACTGCCGGAGATCATCGTCCACGGCTTCCGTTCTCCGCGCCACATGCCGGCGTACAGAATCCGCGGGTTGGTCGGGTGCATGACGAGGTCGCTGGCGCCGGTCGAGTCGTTCAGGAAGAGCACCTGCTGCCAGATCGTGCCGCCATCCTTCGAGCGGTAGATGCCGCGTTCGCGGTTCTTGCCAAAGGGGTGGCCGAGTGCGGAGGCGTAGACCAGATCGGGGTTGGTGGGGTGGACGACGGTGCGGCCGATGGCGCCCGTCTCCCGCAGGCCACTGAACGTCCAGGTGCGCCCGGCGTCGGTGGACTTCCACATGCCGCGACCCGTCGACGAGTTGCCGCGGACGTCCTGCGACCCGGTGCCGACGTAAATCACGTTGGGATCGGAGTCGGCCACATCGATTGAGCCGATCACGCCGCCGAAGAACTTGTCGGTGATCGGCGTCCAGTTCTGTCCTGCGTCTTCCGTCTTCCAGACACCGCCGCCCGTGCTGCCCGAGTAGAAGAGATATGGCTGGCTGGCGACGCCGGCGATGGCCGTCGACCGACCTGCGCGACTGGGGCCGATGGAGCGATAGCGCATCGAGCCGAGCAGGGTGGAGTCGAGCGCTGGCGGCGCGGCGGGGGCGCTGGCGGGGCGGGTTCGCTGGGCGGTGATCGAGGGGGCGATCAGGGCGATGAGCGATACGGCGGCGAGCAGTTTCGACATGCGAGCGTGGGCTGTGGTCGGCGTCAGGGCATCCTCGGCGCAACGATAACGCGGTGCACTGGTGCTACTCGGTCATGCTGAAAACTGCTGGGCTCACACGGGGGGACCGGGGGGACCGGGGGCCCTGAGTGGTCGCGTTGAGCGGGCGAGAGGGGCCGCACCGAGGACACCGAGGCCACGGGGGCACGGGAGATCGGGGCGCGGCGACGCGTTGGTAGTCGTTCGAGAGGCAAAAAGGCTCTGGGAAGTGCGTGTGTCGGGGTCAGTTCCTACGCAATCAGGGCGTCGGTGCCGCGATGAGTGTGTTGTTGAAACGATATCTCTGCGCCCCTGTGATCCCTGTGTCACTCCTTGGCGCGCTTCGCGCACGATCGGCGCCCTGCGCGGCGGGCCGGAACCGGGTGAGGGGGAGGGTGCGGTTGTGCCGGGCGGTGTGTCACGCGAGACTGACAGCGTCAACGGAGGGTGGCGGGTCCTCAACGCGGCGGAGAGATCATGACGGGTCGTCGGACGCTGGTGCAGATGCTGTTGGTCGGCGCGGTGGCAGGAGCGGCGTCGCTCGCCCCGGTGACTCTGCGGGCGCAGGATACCGCCGCTGCCGCGAAGCCCAAGCCGCCGAAGCCGAAGGCGAACCTGATTTCGGCTGAGGAAATTTCGTCGCTGGGCGGGACCATCCAGACGGCCTACGGCATCGTGCAGCGCCTGCGTCCGGCGATGCTGCGCGTCCGATCGGGATCCGCCTCGCGGGCGGAGGGTGGATCCTCGAGCATGGAGGCATCGGCCACCGAGATCCAGGTCTATCTGGACAACCAGAAGATGGGCGGAGCCCGCGCCCTGGAGGACATCACGCTCTCGCAGATCCAGGAGATCCGGTACCTGTCGCCAAACGACGCCACCACGCTGTTCGGCACGGGCAACATGGCCGGCGCGATTCAGGTGATCGGCAAGCGGTGACATGTCACGCCGTCGAGGGTGTGAACGGCGACGTGCTCGTGTTACGCAAACGGTGGACGACACTCATGGGAGTATCCACGTCGCTGCACGCAGCGGCATCGGCCACTTCCATCCGCCTCGCGTCATGCTGCCATCGTTCGCTGCGCTCGTCCGTGATCTCGCTCCGGCATCGATCACCGAATTGTCGACGCTCGTCGCCGTGAGTGCATGGACGGCGTCGGTCTGCTTCACCGCGGCGCGCTCGGCGGAGATGCGCGCACGACTCGGCACACTCGTGCCACAGGTGGCGACGCTGCTGCTCGTCGCCGCAGGTATTCCAATCTGGGGTGCAGCCGCCATGTCGGCGCCGGTGCCGGCACTGCAGGTCGCCGGTGCGTCGGTGGCGCTGGTGTTCTCGTGGGAAGCGGCGGGTGTGCTCGAGCGGTTCGTCCGCGAGCTGATCTAGTATCAACTGCCTGCGCTGTTACGACGGCTGAACTGCAACGGCTGAACTACAGAACTGCTTATCGCAAGCCGCCTGCGGCGGACGCAAAACTCGAACAACCGCAAAACGGCGCACGGCGGTCTGGCGATATGATGAGCGCGGCGGACGTGCAGCCATCTGCCGGTTCTTTGGGGGGAATTGCTCTCGCGCGGGCAGTTCCCCTCGTTTCATTCAGCGGCGGCGCGGCGATGAGCGACTCCTGACGCTGGATGCGAAGTCGCGCTGTTTTTGCGTGCTGGCATTTTTGCGTCCGCCGCAGGCGGCTTGCGATACGCAGTTCAGTTCAGCAGTTGAAGTTCAGCCTATTCGATCCCGGGCAGATGCGTGGTCAGCCGGCGTCGATGAGGAGTGCGGTGACGGGGGTGCGCGTGAATCGGTGCGAGATGACGTAGGCGACGAGCATCGTCAGCGTGGAAAGGGCGGCGGCGGTGATCAGGACGACCTGTCGGTCGAACATCGGTGCGCCGGGGACGATGCGCGGGAGGACGTCCCACGCGATCTGACCGAGCCATGCGCCGAAGAGTGAGCCGCCGAGTGCCACCAGCGCGGCCTGACTGAGCACCAGCCGGTGGATGGCGGCACGTGAGGCGCCCACGGCGCGGCGGATGCCGAGTTCCCGCTGTTGTGATTCGAGCCAGAGCTGGAGCATGGCGATCAGGCCACCCAGTGCGATGATCGCCGTGACGACACCCATCGCCAGCAGCACGCGTGCAAACCATCGCAGCGCGGTGATTTCCGTGTCGAGGTGTTCGCGGATGGACGTGGACTCACCCGTGCGCGCACCAATCGTCTGCAGCGCGTCTGGAGCGACGGTGCGTCTCACCGTGGCGACTTCGATCATGCTGACGGGGTGTTGCAGCACGCTGACGTACACGCCGAGCGGGGGCTGTACGGCGCTGCCGAGTCCGCGCGCAGGGATGTCACTGACGACGCCAACCACTTCGAACCAGCGGTTGCCGAGCAGTGGGAGCTGCAGTCGCTGGCCCACGGGATCGCTGCGTCCGAACATCGCGCGGGCGAAGGTGGCGTTCACGACGGCCACGAGCGGCGCGTCCCATCGATCGCGGTCACCCAGCGTGCGGCCATGCAACAGGTTCATGCCGGCGAGTGCGAAGGTGTCTCCGCTGACGACATGGTGTGTCACCGTTTCGGTGCTGCCGCGCAGGATGGTCCCGTCGCCGCAGCGCTTGCCGCAGTCGCTGGTGGCGTTGGCACTGGTTCCGAGTCCGCGGTGAACGCCGCTCGAGCCAAGCGAAATCAGTGCACCGGGAAATGCGGCGTGCTGCGTCTCGAGAAACGCGGCGAAGCGTTGGGCGCGCTGCAGGCGATCCTGATGGCCGGCGCGCACTTCCTGCACGGTGGTGCTGCGGAGCGTGGCGTCGGTGAGCAGCGACTGCGCGCGTGTGGTGACGCTCCGGATCTGCGTGCCACCGGCGAGGACCACGAGCGCCGCGCCCAGCTGCAGTGCAGGGATCACCAGCGTGAGCGGGCGGCGGTCGTCATCGACGAGGCGCGTGGTGCTCAGTGCGCGTACGAGCAGCAGCGGCGCCACCATGACGAGTGCAGTGACGCCCAGTGTGGCGGCAGCGGTGAGTGCCAGCGCAGCGGGCCCGGTGGTGCCGGGCCATGCATTGCGCATGACGACGGCTGCCGTGAGCGCGATGACGGTGCCGAGGCAGAGTGCCACGCCAGAAAGGGCGGCGGCCTCGAGCATCATGGCGCCGAAGACGTCGGAGCGCGATGCGCCAACCGATCGTGCCACGACCACTTCGCCTGCGCGTGCGGCGGTGCGTGCGAGGTGCAGAGCGAGCAGCGTGGCCGCGCCGACGGTGAGTGTCAGCAGGACCGCGCCGCCGAGGATGCCGGTGAGTTGCTGGACGGCGAGTTGCTGGAGTTGCGGCCAGACGATGCCACGACCGCCCCAGTCGGCGAGGAGTGCGGCCACGTCGCCGAGTGCGAGCGTCAATGACGGCGCTGCGGCGCTGCCACCGAGAAGTGCGAGTGCGGGGAGCGATCCGGCCAGTGTGAGTGCTGCCGTCAGTGCGACCAGCGTGCCGGTGCCGGCGTGCCATCGCAGGGCGAGGCGTGCGGCACTTCGTCGTGCATGACGTCGTACGATGCGGCTGACGGCCATGGGCGCCCCGTGCGGAGAGAATTGTATTGCGCTGCGAAACAAAGTGCGGCGTGAAACATCACGATGTGAAACATCACATTGTGATTACGGTCGTGACAGGACGTGCACAGTATCGTGATTCAGTTTCACGGAGCCGTCACCGGTCACCGTGAGTCTTGAGGCTCCGAGCACCGTCTCTCCTCAGGCCTCTCGCTGACCAATGATACAATCGCTGTTTGTGCGTGCCCGTGCGCGTCTCTCTCCTTCGTGGATCGCGCGTGCGATGTCGCTGTTGCTGATCCCGGCGATGGCTGGCGCACAGGGCACTGACGCCACCGTGTCGGGTCGTGTCCTCGACGCGTCCGGACAACCGGTCTCCGCCGCCACGGTCGAGATTCGCCATCTCGGTACGGGTTACGCCTCCAGCGGCACCTCGCGCGCCAACGGACGCTTCACGTTCCTGCAGTTGCCGCTCGGCGGACCATACCGCGTGTCGGTGCGTCGCCTCGGGCTTCGTCCGCAGGTGCAGGAAGGCTTCCGGCTGTCGCAGGGCGACCGGGCCGAGTTGCTGTTCAAGCTCGAATCGGCGGCGCAGCAGCTCGAGGCGCAGGTGGTGCGCGTGGAAAGTGCGACGGGTGCCCGTCGCGAGCGCCTCGGCGCCAGCACGAAGGTGTCGCAGGACGAGATCGCGCAGTTGCCCGTGCAGAACCGGCAGTTCACCGATCTGGCGCTCCTCGCGCCGACCACCAGCGGCAACGGCTTCAACATCGGCGGTGCACGCACGACCTCCACGGACGTGCGCATCGACGGCGTCAGCGCACGCAACCAGCTGGGCGGCGGTGCAGTGGGCAGCGGACCGTACACCGTATCACTGGCGGCCATCCGCGAGTTCGAGATCGTGACGAACGGCTACGACGTGACGATGGGCCGGCAGGGTGGCGGTGCGATCAGCGCCGTGACGAAGAGCGGCACCAACGTGCGCGAAGGGTCGCTGTTCGCGTACCATCGCAACGAGCAGCTCGCCGGTGCCAACGACTTCCTCGGTCGTCCGCGCTCGCTGCGCCAGCAGCAGATCACGCAGTGGGGCGGCTCGCTCGGTGGTCCGATCGTAAAGGACAAGCTCCACTACTTCGTGGCATACGACCAGCAGAACCAGGAAGAGCCGTTCTTCGTGCTGGACCTGCGCACACCGCAGGACGAAATCGATGCGCGGCTCTCGAAGGACTCGCTGAGTCGCCTCATCAGCATTCTGGGACAGCGCTATGGCATGGCAGCCACGCAGCCCGTCGGTGCATACAGCCGAGTGCCGCTGGCGCGCACGGCGTTCGCCCGTGTGGACTGGCGCATCAACGACAACCACCTACTCACGCTGCGGAACAACTTCTCGAACTGGAACAATCCGCAGAACGGGTTGAACGACCAGGGGCGCGCGCTGCTGGCGGAAGCGCGTCACAGCTTCAACTCGACGGAGAATCAGGGACTGCTGTCGCTGCGGTCGGTGCTTGCACCCACCGTGCAGAACGAGCTGAAGGCGGCCGCGAGCTTCGCACGACGCGCATGGGTGCCGAACTCGATCCTGCCGCGTGGTGAAGTGCTGATCAACTCGATCCTGCCCAACGGCACGCCGGCGCAGACCACGGTGCAGTTCGGCGGGCATCGGTTCGCACCGGAGCGGAACCGCGAGGCGCAGTACCAGCTGGTGAACACCACCACCTGGCAGAAGGGCAACCAGAACATCACGTTCGGCTTCGACAACTCGCTCACGAATCTCAAGACGTATCTGTCCATCGAAACGGGGGGTCAGTACAACTTCAACAGCCTCGCCGATCTCGAAGCTGGTCGCGCCGACCGCTATCGCCGGAACGTGCCGCTGCTGACACCTGAGCCGACGGCGAACCAGTGGGTACTGGACGCTGCGGCCTTCGCGCAGACCGAATGGCATCCCACGCCGCGCATCAGCGCCACGCTCGGCCTGCGCTGGGACGTGACCAGCTTCCGCACGGCGGCACGCTTCAACCCGGTGGCGGAGCAGGCGCTCAACATCCGCACCGACAACACGCCGACCGACTGGAACAACGTGCAGCCGCGCGCTGCGATGGTGTGGGACATCACCGGCGACGGCCGCAACCTGCTGCGCGTGGGCGCCGGTCTGTTCAGCGCGCAGCCGCATTACTACGCGCACGTGAACCACATCCTGAACAGTGGTGTGGAGCAGGCGGGTATCGACGTGCGCGGTGCGCTGGTGCCGGCGCCGGACTACAACGCCTTCCGTGCCGACCCGTCGACCATTCCGGGGCTGATTCCGAACGTCGCCACGAGTACCCGTGTGGACTTCATCAACCCGGATTTCCAGACGCCCAGCACGGCGAAGGCGAACATCACCTACCAGCGCCGCCTGACGGACCGCGTCACGCTCGGTGGGTCGCTGTTCTATGCGAACGCGTGGAACAACTACCACTACATCGATCGCAATCGCGTGTCGCAGCCATTCTTCACGATCGACAACGAAGGCAACCGTCCGGTGTGGGTGCCGGCGAACACGATTCCAGCCAACGGTAACGTGGTGGGCCTGAACAGCTTCGCGACGACGCAGGTCGGTCGTGTGCTGGAGCTGGTGCCGCGGGGCAAGCTCGAGCAGCGCACGGCCGTCCTCGAGATGGGCCTGAGCCCCTATCGTGACGCATCGATCAACCTGTCGTACACGCTGAACAGCACCCGCGACAACAGCTCGTACAACTGCTGCGTGTCGACGACGGCGACGAACACGCCGAACTCCGGCGACCCGAATGACCTGAGCAAGCTGTGGGGCCAGTCGGACAACGACTTCCGGCACAAGGCAGTGGCGTTCGGTTCATTGCCGGCCATCTGGGGCTTCCGGGCCAGCGCACGCTACGTCGGTGCAAGCGGCCGTCCGTTCTCCCTGGTCGTGAGCCGCGACATCAACGGCGACGCGACGCCGAACCCGAACGACCTGGCCTTCATCTTCGACCCTGCCGATCCGAATACGCCGGCGGCCGTGGCCACGGGGCTGACGACGCTGATGAACAACCCGAACAGCATCATCGCCGGCTACCTGAAGGACAACATGGGCCGCATCGCCGAGCGCAACGCGATCTACAACCCGTGGCAGCAGCGCGTGGACGTCCGCGTGTCGAAGACCATCCGGACGCTGCGCGGCCAGACGGCGGAACTGACGGTGGACATCTTCAATTTCGCCAACCTGCTCAACAAGGAGTGGGGCAGCGTGCAGACGCTCGGCGGGTCACAGACGTTGCTGAACGTGACCGGCTTCAATCAGACCACGCGTCGCTACAACTACACGGTGAACCAGAACGCCGGCGTGTTGCGGAAGACGGGCGACCCGTACCAGATCCAGGCGGGGCTGTCGTACAAGTTCTGATGTCGTGTCGGTCAGTCGGGTGGCGACTGGCCGGATGATCGCGCGGAGGACGCCGATCATCTGACGAAGGCCGGGGTTCCGCACAGTGCGGAGCCCCGGCCTTCGTCGTGCAGTGCGACGTGTGCGTCAGTCGGGGCGCGCCGACACGTTCTGCAGTCGGACGCGACCCTGTGCCACGAGTCGATCGTCACTGTCGCGAATCCACGCCTCCCAGAGCTGGTTGGTGCGGCCGCGCGAAATTGGCCTGGCTGTGGCGATCAGCGTGCCGCTGCGCGCCGCGCGGATGAACGACGTGGTGTTCTCGAGACCGACGGCTTCCTGTCCACGGTCACGGACGTGCAGCGTGGCACCGATGGATGTCACGGTCTCGATGACGCCGCAATGCACACCGCCGTGCACGAGTCCGAACGGCTGGAGGTGCTCGTCGCCGATCTCGAATTCGCACACCACTTCGTCACCGGTGGCCACGGTGTAGCGGAGCTTCATGGCACCGGACCAGCCGGCGAGGCTGTTCAGCCAGTCGAGGGTGATTTCAGGCATCGGTGTGGCTTGAAGATCGCCAACTGTTATCGCGGAGGTCGCGGAGGAGCGGAGGCGCGCGGAGGACTGCAGAAGACCAGGGGAACAGCACGTGTATCGTTGCGCGATTGCGCATGCTCGCAGTAGGTGCGTCACTCCCGATGCCTGATGGTAGTTGCTGTTCCCATCAATTGCAGTCTCCGCGTTCCTCCGCTGCCCTGCGAGCTCCGCGAGAACAGTTCTGTTGGGGCTAGAGGCGCGCGCGGTACCCGAACGGATACAGCGGCGACGGACTGTCGTGCGGCACGTCCACCTTCTGCGCCCGCACCGCCTCCATCGAGCGGGGCAGCTCGAACGGCAACCGGCCGGTGGGACGCACCTTGCCCGTGAGCACGTCGAACAATGCACCGTCGCTGACGCCGAACTCGCCGATCAGCGTCTTCGCCAGCGGCTGAATGGCCGTCAGGATCGCAGGCCGGTCGAGATACACGACGACGATCGTCGGGACCGTGGCGGCCGTCGCCTTCAGCAGTGTGAGCGTGGAATCGGTGTCCTTGTAGTCCAGATCGCCCTCGTGCTGGAAGCTGCCGAAGAAGAACGTTGGGTGCAGCGTCTGGAACGGCGCGGCGAGGCGTACCACGGCCACGTCGGCGTCGCGGGCGTTCGAGACGACTGTGTAGCCGCGCGCACGCGCCACCGCCGAGTCCACGCCATGCAGGAAGAGCTTTGCACCGGCAGCCGGCAGCATGCGCGCACCACGGCTGTTCTCGAGCACGACGACGGCCTTCGCCTGTGCTGCAAGGCCTTCGTTGCGGTACTGCGCATTGCCGACGATGGTCGCGGCTTGCGCCGGATCGACGTAGGGGTTCTCGAACAGACCGAGGTCGAACTTCACGACCATGATGCGGGCGACCGCTTCGTTGAGCCGCGTGATCGACAGCGAGCCGTCGATCGACAGTCCGTTGAGGATGTCGTAGGTGGGCATCACCCCAACGACGTTCGATGCGATCGCGCCGAGGAACGGCGTGACGTGATCGCTGAAACGGTTGCCGGGAAAGCGCGCGAAGCGGCCGTAATGGTTGTGGCCATCGAATCCATCGACCGACGCGCCATAGCCGACCCAGTGCTTCACCACCGTGGCCACGCCATCGCGTGTCAGACCGGTGTTGCTGCCCTGCATGCCCTGCACATATGCCGCGACCATCGCCCCGACGCGTGTCGGCGACTCGCCGAACGTAACGGTGATGCGCGACCAGCGGGGCTCGGTACCCAGGTCAGCCTGCGGCGAGAGCGCCATCTGGATGCCAACGGCGCGGTACTCCTGTCGCACGATGCTGGCAAATCGCTTCACGAGTGCGGCATCATCGAGTGCGCCGAGTCCGAGCGTCTCGGGCCACTGCGAAAAGCCGGACGTCGCGACGCTGGCACCGGCAATCACCTGAAAGTGACTGCGTGGGTCGGTACTGATGGTGAGCGGAATGCCCAGTCGCGACCGTTCACCGATGGCCTGCAGCAGGTTGTTCTGCGCGGCGAAATCGGCCGGCGGAATGGAGAGACGCGTGATCACGCTGTTCACATGCCGCTGCATCACCTGCGCGATGGCTGCGGTCGAGTCGTACGTGCGACCGCCGCCCATCGGTCCACCGCCGGAGGGCGCCGTACCGTGCACCGCCGCGCCAGCCTTCTCCTCGAGAGTCATTCGTGTGACGAGATCCGCGGCGCGCGCTGCAGACGGCAGCCGCCAGTCTTCGTACGGATCGAGTGTGCCGCTGCGATCGAGATCGCGGAACTTCAGGTTGCCGACCGATAGAATCGGTGTGGCGATGGACTGCACCACGGGCTGCCGCGCGACCTGCGCGCCGAGTGGCAGAGCGATCGCGAGCAGCGGCAACGTTAGAACGATCGATCTGATGGCCATCGGGTTCCCGTCGTGACGAGGTGATGCACATGGAAGTGCGCACCTGCTGATGTGCGCCGTGTGTCTGCGTACAAGAAAGCACATGACGACGCGTGCAATGAAGAGTCCGGCGCGCAAACCTCGCTGCAAGCGGTACTTGCATGCGTACCATGTCGCGCAAGCGTCACTTGCACCATCGCTGCCATGTCCGACGGGCGAGCAGCTTCACGATGCACTGCACCGCGCTCGTCGTCGCTCAGGCGTCGCGCAACCCGTCCAGACGCCGCCGCAGAAAGCGTTGGGTCGGCTCCTGTCTTGCCAAGGCCAGCGCGGCTTCGTACGCAACTCGCGCGTCGGTACGCCGGCCAAGCCGTCGCAGCAGGTCGGCCCGCGCCGAATGTGCGAGATGATAGTCGTGCAGCGAGCCGTCCTGCATGACGGCATCGATGGCGGCGAGACCTGTTTCCGCATCATCGCGCATTGCCAGCGCCACGGCACGATTGAGCGCAATCACCGGTGATGCATCGGCACCCAGCAGCACGTCGTACAACCCGACGATCTGTGCCCAGTCGGTATCAGTCGCCGTCGCAGCCTCGGCATGCACGGCCGCGATGGCCGCCTGCAGCGTGTACGGCCCGAATCGCCGCGACCTGAGTGCCCCCTGCACGAGCTGGTCGCCCTCGTCGATCATGTCGCGGTCCCAGCGCGTGCGATCCTGCGCATCGAGCAACACCACCTCGCCATCAGGCGACGTGCGTGACTCGCGCCGGGACTCGTGAAGCAGCATCAGCGCCAGCAATCCTGCGGCTTCAGGTTCCGGCAGCAACTGATGCAGCATGCGGCCGAGCCGGATCGCCTCGGCTGACAGGTCACTGCGTGTGAGCGTCGCGCCGGTGCTGGCGTGATAGCCTTCGTTGAACACGAGATAGATCACGTGCAGCACACCGTCGAGCCGTGACGGCAGTACATCCAATGGCGGCAACTGATACGGAATACGCGCCGTGCGGATCTTCTGCTTCGCACGCACGATGCGCTGCGCGAGTGTGGGAGCCGGCGTGAGAAAGGCGTGCGCGATTTCTTCCGTCGTCAGGCCGCACACCTCACGCAGCGTCAGCGCCACCTGCGCCTCCAGCGACAGCGCGGGATGGCAGCAGATGAAGATCAGGCGCAGCTGGTCATCAGCGACCTCGTCGTCGGACACGGTGTCAGCGTCGGGATACAACTCCGTGGTGACGTCGCTGATCGATGCGTCGAACTTCGAGCGGCGTCGATCGGCGTCGATCGACTTGTGCCGGCCAAC
>JAYWIJ010000066.1:0-16289 GCA_043788935.1 Gemmatimonadaceae bacterium | reverse complement strand
AACTTCGGGATCGCGACGGCGGCCAGGATGCCGATGATCACGACGACGATCAGGAGTTCGATCAGGGTAAAGCCCTTCTTCATGCTGCGTCGCATGGTACAACTCCATAGTGGGGGTGTCCGTTCAGCACGCTGCCGCTCGGTTCGTCCTCATCTATGGCAAAGGGTCTGCCAGACGAATTTGAGATCGCAAGCTGTTGCAGAAGAACAACTTACAGTATGCACGCCCGCGCCAGGCCACGCCGGCACCCGGGCGTTCTGCGTGATTCATGGCGAATTGCGGTGTGGCAGACTCTGCAATTGCCTAATCCATGTGTCAGGGCCAGCAGATCGGCACCCCGTCCGGGGTCGCCGCCGGCATGCCAGCCGGCGCCACCGCCGTCCCGACGAAGATGCCGCAGCTGCTGCCGCCCGGGACGGCCACGACCGCGTTCCACCCACTGGACCCCGCCGGGGCGCCGGCCAGCGTAATTCCCAGCCCGGTGGTGCCCCGACTGAGGGAGAACCGCATGGTGGCGGTGTCCGCGAGCGCGCCGTAGCGGTCCGAGTCGGCGTAGAACCCTTCCTGCGCCGTCGCCAGGTTGCGCAGGTCGGCGATGCCCGCCGACCGGTTGGCGCGCCGTTTCGTGTTGTTGAACTTCGGGATGGCGATCGCCGCCAGAATGCCGATGATCACGACCACGATCAACAGCTCGATGAGCGTGAAACCACGACGCGTGAGTGTTCGCTGTGTGCACTGCATGACGCACCCTCCCCAGATCCGAGGTGAGCGGTGCCGGCGCGGTGTGCGCCGTTCCGCGCTGCACAGTCAGCGCGGAGTCACTGGAGGTGATAGCCAAAC
Source organism: Gemmatimonadaceae bacterium (assembly GCA_043788935.1). Lineage (GTDB taxonomy): Bacteria > Gemmatimonadota > Gemmatimonadetes > Gemmatimonadales > Gemmatimonadaceae > JACMLX01. The sequence continues at coordinate 15,449 of JAYWIJ010000066.1, read as the reverse complement.
CGCCGCTGGCACCATCATTCGCGCGCAGCGGCGGTGATGACGTCGCGCTGACGACCACGCCTGTTCGATGCCGTCAGCCGGCGGCGTCGGTGTCGTAGCGGGCCAGCTTCCGATACAGCGTGGACGCGTCGATACCGAGTGTCGACGCCGCGCGGCTCTTGTTGCCGCCTTCACTCTGCAGCACCCACATGATGTAGGCACGTTCGATGGCGTCGAGCGTGGGATTCACGATGGCACGTTCGGCCACGAGCGGTTCCACCTTGCGGGCCGTGACGCGTTCAGGCAGCGCATCGATGTCGATCCTGTCGCCGCTGCTGAGGATCACCGCGCGTTCCATCGCGTTCTCGAGCTCGCGCACGTTGCCCGGCCAATCGTACGCCTGCATTGCATCGAGCGCATCGTCGCTGAGTCGCATCTGCGGCGAACTGCGCACGGCGGCATCGCGCGAGAGGAACTTGGTCGCGAGCACGGGGATGTCGTCGCGACGTTCGCGCAGCGGCGGCAGGTGGATGGCGATGACGTTCAGGCGATAGAACAGGTCGCTGCGGAAGCTGCCACGCTTGATCTCGTCCTCGAGGTCGCGGTTGGTGGCGGCGATCATGCGCACGTCGATGGGCTGCGACTCGGTGCCGCCCACCGGGATCACTTCACGCTGCTGCAGCACGCGCAGCAGCTTCACCTGCGTGGCGGCAGTGGTCTCGCCGATTTCATCGAGAAAGAACGTGCCCTTGTTGGCGGCGGTGAAGAGGCCGGCGCGATCCTTCACGGCACCGGTGAACGAGCCCTTCACGTGGCCGAACAGTTCACTCTCGAGCAGCGATTCCGGAAGCGCGCCGCAGTTGATCGACAGGAAGCTGTTGTCGGCACGCGGTGACAGATCGTGCAGGTAGCGCGCGATCACTTCCTTGCCCGTGCCCGACTCGCCGGTCACCAGCACGGTCGAATCGGTGGGCGCGACGGTCTCCACCATCTCCAGCACCTTCAGCCACGAGCGGCTGGTGCCGGTGGGCCGCGATCCGGCGCTGCTGCGATCGCGTCGCTGGATCTCCTGCTTCAGCGTGACGTTCTCGAGCTTCAGCTGACGGTGCTCGGCGGCACGCCGCAGGATGGCCACCAGCTCGTCGTTGCGGAACGGCTTCTGGATGTAGTAGAACGCCCCTTCGTTGACAGCCTGGATAGCGCTCTGCATCGAGGCTTGCGCCGTCATCAGCACCACGGGGAGCTGCGGGTCCTTCGCGCGCACCGCTGCAAGGACTTCGATGCCGGAGATCGTCGGCATGCGGATGTCGGTCAGGACGATGTCGGGCGACGACGTCTCCAGCGCGTCGAGCCCCGCCTTCCCGCCCAGCGCCGTGATCGCCGTGAATCCCTCGTTCTTCAGCAGGATGCGCAGCGTCTCGAGAATGCCCGCCTCGTCGTCGACGACGAGCACGGTGGGGGATGGCCGACTGGTCACGCGGTGGCTCCGGTGTCTGTCTGAGTGCGGGGGAGGATGATCGTGAAGCGAGTACCGCTGCCCGGGGACGAGTCAACGAGCACGACGCCACGGTGCGCCTCGATCGCACGGTGGACCACCGGAAGGCCGAGTCCGCTGCCACGCGGCTTGGTGGTGAAGAAGGGGGTGAAGATCCGATCGCGCGTTTCCGCGTCCATGCCGGGTCCGTCGTCCTCGATCACGAGTCGCACCGCGCCCGATTCCGGCAGCACGCCGCCCGGAACGGTGTCTGCGGTGGCCGCGCTTAGCGTCACGCGGACGCTCCCTCCGTCGCCCACCGCCTGCGCCGCGTTGAGCACGAGGTTGAAGATTGCGCGGTGCAGCAGGTCGGCGTCGCCGTCGATCGGTTGCGCCAGCGGCTCACTGTCGAACGTCAGCGCCGTGGTGACGCTCCGGTCGGGATGCGCGGCCACGAGGTTCATCGTGTCCTGCACCAGCGCGGCCAGATCCAGCGGTTGCACCCGCGTGACGCGCACCCGCGAGAAATCCAGGAACTCGGTGAGCAGGCGCGCCAGCCGGTCGCTTTCGCGCACCACCAGCCGCGTCAGCGCCCCGGTGTCCTCGTCGGCCGACGGCATGCGGCCCAGTTGCTCCACCGCGCTCCGGATCGAGGCGAGCGGGTTCTTGATCTCGTGTGCGAGGCTGGCGGCAAGCTCTGAAACGGCCTCGAGCTGACCGGCCCGGACATGCAGGTCTTCCAGCCGCTTCTGGTCGGAGATGTCCGAGAAGATCGCCGTGGCGCTGCCGGGATCGTCGGCCCCCTCGCCGCGCAGGAAGGTGACGGTGATGCCGAGCTGCAGCTGACGGTCATCGATGCTCACCAGCGCTTCGGCGCGCGACGTCCGGGTACGCGTCCGGATCGCCCGCTCCAGCGCCACCAGCAAACCAGGGGCCGCCTGCGCCAGCTCGTCGCGCACCGAGCGGCCGACCAGCTGCTGCAACTCCAGCCCGAGCAGCGCCCCGGCCGCCTCGTTGGCGTAGCGCAGCGTGCCACGGGCATCGAGCGTCAGCACGCCGCTGCGAATGTTGTCGAGCACGTCGGACGCCTGCAGCCGCTCCCGCCGCAGTGTTTCCGCCAGCACCTCCGACCCCGACCCGACCTCGCGAAGCCGTGCGCTGACGTAACCCGTGCCGACCGCGACGGTGGCGAAGTTGCCCATCTGCAGCCACGCGGTGCTGTCCATCACGAAATCGCGCGTGACGACGATGTCGGTGAAATAGAAGGCGCAGACGAGCAGCGCCGCGATCAGGCCGCCACTGCGCGGGATCAGCAGCGCGGCGTACGCGATGACGAGGATGTAGAGCGCGGCGAATTGCGAATCGCTGCCGTTGGTGACGTGCACCAGCGCGGTGATCAGCGCGATGTCGGCGACCGCCTGCGCCAGCAGGAACCCGCGACTCGCCTTCGTGCGGTACATTTCGACCGCAATGAGCGAAATACCCGTCACGGAGAAGGCCACGATCGCCGCCGCCTGCACCAGCCGTACTGCCGTCGGTGTCTGGCCGGCAGCCAGTTGCGGCAATGCCACGATCAGCGCCACCGCCACCACGGTCCGGATCGCGTACACCCACATCAGCGCCTGGCGCGGATCGAGGATGGCGCGCATGCGCGCGATCGGCGTCAGCGCCTGCGCCGTGGTACGTGGTGTGGTCGGCATGAGTGCCGACAATGTGTCACCGGCGTCGGCAGCACGGGGAGTGGCGGCGTGAACCTTCCCGAAGCGGGCGTGGGCCTGCGGCTGCTCGCCGTGCTCATTCTCGTGGCGCTCAATGCCTTTTTCGTGGCCGCGGAATTCGCGCTCGTCGGTGCGCGGCGCAGTCGCATCGATCAGCTCGCCGAGGAAGGCGCGAGCGGCGCCCGTGCGGTGCAGCAGGCGCTCCAGAACCTCGATCGCTACATCTCCGGCACGCAGCTCGGCATCACACTCGCGTCGCTGGCACTGGGCTGGATCGGTGAACCGGCGCTTGCGACGCTGGTGGACGGCGCGCTGGCGATGGTCGGTGTCGAGCCGCGCCCGGGCGTGGCTCACAGCACCGCGGGCATCGCAACAGCGTTCCTCGTGATCACCTTCCTGCACATCGTGCTCGGCGAGCTGGCGCCGAAGTCGATCGCACTGGTGGCGCCTGAGCGCACCAGCATGGTGCTGGCACGACCGCTGATGCTGTTCTCGCGCGTCATGAGCCCGTTCATCACGGTGCTCAACAACGTGGCCAACGCGCTGCTCCGGGTGGTGGGCGTGAACCCGGCCGGTGGCGGGCATTCCAGTGTGCACAGCGCGGATGAACTCCGGCTGCTCGTCATGCAGGCACGCGCGCAGGGTACGCTCAACGAGACCGACAGCATGATGCTGGCCGGCGTCTTCGACTTTCACGAGAAGAAGGCGCGTGACGTGATGCGACCGCGCACCGAGGTGGCGGCGATTCCGCTCGATGCCACGGCCGATGAAGTCTGGAAGATCCTGCGCACCGAGCGATTCTCGCGGTACCCGGTCATCAACGACTCGCTCGACGACATCGTCGGGGTCTTTCTCGCCAAGGATCTCTGGCTGCATCAGGGCCCGTTCACGCTGAAGCAGTTCCTGCGCGCGCCCCTCTTCATTCCCGATTCGCGCCCCGCCGAGCGTGTGCTGGACGACCTGCGGAAGACGCGGGCACACATGGCGGTGGTGCTCGACGAATACGGCGGCACGGCCGGCATCATCACGATGGAAGATCTCGTCGAGGAAGTGGTCGGTGACATCGCCGACGAGTACGATGCCGCCGCGCGCGAAGCCCTCGAGACTGACGGTGTGCTCGAACTGGCCGGCTCGCTCTCGCTGATCGACGTGCGCTCCGACTATCGCGTGCTGGTGCCTGAGGGCGACTGGACGACGCTGGGCGGCTACGTGTTCAACGCGCTCGGCCGACTGCCGCGCGTCGGCGATCGCGTCATTATTCCCGGCTGCGAACTGGAAGTGGTGGCGATGGACGGCCGACGGGTGGCGGCGGTGCGCGTCAACCGTGTCCCGGTGGCCTGACGGTGGGGTGCGGTTTTGCGGCGCAGGGGCGTTATTTCGGCATGCGCATCCTGACGCTCGTCACCTCTGCGACGCTGCTCGCCTGCGGTCAGCACGACACGCTGCGCGAAGCCAGTGCGGCCGCGACCGACAGCGGACCACGCGTCACCAGCACGGCGGCACGCTGGCCGCGCGACACAGGTGCCGTTGGCCCGCTGGCACCACCCGGTGTGGCGGCCGCGGAATTCCCTGCCCCGCGCCGTCCAATCTCGAGCATCGTGTCGCCCCAGTGGAGCGACGAAGCAACACGCGACGCCGCACACGAGGCAGACACCGTCATGGCGCTGCTCGGTGTGCGGTCGGGCCAGGCAGTGGCCGACATCGGCGCAGGCAGTGGCTATTACGTGGCACGCATGGCGCGACGCGTCGGTGACGCGGGCGTGGTCTACGGTCAGGACATCATGCCGCGCTACCTGCGCTACCTGCGCGAGCGTGTCGACCGTGATGAACTGAACAATGTCCGTCTGGTACTCGGCGATCCGCACGATCCCCGACTGCCGGCGAAGTCGGTCGATCTGGTCACGATGATCCACATGTATCACGAAATCGAGCAGCCATTCGGCCTGCTGGCGAATCTCGCCCCGGCGCTGCGGCCCGGAGCGCGCATCGCGATTCTCGACATGGATCGCCGCACCGATCAGCATGGCACGCCTCCCGCACTGCTCAAGTGCGAGATGGAAGCGGTAGGCTATCGCCAGCAGAGCTTTCACGACCTTGGCGTGGATGGCTACGTGTCCATCTTCACGGCGCCTGCGCTGGTGAATGTGGCCAGCCTCAGGACCACGGTGCGTGCATGCGACGCGGTGGCGGAACGTGGTTCGTGACGAAGGCGACGGGCCGCGCGACGTCCTGATCGTCAACGCCTCGGTGCGCATTCCGCGCACCGAGCTCGATGTCCGCGCCACGCGCAGTGGTGGCCCCGGTGGTCAGCACGTGAATACCAGCAGCACGAAGATCGAGCTGCGCTGGCAACCAGCGGCGTCGGTGGCGCTCTCCGACAGTCAGCGCGAACGGCTGCTGCTCAATCTCGCCGGCAAACTCGACACCGACGGCTGGCTGCGACTCACGGCCAGCGAACATCGCAGTCAGCTGCAGAATCGCGAGGCGGCCGAGGCGCGCCTCGTGGCGCTGATCAAGGGCGCACTGGTGGTGCCGAAGGTTCGGCGCCCGACGAAGCCGACGTACACGTCGAAGGTGAAGCGGCTGGAGTCGAAGTCGCAGCGCAGTACCGTCAAGGCCAACCGCCGCCGTCCCACGCGCGACGAGTGACACGCGGGCGCACTCGCCCTGCGTACGCCCGCGCTGCGCCTGAGCGAGCAGCTCAATACATGTTCTCCGAAGCTCAGCGCAGTTCCGGCAGCTGTCCCGGCGCACCTGCTGCAACCGCCAGCGCTGCGCGTGCAGCGAGATACTTCGCCTGCAGCGCCACGAACTTGAGCTCTTCGTCCAGCACGGCCCGTTCGCGCGTGTTCACGAGAAAGAGCGTACTCTCGCCCGCATCGAACTTCGCCCGCTCACCCGCGCTCAGGATGCGAAACAGCCGAACGGCATCCCGCTGCAGCGCCAGCTGCGTTCCGAGTTGCGACAGGTCGTTGATCGCCGTACGCACGAGCAGCGTCACGTCGCGGCGGGTCTGACGCAATTCCAGGTCAGCGCGATCGGACTTGGCGTCGGTGCTCCGAAACTTGCCCCGTTCCTTGAAGAAGAGCAGCGGTGACGAAAAATTCACCGCACCCTTGTAATTCGCATCACGGTTCAGCGCATCGCCCACGCCGAAGCTGTCGCCCTGGCCACGCAGCGCCGAGAGGTCGGCGCTCACCAGCGGGATCATCGCCTGGCGCGCCAGTGACCGGTCGGCAGCCGCCTGATCGAACTTGCCCTCCGCCTTCAGCACCTCGGGATGCATCGCGACCACTCGCGCCAGCAGCGCCGGCACTGCGGCAGAGTCGAGAGTCGCGCGACCGATCCCCGAGTCGCTCGGCACGTTCGTCGCCGCCAGCTCCTGCGGCTGCCCGCGTGTGTCCCACAGGTACGACGTGAGGTCCATGCGCGCGGCGAAGTACGCCTGCTCCGCGCCCTGCAGCTGCGCACGGCGACGATTCAATTCGGCAGCGGCCTCGATGCTGTCGATGCCGGCCGCGTCACCCGCGCGCACTCGCTGCGTGATGGCCGTGTACCGAACGTCGGCAAGACGCACGCCCTCACGGATCACCTGCAACTGCAGCGCCGCCGAGTACCACTCGCTGTACGCCTTCGCCGCCGAAAAGAGCAGCTTGTTCGTCATGCCCTGTCGCTCGGCCTGCGCGACGTCACGCAGTGCGCGCGCGACGCGCAGTGCGTTGCGCCGCTCGTCGGTCAGGATGCGCTGTCCCAGCGGTAGCGAAAATCCAGCGGAGAACAGACCGTTGGTTGGCGTCGTGTTCTGCGGGTTGATGAAACGTCCCGACGCCCGCTCGTACCCGATCTTGAAATCCGGGCCGAACGGCGTGGGAATCTTGAGTTGCACGTCGGCGTAGTTGTAGTAGAGCGACTGCGATGCGGGGCTGCTGCCGAAACGCTTCTGCTCCCACACCGCCTCCAGCTTCGGCTCGAAATTGCCGATGGCGGCGGTCACATCACCATCCGCGCCTTCCTCGATCAGCCGCGCCTGACGCACCACCGGATGGTTGCGGCGGACGATGTCAAAGAATGCGTCGAACGTGAGCGGCACGCCGGGCAACATGCGCACGCTGTCGCTCACCACGGGCAACCCGCGGCGCGCCACCGGCGCCATCTGCGCCACGAGCGACGATGCGAGCACCGGCAAACCGAGCAACACCGTCAGCGTCCAGCGCATCGCGTGCGCGACCCACGGCATCACTTGGCCGCCGCCTTCGGTTCACCGCCGAACCCTTCGTCACTGGCCTCCCGCAGCGACGGTGGGAAGCCGTTGATGCGACGCCAGATCTCGAAGCCGACGCGCACCTCGTCCAGCATGGCCCATCCCAGCACGCCAGATCCCAGACGCAGCTGACGCGGCCACGGACCGTCGCCCTTGGTGCTCGTGTCGGGCACCACGAGCACACGGAAATTCCCCTTCGCGCCGGGCACACGATCGATCACGGCCACCGTCCCACCGAACGTGCCGACGCTCACGCTCGGCCAGCCCGCAAACTGCAAGGCCGGCCAGCCATCGAACTGCAGCCGGACCTTGCGCCCCACGCTGAGCAGCGGCACGTCCATCGGCTTCACGTTGAGCGCCACTGCCTGCTGCGCATCGGCAGGCATGATCGTCACGACGGTTTCACCTTCCTTGATCTGCTCGCCGATACCGGCGCGCGTGGCACGCACCACCGTGCCGTTCTGTGGGGCGCGGATCATGTAGAAGCTGTTGCGGATCTCGAGGTTCTGCACGTTCTGCTGCAGCTTCGCGACGTCCGCCGTGCCTTCACCGACTTCCGCCATCGTCGCCGCCTGATCGGATCGCGCCTTGGCGATCTTCTCGCCGTACTCCACCGGCACGCTTGTCAGCTCGATCTCCGCCGCCTGCAGGTTCTGCCGCTTCTCCTGCACCTTGGCAATCGCGTTCTGGTATCGCACCCGCGCATTCTCGACGTCGGTCAGACGCGTCAGTTCCTGATCGAGGAGCGCCTGCTGGCGTTCGAGCTGCACGAGATTGGTGGACGAGTCGATCACCGCCGCGCGCAGTTCGGCCTGATACTGCGCCACCTTCGTGCGCGCCTTCTGCTCACTCAGGCGAAGATTCTGCTCGAGGAGCGTGATCTGCATGCCGAGCTGCCGCACCTTCTCGCGCTTGGAGTCGACCGCCTGCGACTTCCCCGTCACCTGCTCCTGGTAGCGGTCGATCGTGCGCGGATCGAGATAGTCGTCCTTCACTTCGGTGATGCGCATGATCGGGTCGCCCGCCTTCACCACCTGCCCTTCCTGCACGTACCACTCGACGATACGCCCACCGATGGTCGTGGGTACGAGCTGTGGCCGGTCGCGCGGCGCGAACGCCGTCACTTCACCCTTGCCTTCGATGAACTGCTGCCAGGGCAGGAACATCGCCAGCACGGCGGCGATCAGCGTTCCTGCCACGATGTAGAAGAAGGTGCGATGCGACTGCGGCGTGACGAGCAGGCGCGCCGACTCGAGATGCTCGTGATCGGCGAACGCGTTGTCGAACGGCCCGGGTGCGGAGTTGGGTGCCATGGTCAGCGCACCGGAATGGACAGGCCATGCACCGACGCGCGACCCAGCCGCGGTGCCAGCTCGGCGTACGTGCCCTGTTCGCGGATGCGACCCTTCTCCATCACGATGATCAGGTCACACGCCGCGAGAAACTCGGGATCATGGGAGACTGCGACCACGGTGTACGGCATGGCGCGATCCATCAGGAGCCGAATGAGACGCGTGCGATACTCATCATCGAGATTCTGGAAGAAGTCGTCCAGCAGCAGCAGCCTCGGTTCACCTACGATGCCCTGTGCCACCAGCAGCTTGCTGGCCATCGCCGCGCCAAGGTTGTTGCCGCCGTTCACGATCGTGGTCTTGATGCCGTCGGGGAGCGCCTGCACCATCGTGTCCACATCCACGTCGCGCAACGCCTTCATCACCGCGGCGGAGTCCACGAACCGGCGACCGACGCTGATGTTGTCCTCGATCGTACCGTCGAACAGATCGGTAGTGGACAGCACCTGCCCGATCTGCTCACGCAGCGACGCACGGTTCATGGTGCGCAGCGTGATGCCATCGAACGACAGAGTGCCCTCGTACACGTCGTGCAGTCCGCCGAGCACGCGCAGCATTGTGGTCTGGCCGCTGCCGTCCACGCCCGTGATCCCGATGCGTTCGCCGGGACGGATGTCGAGGTCGATGTTGTCGAGCGTCGGCGTGCGCTGGTCGGGGTACGTGAACGTCAGGCCACGCGCCTGCACGGACAAGCCCTCCGTCTTCTCCGTCAGCTGCATGCCGTGGATCTCCTCCACCGGCAGGTCCATCACATGCCCGATCTTGTCCACCGACGTGAGCACGTCGTAGATGGTGGCCAGGGAACGGATCAACTTTTCGACACCGACCAGCACCGTCACGATCACCAGTTCCGCCGCCACGAACTGGCCCAGCGTCAGCGAGCGGTTCACCACCAGCGTCGTGCCGAGGATCAACAGGCCACCGGTGAGCAGCGTCTTGAACGCGATCATTGCCACCGACTGCGTGATCAGCACGTTGAAGTGCTTCTTCCGGTACCGGAGGTAATTGGCCACGTGCGCGTCCATGTTCTCCATCGGCAGCGTCGATCGCGTGGAGAACTTGAAGGCACTGATCGAGCGCGCCATCGCCTGCAGCCACTCCAGCGCATAGTACTTGTACTTCGACTCCATGATGCTGGTCTCGAGACCGCGACCGAATGTGAGCCGGAAGATCAGGAACACGCCCAGCACCAGCACGATGGCGAAGCCGATGAAGCTCGGGTTGTAGAACGAGAGCAGGCCCACGCCGAAGATCACCTGCAGGCTCGCCGTGGGCACGTCGAGCAGCAGCTTCGCCAGGGACTTCTGGATCAGCGCCGCCTCGAAGAACCGGTTCATCTGCAGCGGCAGGTTGGCTTCCTGCGCCGCCTCGAACCGGATGCGGGGCACCAGATACGCGAACTCGAATGCAAGCCGCGCGAAGACACGCTGCTGAATCTTCTCGACCACCGATTCCTGCAGCAGCCCGACGGCGCCCGTCACGATTGTGCCGAGGATCGCGAACACGATCAGCAGCACCACCGGCTGCAGCACCAGCCCACCCTGCACGAGCTGCGTGATCCCCTGCACGGCCAGTGGCACGGTGAGGCTGAAGAGCCCGACCAGCACGGCGTACAGATAGATGAGATAGATGTCACTCCGCTCCGAATGCAGCAGCTGCCGCAGCCGTGCAAACGGCGAGAGATGATGCCCCGCTTCGTGCACGAGCCCATCGCCGCGGGTACTGAGCACGGGAGTCAGCCGCACCGGGATCAGCGCATACGCCGTCGAGGACCCGAGCTTCGCCCAGAGCGCATCCAGCGAGACCACCGTCGCGGCCCCCTCACCACGCGGTCCCACCGGTACCACCGTCAGCTTGTCGCCCCGCGATGCGGTCACCACCAGCGTGCCCAGTTCGTGCTCGCAGATCTTCTCCGACATGAGCACGATCGGCACGGCACCGTCGCCGACGAGCACCGCAAATTCCTTGCGCCCCAGCGTACGCCGCAGGTAGCTGAGCTCCCCCTGCTTGCCGATGGCCTCGATCGCATTGGCCAGACCACCCATGTCGCGCACCGCGGGCGGTGTGCCCACGAAGCCGGGGTCCCAGCGATCAGGTTGCACTTCGAGGTTCAGGGCCCGCGCAACGAGGGTGTTGACGGACCGGCTGATGACGAACGCCATGTGTGATGCGGAGCTGAAGCGAGAAGGAAATCCCGAGTAATCTCGGTGCCACGCGACGTCGATTCAACGCCGCAAGCTCAATTCCTGCATGATGTTACGGTTCCCCGGCATTCAGCGCCGGTGCCGCACCCGATCGATCGCGCGACGTTCCTTCTTGCTGGGCTTTCCTTCCGCGAACGAGAAACTCATCGCGGCACCCTTCTGCTGCGCTGCAGTCCGCGCGCGCGCCTCGACGCTCGCCGGCGTCTCCTCGTACAGCGCCTGCGCCACGCTGGCCGATCCGCGCCGTGCGCTCACGTCGCGCACCGTGACGATGTGCTCGTACGGACCCATCCGCACCGCCACCACGTCGCCAGCCGTGATCAGGCGCGCACGCTTCGGTCGATCGTCGTTCACCGAGATCTTGCCTCCGTCGATCGCCTCGGCCGCCAGTCCACGCGTCTTGAAAAAGCGCGCTGCCCAGAGCCACTTGTCCAGGCGCACCTTGCCGGGTGGCATGACCTCATCGTCGTCTTCATCATGACCGGCAGCACCGCGTGTCATCAGCGGGCCAGCGCGACGGGCGCGGGGTGCGGTGAAACGCGAAAACTCATGGCGCAGGCGGGTTCGGGAGGATCACGCGTCGCAGCAGCGGACGCGACGCCGGTAGCGGCACGCCGCGTTGCCGAGCACCATCGGTGGGATAGGCTGCATCCGCCGGCGGATCGCCGTTCGGCCAGTCACGCTCCTTGCCCGGATGATCCGGGCGCGGACGACGCAGCAGCCAGGCAGCGATGTCGGCAGCGTCCTGCGCGGGGAGTGTACCCGCCATGTCATAGGGCATGTTCCATCGCAGGAACGTCGCCAGCACATATTGCCGCGCCATGCCGGCACCGATCGAGTAGCTGCGCGCGCCATACACCGCCGGCGCGAGGTTCCCGCCCCCGTCCGCCGCATGGCAGCGGGCACATTGCGACCGATACAGCCGCCGCCCGCGCAGCGTGTCACCGGCAAGACGTACGGTGTCGGGACGCTCGGGAGGCGGTTCATCACGCAACGATTCCAGATATCCGACGATGTCCTGCATCGCCATGCTCTGCTCGTCGAGCGCGCGCCCGGCCAGGCTGCGTGTGATGCACTCGTTCACGCGCTGTTCCATTGTCTCGATGCCACCCTTCCGCGCCCGGTACTTCGGGTAGCGTGCCGCGGCGCCGATCCACGACATCGCTGCCCCGCGCTGACCATCATCCAGATGACAGCTCGTGCATCGAAGCGCGTTCCCGCCATTGCGTGGCAGGCTGTCGCTGAAATGCTGGAGCAACGCCAACCCGCGCGTCGCCGACGGAGGCCGCGCGGGTTGGCGCTCCGTCAGCGACGGGAGGGCGAGGCAGACGGCCAGCGCCAGTAATGTGAATCGGATCGAGAACAGCACACTCCAAGATAGAGGCACCCGTCAGCTCCCCGCTCGTCTCAGCGACGCGCGGCCATCCATGCCTGGGCCGCCGTGACGTCACCCTGCGTGAGGCCATGCCCCGCAGGCTCCCAGTGCAGCGCCACCTCCGCACCCGCGTCGCGCAGCATCCTGGCCAGCCGGTCGGCGTTCTCCCGCGGCACGATCGGGTCCTGCGCCCCCTCCGCCAGCAGCACCGCCGTCCCCGACAGTTCCGGTAGCGTGGCTGGCGTCAACGGCACCATGCTGCGCAGCAGCACCGCGGCGGAGAGCACGCCCGGATGCAGCAGCAACATCGCGGCGGCGATGTTTGCCCCGTTCGAGAAGCCCAGTGCGATCACCTTCGACGCGTCGAACCCGTACTCCGCCGCGGCGAGCGGCACGAACGCGGCGAGATCAGCCGCACGTCGCACGAGATCGGCCTCGTCGAACACACCTTCGGCAAGCCGGCGGAAAAACCGCGGCATGCCACCTTCCAGCACCTGCCCCCGCACGCCGAGCAGCCGCGCGCCCGGTGCGACCATCGCGCCGAGCTCCAACAGATCCCGCTCGGTGCCACCCGTACCGTGCAGCAGCAGGATCGTGCGCGTGTCCTGCGTCTCGGTGGGGGGCACATGCACGTGCATGAACCCCAGGGTCGTGACGACGTCGCTCATGGACGTGGCTCCAGTGCTGCAGGACGATGCAGCGGGATCAGTGTCTGTTGCAACGAAGCACGCAGATGCTCGTGCTGCGCCGGCAGCTGCAATGACTCGCCGAGTGCGTCGAGCGGTTCATCGACACTGAATCCGGGTGCGTCGGTGGCGAGTTCGAACAGCACATGCCCTGGCTCCCGGAAATACATCGAGCGGAAATAGGTACGGTCGATCTGCTCGGTGATCGGAAATCCTGCTGCAGCCACCTGACCTCGGATCCCGAACTCGGTGTCGTCATCCGCCGCGCGGAACGCGATGTGATGCACGATGCCCGCGCCGCCCATGCCACCCGGTCCGGTCGGCAATTCCCGCACGTCGACGAGCGTACCCGGCGCGGCGTCCTCCACCGCATACCGGACGACGCCATCACTGCGCGACAGTTCACGGAAGCCGAGCGTACCGGTGAGCACCGCAGCGGTCTCTGGCAGCCGGTGCACCCACAACGTGACGGCGTGCATACCGCGAATGCTCATCGCTGCAGGAATGCCGTTGCTGCCATCCCAGCCGGGCTGCAGCGCAGCCGCGTCGGTGGCGACCAGCGCCAGCGGCATGCCATCGTGATCGGTGAACGTCAGCACCATCTCACCCTCGAAACGGCGCGTCGGCCCTTCGAAGGCAACCTGCTGCGACGTCAATCGCTCGATCCAGAACGCCAGCGCACTGCGAGGAATTGCCAGCTGCGTCTCGGCCACCTGTCCTGCACCGACACGGCCGCGGCGCGCCGTGGGCCACGGGAAGAACGTCAGGATGCTGCCGGGACGCCCGGTCGCGTCACCGTAGTACAGATGATAAGTGCCCGGGTCGTCGAAATTCACCGTCTGCTTCACGAAGCGCAGCCCCAGCGTGCCGGCGTAGAAATCCAGATTCCGCTGCGGATCGCTGGCGATTGCGGTGAGGTGATGCAAGCCTGACGTGCGGTACATGATGTCGCTCCAGCGGCGCGACACATCGCGCCATGTGCGCAGCGGCGGATGGCGAAGGTGATCGCCACCCGCCGCTGCATGTCCTGAGTTCGTACCACCACCCACGCGCGTGTGCATGCACGCGCATGGTCGTTCACCGGCGCATGGACGCGTCCACCACGTGCATGCACCGGGAGACTGCGACGTCACACGAAGCGTGCGACGCGCTCCACGGCATGACGGTGATGCGGGAACCCTTCCTCGGCACCGAGGCCGATCGCGACCAGCGCAGGCACGCGCGCATCGGCGGGAAGGTTCAGCAGTGCCTTCACCGTTTCGGGCATGAAGCCGAGCATCGGGCTCGTGCTGTAGCCGTGCGCCTGCGCGGTGAGCAGCAAATAGCCGAGCGCGATGTTCGCTTCCGCGAAGCCCCACGCGTGACGGTCGCTCTCGCTCATGCCGCCAAAGTTCGCGCGCATGTCGGCGGCGATCTTGGCATGATCGGGCATACCCGGATGGATCGTCTCCTCGACCGTGGTCAGCACGTCGGTCATGTCGGAGTACATGACGATCACGGCCGGCGCGTTGCCGATCTGCGGCTGGCCGTATGCGGCGGCCTGCAGTTGCGTCTTCGTCTCGACATCTTCGACGATCACGAAACGCCACGGCTGCAGATTCCACGGCGACGGGGCGAGCCCGGCGACACGGAGAATCTCGAGGATGTCCGCGCGCGGGATCGGCGTCGGCTCGTACTTGCGGATCGACCGGCGCGCCTCGGCGGCTTCGGTGACGGTCAGGATCTGTGCTGCGTTGTTGCTCACGGTGATGACCTGTGTAGACGGAATGAAATGCGAACGGTGGTTCAGGCTCGCCCTGCGTGAGCCGGTGTGATGTCGCGCGCCACTGAGGGCGACGACGCGCTGCGCCCGAGCTTCCTGCAAAGGCGACCGAGTTCTTCCTGCTCGTCAGGCTCGAGGCCGGACATCGCCGCGACGAGTCGGGCCACGTGCGAAGGGAAGAACGAGGCGAGTCGTTCCTCACCCGCCGGCGTGAGCGACGTGATCGACACACGCCGGTCGTTCGGGTCGCGCTCACGCTTCACCAGACCGTCACGCTCGAGATTGTCGATGACGGTGGTGAGGTTGCTGGCACTGACCAGCAGCTTCGCCGCCAGCGCGCAGTGCGGCATCGGCCCGAGATGCGAGAGCGCCTCCAGCACGCCCAATTGCGACGGCGTGATCCCGAACTCGGCCAGCAGGACGGGAAACAACCGGGCGTTCACAGCCACGGTCGAGCGCATGAGCTTGATGTAGGCATCAAGCGCCAGTCGCTCCGTCTCCGTGCCGTTGTAGTGTGTCGCCATTGTTCGACGTCCATTGTTTTGATGTCGATTATTTCGATGTGGAAGTATATGCCGGCCGGTGCGCTTCGCAAGGCCCTCCACCGACACCCCGGCAGCCGTCCAGCGCCGGCTTAC
>JAYWIJ010000065.1:0-16312 GCA_043788935.1 Gemmatimonadaceae bacterium | reverse complement strand
AACGAGCGCCGGGTCGGCCTCATAATTTGCAAACACCAGATCTCGCCACACAGCGGTCAGGAAAGAGCGTCCCATCCCGACTCAACAACCAAAACGGTTGTGTGTTCCGCACGACACGCTTTGCACACCGGCGACGCTCAGTACCGACGTACGCGTGAACAGCCGGTCAGCGCGCCAGCCTCATCGTGGGTTCGGCGCGCAGCCGCCGTTCGCGCAAACGCGTCGGAGTCGGTCCGCTGGCGATGCTCGTCGCCCGATCGAGGATCAGTCGTTTCACGTCGGCCATCTGCAGCACGCCACCAGTGCCCGGATGCAGCCGTTGCACACCGAGCCGATTGAGCAAGGCGAGACTGCGCGTCACACGCGCCGGGATTTCCGCCACGACGTGCCGCGTGGGACGATTCGGCATCAGCCGTCCACCGAGCCAGCCACCACTCAACAGATCGCCCACGATCGCATCGCCGGTCGGCAGCACGACCGAGGTCGAACCGATGGTGTGCCCCGGCGTGTGCACCACTGTCCCAGCGCAGCCGAACGGTTCGAGCGAGAGGGAGTGCGAGAACACCACATCGGGCGGCAGCGCATCGAAGCGCGTATCGTCGATCGAACGGATGAACGCGCTCGTCAATCCGCTGTGGCCCGCGATGCGATCCACACCGCTCGCGAGAATCGGCGCGTCGGCACCGTGCACGGCCACGGGCACATGGAACACCCGCTGCAGATACTCCGCATTCCCAATCGACGTGGCGTGTGCATGCGTGACGATGATCAGCGAGAGATCCTGGCCGCCAAGGCCCAGCTGCGCGAGTCCTTCCAGCAGCGCGGTGCGCGCACGCTCGGGACCTGTGTCAACGAGCACATGATGCTGACCGCTGATCACATAGGAATTCGTGCCGTGCAACGGCAATCGGTGTACGCGCATCTGTACCTCCAGGTCGAGCCGACATCGGCTGAATCCAGCGTCTTCACGTCCGACAGTACCCATCAAACGTGCGGCGCGCCAGTTTTATTCTCATATTAGTGTCAATTCATGTTGACACTCACGGACGAGACTGTCACGCTGCATTTCACGACACGCATCGCGCACACATCCGCGCTACCGAATGTTGACGCGCACTCATGAGCAAACGGCCGAGTCCCACGTCAATCGACGACCACGAACGAGGCACACGAAGGTCGAAACACAGACGTAAAACCCGACGATCTCACAGGACGTCTCATTGTCTGCTACGTGTGCTGCTGGCAAGCTGTTCCATCCGCTGTTGCAGGCCTGAGCGTACCGCATCGAACACGTCGTACCGCTTCATGTCGCGCAGTGCGGTTCACCTTGCGTAGAACAGACTCATCCGTTGGCGTGGAACCCAGCAGCACCGGAGGCCTATCTTTGTGCAGTCTCGAAAACGGCTCGGCTGGCTCTTCATCCATCTTACGAAACCCGACAATGTTGCTCACCGTCACCCGCCGCTCCGTCGCCACCGTACTTGTAGCATGCACCGTGCCGCTCGCTACGACGCATGCGCAGCAGACGACACCGCCACCGCCTTTTCCTACGGCTCAGTCCGCCGCATCGACGACGCTCGTACCGGCCTCTGCCGCTGACACGGCGGAAATCTTTCTCACGGCGCGCGCGACCGACTCGGTCCGGATCGAGAAGGATCGATTGCTCGGCGAGCGGCGTGACGCCGAGACACGCTGGGCCGGGCTGCGCGAACAGGCGACGCGCCTGAAGGCCACCATTGCCGAGTTGCGTGATGCCATCAGTGCCGCTTCGGCCAAGGAAAAGCTCGCGAAAAAGGACAAGCGCGACGCTGACCGGATCGCCGCCATCAGCGACAAGCGTCGCATCGAGCGCGCGCTGGAGCTCGTCGAAGCGCGCTTCGATCTCCGCGAGGCGCAGGCAGAAGAGGCGCGAATCCACCGCGACTTCCTCGACGCATCGGTGCGGGCCGACGACGCCGAACTCGCCATCGCCGAACGGCGCGATCAGGTGGTGCCGAACGATCCGTCGCAGCGGACCGCATTCGAAGAACTGACCAGTCGGTGGCTGCAGGCGCTGCGGACTCGCGCAGCGCGCGCTTACGACCTCGAAGACCGCCGCTTCAAGGTGGTCGAGGCGCAAATCGCCTTGCTCAAGCGCCAGCGCAACTGAGCGCCGACGCCGCACCAGCCTGCGCGCACTCGGTCATCGGCTGTGCGCCGGCCTGGCGATCAGCGAGCGCTCGGCTCCGCGAGCACGCGCAGGCGGAGCGCCCTGGCACGTGACGCTATGCGCGTGACGTCGGCGAGAGTGTCCAGCGGCACGGCGGCGTCGTTCACGTTCTTCGATGTGGCCGACAACGCGCCGGTCGAGTCGTAGCCGAACGCCAGCCGCGTGCGCACCGGCGTGGGCACATTGGCAGTGACGATGCGGTCCAGTGCGACGTACTGCAGTGAATCACCGCGGAAGAGATAACGTCCATTTTCTTCGACGCCCGTCGGTCCGCGACGCGTCTCGTCGACGATCAGCAGCGTGTCGCCAGCGAAGAAGCCGAACCAGATGACACTGGTGTCTCCGGTCACGAAGCCCTTCGACACACGCCGCAGCGACGGCACGCGCAGGTTCGTCGCCTCGGCATCTTTCACCAGATACTGGAGCACCATGCGGTCCTGCGCCGCCGCCGCGATGGCCGCCTTGTGGGCCCTGCGCGCCTCGGGTGTCGGCGGTGGACCCTCACGCTGCGCGCAGCCACTCAGGGCAAACATGAAGCAGAGCGTCGAGACCAGCCACGCCGCCGCTTGCCACGGCATCACGCGGTGCAACGTGGTTCTCACGTCGTCGGTGTCGTGACGTCACCACCGATGTCGTTCCAGCCGCGCCAGCCGCCAGTCATCGACTTCACGTTGGTATAGCCCATCTGCTGCAGCGCGTCCGCTGCGAGCGCCGACCGGAAGCCGCCGCCGCAGTAGAGCACGATCGGCGCTGTCACATCGGGCACCAGGCGCTCGATGTCACGCTCGATGATACCCTTGCCGAGATGCGCGGCACCGGCGACGTGCCCCGCCGCCCATTCCGTGTCTTCGCGCACGTCAAAGACCTGTGCAGTCCGGTCTTGCAGCATCTCCTGCACCGCAGCGGGCGACACTTCCGTCACCCGCCCCTGCACGGCGGCGACGTGCGCGAGAAAACGTGGCGTATGGTCCATGGGTCATCACTGTGTTCGGGGAAGGCGCAGTGTAGCCGTTCCCCGATACAGCGACCAGTCGGACTGCCGGGTTCCGCCGCGGATACGCCCGTGGCGGGCGCCCGCGGCGGCAAAGCTGGTCAGCGGCGCGCCATGCTCCGGTAGCGCGGCGCAACGGCCGGTCGGCGGGACGGCGCACTGAGAGCCTCGGCCACACCCCAGAACGTGGCCACCAGCATGATCAGGAAGCCGAATCCGTGCGCCAGCTGTCCGAACTGGAGCGCCTGTCCCGCCACACCCCATTCACTGAACAGCAGGCTCCAGTCGCGATCGATACCCGGGCGTGGCAGGAGCGTCGAGGACGCGTTCGCCATTGCGAGGCCAATGGCAGCGAAGTTCTGCCCGACCCACCACGCGGCGACGCTGGCCGCGTGCTCATCCCGGTGGACGGTGCACCAGGCCCCGAACAGGAGCGGCAGAAGCACCTGCAGCACCGTGCCGCCCAGCAGCTGCGGGATGGCGCCGAGTGGGGCGAACATCAGGTGGCCCGCCTCGTGGACCGGCACATTGAACAGGTCGATCACGACGGCGGCGTCCGGTGATGCCAGCATGGCGATGGCATAGACGGCAAGTGCGGTGGTCAGTCCGATCCGAAATTGACGCATGGTTCCTCCTGAAACGACGCTCCCCTATGGGGTCCGTCTGCGGGGAAAGCGGCTGTGACCCCTTTCCCCGTCCGGTCCCCGACCCGAATGGCTGAGATTGCAAGCAATGGGCCAGCGGGCTCATCGATCCAGCGGTGGGAACCGAAGCTGATACGTTACCGTTTATGCGCCTATTGACGGAACCGCGCCTCGACTATACGGTTATGGCGCTGTGCTCCGCGTCAAGTGACGCGGGCTGGGTTTCGGTCCACGGGTCCGCCTCCTACAGCGCGGGCCCGTCGTCGTTTCCCAGCACTCTTTCGTGGGAGTAGTGTCTGTCCACGAGTCCCGTTGTCGGCCCCGGATTGCCGGACTCCGACGCGAATCAATCCACAGGAGTTTGTAGCAATGCGTACGACCGGCACCGTGAAGTGGTTCAATGACGCCAAGGGTTTTGGTTTCATCACCCCGGCCTCTGGCGGAAAGGACTGCTTCGTCCATCACTCTGCCATCCAGATGAAGGGTTTCAAGACCCTGGCTGAAGGCGAGCAGGTCGAGTTCGACATCGTCGAGGGCGCGAAGGGCCCAGCCGCTGAGAACGTCACGAAGGCTTCACGCTAAGCGTCGCTGTCGGCCTTCCACGGGAGGTCGTCACACGAAGGGGTCGGTTCGCCACGCGAGCCGGCCCCTTCGCGCTTCCGCCACTCGACCGACGCTGCAGGTCGCTCAGCCGCACCACGTCGGCTGCCGAGCGCCACGGCGCCCCGGCACTCGCCCGCCTGACCGGTTAGGTTTCTGAAATCGTTTACGGCCCCCCTCCCCGGGCGGCCGGGTTCTCGTATCCCGTCGAACAGGAAGTATGGCCAAGGAAGAAGCACTGCAGCTCGAAGGAACCGTGAGCGAAGTTTTGCCGAGCGCGATGTTTCGCGTCTCGCTCGACAACGGACACACGGTGCTCGCCACCATCGGTGGCAATCTGCGCCGGTTTCGCATCCGCGTTCTTGCCGGCGATCGCGTCACGCTCGAAGTGTCGCCGTACGACCTGACGCGCGGCCGGATCGTGTACCGCCACAAGAACTGACGACTGCAGCGCGCCCTCCATTCGGCGGCGCGCTTCGCGGTTGATCTTGAGTCACGCGGTTCGTCCGCGCTGCCGATACTGCTCCGCGGCAGTACCGGTGCGCTGAGGCACCGCCGCTCAGTCCGGCGCCGACGACGCTGAGACGCGCGTGAAGTCGGGTACCGGATCACCAAAGATGTAGTGATTGAACCAGGCCAGGTTGTGCTGCATCACCGCACGCTGCGACTTGGGCTTCGTGATGCCGTGCCCGTACCCCTTGTACACGATCATCTCCACCGGCACGCGGCGATCCTCGAGCGCCTGACGGAGCTGATAGGCATTGGCGATCGGGACGCGACGGTCGAGCTCACCATGCTGGATCAACGTCGGCGTCTTGGCGCCGCGGACGTAATCAACCGGTGACGTCCTGGCATAGATCGCCGGATCTGCCACCGGATCGGCTCCGAGATAATTGATCGTGAACGGTGTGATATCGGTGTTGTAGTAGTAGGTGCGCCAGTCGGAGATGCCCGCGCCCACCGAGGTCGCCACGAAGCGTGTGCTGCTGGTGGTGAGGAATGCAGAGATGTAGCCGCCCTGACTCCATCCCATCGACGCCACCTTCGACGCATCGACGAACCCTTGGGCCACCAGCGCGTCGACGCCCGAAATCACGTCCCACGCATCGCCCACACCGAGGTTGCGGTAGTTGAGCCCGCGAAAGCGCTCTCCGTAGCCAGCGCTGCCGCGATAGTTCACGCGCAACACGAGTGCTCCGCGATTCACCCACTCGTCGGTGGGATAGTAGCGTGCGTCGGGCAGCGTGGGCCGATCGATGCCGGTGGGGCCGCCGTGGATCACGCACAGCAGCGGATATTTGCGCGACGGGTCGAAGTCACGGGGCTTGATCAGAATGCCTTCGATCTCGGTGCCGTCCTTGCTCTTCCAGCGCACCACCTCGCGCGTGCCCAGCTTCCAGTCGCGGATCTGCGTGCTCATTACGGTGATCGCTTTCGGTGCGAACGACTCGTTCAGTTCCGCCACGGCCACCTCCGCCAGTTCCGTTGGCGAACTGACGATGAACGCGGCCGCCGTCTGCGCGCGGTTCATCGTGAAGCCGGCGAGCATCGCATCGTCACCACCACTGACGCGACGAATCTTCATCGTGACCGGATCGGCGACGAACAGGTGGGACGCCGTCTTCTGCGAACCGGAGAAATACACGCCCGCCGGTCCCCAGTCGACGAAGTTCGGCTGCTCGTCGAAAGCCATCGTGATGGCGCGCGGCGTACCACCAGATGCGCTCACCACTGCGAGGCGGGTGTTGCGGAAGAAGCCCGTGCGCACCTCGCCCATCGCCGATGCGAACACGATCTGCGTCCCATCCGGCGACCAGTGCGGATCGTTGTCGGCGCCCGCCTGCGTGACGATGGGCTGCACGGTGTTGCCCGCAAGCGTCAGCAGATGAATGTCGGCGGTATGCCCGAAGGCGAGATCAGGCACCGTCGTCGCACTGAACGCGATCCGCGTTCCGTCAGGCGACCAGTCGAACGACGCCACGCTGTACTTCGCGCCGCTCGGCGTTCGTGCCGTGCCCGCCTGCGGTCCGCTCAGCGCAGCACTCACGTCGAAGGTGTACAATTGCTGCATGGCATAGTCGCGACGCACTACTTCGAAACCGCCGAGGGTGGTGTCGCGTGTCTTGCGCGCGGCGGCGGCGGCGTTGGAAGTGAATGCAATGGCACCGCCGTCCGGGCGCCATGCATAGCCGCTGACACCACCGGCCGCATTCGTGAGCCGCACCGGTTCGCCACCGGCCACGGCAATCGCGAAGATCTGCGGCTTCTGTTCGATCCGCGTGCTGACGAAGGTGATCCACGACCCATCGGGCGACCATTGCACCTGCGACACACCGGCGTCGTGCCGTGTGAGTTGCACAGGAGCGCCGCGCAGCAGATCACGCACCCAGAGTTGTGATACGAACGCATCCTGCACCCAGTCGGTGCTGGTCACGAGATAGGCCACCTTCTGGCCGTCCGGCGACATCCGCGGACTGCCCACGGCGCGCAACGACAACAGACTGTCGATGACCGGCACCCGCGCGCCGGCTTGCGCCGGCAGCGTGCGGGCAGTGATCGGAAGCACGAGGCATGTGACGGCAATGAATGGACGCAGCATCGATGAAGCACTCGCAGGAACGGGTGAACGAACACCTGCATGGACACGCACCAGCATTCTCACGAACAGGTTCGGGCACGACGTGCCGAACCCGGAGCCACAGCAGTCCTCAGGAGGGATGCAGCACGCGGTCGCGCTGTGCCGTGATGGCACGCATCCACTCACGCCACCCCTGCACCGCCATCCAGAGCAGAATCCAGTACAGCAACGTGGACACGTAGAGCTGCTGTCGCGGCAGGATCCAGAACCCGTATACACTGTTCACCACGAGCCAGCAGTACCAGTGCTCGATCTTCTTGTGGCTCTGCAAATAAAGTCCGGTGACACCGAGCGTCGTGACGAAGGCATCCATCATCGACTGTTCGGCGCCGGTGAAGCTCATCGCCCATCCCAGCAGGTATGCCAGCGGCAGGATGGAAACGAGCCAGATCGTGCGCGCGCGGGTGGAGAGCTGCGTCACCGGCAGGTCGTCGTCGTGCGTAGGCCCCTGCTTCTTCCAGATCCACCAGCCGTAGAACTGCATCGGCAGGTAGTACAACACCTGCAGCCCCGTGCTGGACCAGAGCTTCGACTGGTAGAACACGATACCGTACAGAATCACCGAGACGACACCCCACGCCCAGCTCCAGATGTTGCCGCGGATCAGCAGCCACACGTTGACGAGCGTCGTCACCGCGGCCGCGACTTCGAGCGGCGAGAGCTCATGCAGCAGCCGTTCCCAGTACGTCACGCCGCCTCGCCGTGGAAGAGCAGCGACAGCGGTGTACCTGTATCAGGATGCAGCGGTTCCTCGATCTGCGTCACGCACAGGCCGGCCTTCGCGAACTCCTCCATCCACGAGGCCAGCGTGCGATAGTACCACGGCATGGGCGTGGGGAACGCGATCGCGAACGCATCGAACGTTTCGGTGCGCCACTCGCTGCGATACGGCGCGTCGCCGCGGGCGCTCCACGAATGCACCGTCTGCACCAGCACCTGCCCTCCGGGCGCGAGCCGGCGGCGCAGCGCGGCAAGCACCGGATGGAGCGGCTCGCCAAGCAGCGCGAAGTTGCAGACGATCGTCTGCCATGGGCCGGCGGCGATCGTCGCATCACCTTCGAGGTCAGCATACGTCGTGACGTCGAAGAGGCCGCCGCCACGCTCACGTGCGCGTTCGATGAGCGGCGCACTCACATCCACGCCACTGGCTGTGATCGCGTGCGCAGCCAGTGCACGCACCAGCCAGCCTTCGCCGCAGCCGACGTCCAGCACCGGCCCGGTGCCGCGTTCGAGGCACGCCGCCACGATCGCCGCATCGGTGCCGGCCTCTCGGCTCGGGATCAATCCGTCACGCACCACCTGCGTCCACGCCGCGGCATTGTCGGTCCAGCTGCCGGTGATCTCGTCGTCGGGTGAGCGTGTGGTCATGTGTGCCCCGGTGTGCTGATCACCCGATCCTGTGGCGGATCGATGCGAACGCTGGCAGTGGCGACGAAGATTTCGCGGAGGAAAGTGATGAGGCCACCGACCAGCGCCAGCATCGCGAGAATGAACAACCCCGAAATCCAGCGCGCCGCGGTCACTTCGAGCAGAGCCGCCACGAACAGCGTGACGATCACCACGCAGATCAGCAGTGCGGCGATCGTGCAGAGCGTGATCGCGACGTTGATCAGCCGCGCGCGTTGCGACAGTGTCGCCAGACGATCGCGCATGTCATGCCGCTCACCACCCGCCGGCAGGTCGTGATACTCGGTGGCGAACTGCCGAGCGCGATCGATCACGCGGGCGAGACGATTGGTCAGCACGCTGAGCATTGCCGCGATGCCCGAGAACAGGAACACCGGCGCAACTGCCTGCTGAATGACATGCGCGATATCGGGGGCGCTGGCGCTCTGGATCATGCCACGAATCCTACTCGGACGCCGAAGGCGCAACACTGCGTCACGCACGTGCGCGCCGCCGCCGTGCTGCATCGGGTGCCAGCAATGCCACCTCCTCCGCCGCCAGATGGCGCCAGTCGCCCTTCGGCAACTCACCGAGCGCCAGCGTTCCGATCGACACGCGCACGAGGCGAAGCACCGAAGCGCCACAGGCCTCGACCATGCGGCGGATCTGCCGATTGCGGCCTTCCTCGAGTTGCACCACCAGCCACCCATGTCGCTCACCACTGCGCAACACCGTGACGTCGGCCGCGCGCAGCACGTCGCCCTCATCCGTGGTGACGCCGACGGAAAGAGCCGCAACGAACGCGCGGTCGGGGACACGATTTACCTGCACGTGATACGTCTTCGGCAGGTGTGACGCGGGCGCGGTGATGGCATTGCCCCACTGCGTGTCGTTGGTGAGCAGCAGCAGCCCCTCGCTGGCCTGATCGAGGCGACCCACCGGTCCCAGAAACGGCAGCGCCGGATCGGTGAGGTGATCGAATACGGTGGGCCGTCCGCGAGGATCGCTGCGCGTCGTCAGCACACCGCGCGGCTTGTTGAGCATCACGTAGGTGCGCGCGGGGGGCGCGGCGGCGCTGCCGTCCATCACGATGCGATCGCGCTCGGGCACCACCCGTCGGCTGCCGTCGGTGACGCGTCGTCCGTTCACCGTCACGCGCCCCTCGCGCACCGCCTCCTCCGCTTGCGACCGGGAGCAAATCCCCAGTTTGGAGAGCGCACGTGCCAGCGAGACGGTGCCGCGCGGGGCGGCACCCGCACTGGTCTTCGGACGGACGGAACGCGCGGTCATGTCCGAAAGATGGCCACGTGCGTGTCCTTCCGCGGCCCGGGCCGGGCTGGCGACACACGGACGGCTTCAGGTCAGCAGTCGTGACGCGCGCCGCGTATTCTCTCTCGTGACCTCCTCCCGCGCCCGAATTCTGCCGCTGTCCCTCCTCGCGGCGGGCGCGGTTGCCATGCCGCGTCCGCTGCTCGCACAGCCTGTCGCACCCACGCCGCTACCGGCATCGGCGACACTCGGCGGTGACGCAGCGCCGATCAACGCCGAAACGGTCGCACGTCCCTCGGTGCGCGCATTCCGTACCCCGCGCGTTCCCGTGATCGACGGTCGATTGAACGAGGCGGAATGGAGCCAGGCGCCGGCGATCACCAACTTCGTACAGCAACTGCCGCGGACCGGGTATCCCGCACGTTTCCAGACCGACGTGCGCGTGATGTACGATGGCGATCGGATCTACATCGGCGCCACACTGTACGATCCCGAACCCTCGAAGGCGATCACGTCGGGCAAGGAGCGCGATTTCGTGTCGAGTGCGAGTGACCTCTTCGGTCTCGTGCTGGATACGTTCAAGGATCGGCGCAACAGCTTCCTGTTCCTCACCAATCCGGCCGGCGCGGTGCGCGACGAGCAGACGTACAACGACTCGCGCACGATCGTCGAAGCATGGGAAGGTGTGTCGAAGGTGCGCACGAGTCTCGGCGACAGTGCATGGTACGCAGAGATCGAAATTCCACTGCGCACCCTGCGCTTCGACCCATCGCGCTCGCCGCAGGACTGGGGGCTCAACTTCATCCGCCGAGTGCGTCGCACCAGCGAGACGTCGTACTGGGCGCCGCTCGAGCGGCAGTATCGCCTGCACCGCATGTCGAAGGCCGGCACGCTGACGGGGCTCGACAGCCTGCGCGCCGGACGGAATCTGCAGATCAAGCCCTATGCGGTGGCCAGCAACACCGCCGGCGCGCAGGTGACGCCATCGCTGCGCGGAGGCAGCGCGGACGTGGGCGTTGACCTCAAGTACGGCATCACGCCGTCGCTCACGCTCGACGCCACGTACAACACCGACTTCTCGCAGGTCGAGGTGGATCAGCAGGTCGTCAACCTGACGCGATTCTCACTGCTCTTTCCGGAACGGCGTGAATTTTTCATCGAGAACGCGGGCGCGTTTCAGTTCGGCGACGTCGTGGAGCGCAACTATCGCATGGGCGCCGCGCCGAGTGATTTCACGTTCTTCAACTCGCGCCAGATCGGCCTCACCAGTGATGGCCGTCCGATTCCGATCGTCGGTGGTGCACGACTGACCGGGCGCGTGGGTCAGTGGGACGTCGGGGCGCTCGACATGCAGACGCAGCGCGCCGGCAGCAGTCCCGCCGAGAACTTCGCGGTGCTGCGCGCGCGGCGGAACATCTTCGGCAAGTCGGACGTGGGCGTGCTGCTGCAGAATCGCGCCGCCACCGACAGCGGCAGCTGGAACCGCAGCGTCGGCATGGATGCGAATCTGCGACTCGGCACCAACACCATCGTCAATGCATACGCTGCGCGGAGTGACGCACCCGGCGCCACACGGGACGGCACGGCGATGCGCACCCAGCTGGCGTATCGCGGCAGGCTGTGGGACAACTCGGTGATGTGGAAGCGCGTCTCCGATGCGTTCTCGCCGGGCATCGGGTTCGTGCGCCGCCGCGACTTCCAGCAGTTCTACGGCACCATCGGCGCCCACCCGCGCCCGGTGCTGCCGCGCGTGGCGGAACTGAACCCGTACGTGCTGGTGGACTACATCACCGACCTCCGGTCACAGCTCGATACGCGCACGATTTCGGGCGGCCTCGATGTGACACTCAAGTCGGAGGCGATTCTCTCGATGCTGGTGAGCGATCAGTTCGATCGCATCGAGCAGACCTTTGCACTGGTGCCGGGACGCACGGTGGCACCAGGCGCCTATGGCTGGCGCGAAGGCACGGTGAAGTACACGATGGCGCCGGCAAGCCGGTTGATCGGCACGGCCAACGCAACCATCGGCGATTTCTACACCGGGTCGCGGCGGAGCGTGGGTGGCGGCGTCATCTGGCGCGCCTCGCCGTCGCTCGTCATCGAAACCAATTATCAGCGGAACGCCATCACGCTCGCTACGGGCGACTTCATTGCCGACCTGGCTGGCCTCCGCATGCGTTACGCCTGGACCACGACGATCCTCGGCTCGGCATTCGTGCAGTACAACACGCAGGCGCGGTCGTTCAGCACCAACGCCCGCCTGAACTGGCGCTGGGCGCCGCTCAGCGACCTCTTCCTTGTGTACACCGATCGCAGGGACAGCGACACGTGGACTGGCAACGAGCGGTCGCTGGCGCTCAAAGTGACGCGGATGGTGGCATTTTGAGGCGATTATAGCACTGGCTTCGCGTGATAATGCGACTGCATTGCGCCGCACGAGACCGGTGCGCATACATTGCGGCACCTCTGCGGTTCGTAGCTCTCTTGCAACGATGACGCAGGCTGCCCCATCGCCGATGCCAACCCTCCCCGGCTCGATCCGACGGCTCGCCGCACGACAGTGTGCCGCTGTCCTGCTCGCATCGGTGTGCCTCGTCGTGGCATCGGCCGAGGCGCAGCGCGCCGCCCCGACCGGCAGTACACGTCGTGCGGCATCGCGTACTGCCACGGCTCGCAAAGCGCCGAAAAAGCCATCGCTCCCGGATACCGCGGCGCTCAAGACGGCGTGCGGCAGCCCCAAGAGCAGCGCGTGCCTGTCGATGGCGTACTTGCTGCTGCCTGGCAAGCCATTCCCCGCCGACACGCCGCGGGCCGCAGGCTACGTGGAGCAGGCGTGCGCTGCGGGTGATGCACGCGCCTGCGCACAGGCGGCGTGGATGTTCCGGCAAGGCCGCGGGCTCCGCGCCGATACCGCCAAGGCAGTCACCCTCTACACCGTGGCGTGCAACCGGAACGACGCCAAATCATGCACGTCGCTCGGCTACATGCATGAAATGGGTTTCGGGACCCGGCGTGACGATGCGGAGGCGGCAACGCTGTACGATCGTGCGTGCAAGGCCGGAGACCAACGCGGCTGCGGCAACCTCGCCAACCTGCGCAACCCGTCGCAGGAGGTGGTGCTGAGCGCCGGCGCGCGATCGGTGAGTCTGCTGCGCGCCGCCTGCACGAAGCAGGACGCGCTGGCCTGTACAAACCTCGGCGTTCTGCACGAGTCGGGACGTGGCGTGACCGCAAACGCGGCGCGCGCAGCGGCGCTGTACACCCGCGCCTGCCAGGACAACGTGCTCGAGGCCTGCCTCAACCTGGGACGCATGACCGCGCTCGGGCGGGGCGTGCCGAACGCCGATCCCGTGATGGCCGCACGACTCTTCACGCAGGCGTGCGACGGCAAGCTGGCCGTGGGATGCGCCAACCTCGCCGTGCTGACAGCACGTGGGTCAGGCATGCCGCGTGATACGGCGCGTGCCAAGGTGCTCTACGCCAAGGCGTGTGCGCTGGGCGATACCATCGCCTGCCGACGGGCGCAGCGGCCCTGAGTCAGCATTCACGCGTCGATTCACCGACTGCGCGATCGACGGGGCAGCGGTTCGCTGCGGGAGCGATCTGCGTGAAGGGAACGAAGCACTGGCAGCACGACTACATCTGGCATGAGACACACCACCCTGCTGGTCTTCGCGCTGCTCGGCGCCGTATCGTGTGACGCGCAGGCCCGCACCGCCGTACCCGTCACAAAACCGATCATGACTGCACCCCAGACGTTCTCCAAGCCGTCCGACGAGGAGCTTCGCAGCCGCCTCACGGCGGAGCAATACGAAGTCACCCAGCGCGACGGCACCGAGCGTGCCTTCCGCAACGCCTACTGGGACAACCACGAGCCCGGGATCTACGTGGACATCGTCTCGGGTGAGCCGCTGTTCAGTTCCATCGACAAGTTCGACTCCGGAACGGGCTGGCCGAGCTTCACGCGTCCGCTGGAAACGGCGAACGTGAAGACGAAGAGCGACCGCAAGTTCTTCATGACGCGCGTGGAAGTGCGCAGCGCGCAGGGCGACTCGCACCTCGGCCATCTCTTTGACGACGGGCCGAAGCCGACGGGTCAGCGCTATTGCATGAACTCCGCATCGCTGCGCTTCATCCCGGTGGCCGAGCTCGAAGCGGAAGGCTACGGACAGTACAGCGCACTGTTCGCGCGCCGCGACTGAACGGCACGCGCGCTGCGATGCGCGAAAGCACCGAAGATCGCTGCGTGTGTGGCATGTGATCTGAGCACACGACGACACAGGGGCCGAAGCGAGTCTTGCGCTTCGGCCCCTCTGTTTTCTCACCCACACTGTTCCTGAGATGCAGTCGCTGCGCTTCTGCGTCAGGCAGTACAAAAGCGCAGTGCCTGCTGAGCACTACATCGCGATCTTCGGACGGTTCGGCTTGATCTCCTCGGTGCTCGGCGTGAGCTCGGGGAGGCCGCTCGCGCGCAGGATCGCGTTGAGGCGCGGCAGGCGCGTATCGAGGCTCTTCTTGATGGACACGAGCTGCACTTCGAGCTTGCCGCTCAGCATCGTGAAGGCCTGCTGCGCCTGCTGCGTCGGACGATACTCGCCGCTGCCCACGGTGCCCGACAACGCCGCGATCTGGTTGTTCAGCTTGATCGGGTAGTTGAGCGGGTCCTGCGAGCTCTGGTTCTTCGTCTGATAGACTTCGTTCTCCGACGTCGTCAGCTCGGTCATCATGTCGTTGGCGAGCGACTGGAACTCGATCGACGGCTGGCCCGTCAGCTTCGGTGCACGGTCGGCCACCTGATAGCGCATGTTGCGCACGGTGCGCACCGCCATGTTCGCATCGGTCACGCGATCACGGATGGCGAGGAGCATCCTGAACTGCGCGGCAAGATCGGCATCGGTCGCATCGCTGCGCGGATCCTTCTTCACGTGGAACGGATAGGTCTGCACCACCGGACCTGCCGTCATGCGCACCGAGTATGTGCCCGGAGGCGCCATCGGACCGTTCACCGATCCGGCCCACATGATCATCCCGTCGAAACGTGCCGCGTCGGGATAGCGCATGTTCCAGTTGAGGTTGTTCATGCCGGCCTTGTTCGGCACACGCACCGGACGCGGACCACGCGTGAACAGTTCCTCGAGATCCACTGCCCCGCCGCCGGCAGCCATGCGCGCGGTGGCGACCTTCATTGCCGAGTCGCGTGCCAGACCGGCCTTGCTGGTGAGGGAGTCGATCATCGCCGTCTTCATGGCGTCCATGCGCAGCGAGTCGGCCTGGCCATCGGGATCCTGATCACTGGTGAAGCCGGTGATCACCTTGCCGGCGGCATCGAGGAACTCGAAGCGCACGGTCTGGTTCGGATCCTTGAGCCAGTACTGGAAGCGCGCACCACCGGGCGGGTTGGCACCGATTGCATCACCACCGCCCATCATCTGCGCCATGAACCCGCCGCCCCAATCGGTGCGCCAGGCATCATTCGGCTTGAACAGGTGTGCCGAGGATGCGACGATAGTCGGCGTGACCTGCCGCAGCGCGCTCAGGTTGTCCAGGACCCAGAAGCCGCGGCCGTGAGTGGCGGCGATCAGGTCACCTTCCTTGATCTTCAGGTCGTGCACCGGCACCATCGGCAGGTTGCGACGCATGGAGCGCCAGTTCGCGCCGTCGTCGAACGAGACGTATGCACCGCGCTCGGTGCCGGCGAAGAGCAGGCCGCGACGCTCGGGGTCTTCGCGCACGACGCGGAGGAAGTGCTCGTCGTCGATGCCGTTGACGATCAGCGTCCAGGTCTTGCCGAAGTCGGTGGTCTTGTAGATCAGCGGCTTCTTGTCGCCGAGCTGGTAGCGATTGGCGGCGAGATACGCCGTGCCGGCGGCATAGTGCGACGGCTCGATGATCGAGATGCGCGTGAAGTCACCGATGCCCGGCGGCGTCACGTTTTCCCAGGTGCGGCCATCGTTCTTCGAGATGTGCACGAGACCGTCGTCCGTCCCGACCCAGAGCACGCCCTGCTGTACCGGCGACTCATCGAAGGCAAAGATCAGCGCGTACGTCTCGACGCCGGTCTGGTCCTTCGTGATCGGACCACCCGAAGCTTCCATCGTCTTCGGGTCGCGACGGGCGAGTTCCGGCGACACTTCGGTCCAGCTCTCGCCTTCGTTGGTGCTGCGGAAGAGCTTCGAGCCGGCGGCGTAGACGACGTTCGGGTTGTGCCGTGAGAAGACGATCGGGAAGGTCCACTGGAAGCGCACCGCGATGTCCTTTGACGAGTAGCCCATCGGATTGACGGGATACACGGTCACGTTGCGCTCGAAGCCGGTGCGCATGTCCTTGCGCGTGAGCAGGCCGCCGTAGCTGCCGGCGAAGATGATCCACGGCTTGGTGGGATGCGGCGTCACGTAGCCCGACTCACCACCGCCAGCATCCTTCCAGTCGGACAGTGCCACGCGGCCATCGGCACGGCTCGGTCCGCAGAGCGTCGAGTTGTCCTGCTGCGCGCCGCAGATCTGGTACGGATAGTCGTTGCTGGCATCGACGTGGTACCACTGCGCGGTGGGATAATCCTCGTCCGTCCACGAGCG
>JAYWIJ010000064.1:0-4308 GCA_043788935.1 Gemmatimonadaceae bacterium | reverse complement strand
ACTGCCTGGTGATGGCGCAGGTCGGGATCTCCGGGTCCACGCGCATCGGGCATGGTGTGATCATCGCAGGACAGGCTGGTCTGGCGGGACACATCACGATTGGTGATGGAGCACGTATCGCGGGGCAGGCGGGTGTCTTTGGCGATGTGCCGGCCGGCGAAACGTGGAGCGGTTATCCGGCGCGCCCACATCGCGAATCGTTGCGCACGCAGGCGGCCGCCCGCAAAGTGCCTGCGTTGCTGAAGTCGCTCGGTGCCAGCACGCGCGCGTCGCAGGACGACGCATGAGCCCAATCAGGCGGCAGACCATTCGCGGGTCAGCGACCGTGAGCGGCGTTGGGCTTCATCTCGGTCAGCCGGTCACGCTCCGCTTCGAGCCGGCATCGCCGCACACCGGCGTCACCTTCAGTCGCAGCGATCGACCATCGGATGCCCCGGTGCCCGCAGTGGCGTCGGTGGCCGTGCTCGCGGACCGGCGCACGCAGCTGGGTGAGGGTGACGGCGCGTTTCACACGGTTGAGCATGTGCTGGCCGCCGTCGCAGCGCTCGAGATCGACGACATTCGCATCGTGATGGATGCGGCCGAACCGCCGATTGTCGATGGCAGCGCGCAGGCCTTCGTCGACGCGCTCCTTGCCGCCGGATTGTGCGAGCACGGCGGGCCCGCGCGGTACCTCTCTCTGCCGGCGCCGATTCGTGTTGTGGATGGCGAGTCGGTGTACGAGGCGCGGCCGGCCAAGCGGTTGGAATTGGATGTCACGATCACCTTTCCGCATCCGCTGATCGGCGAGCAGGGCATTGAGCTGGCCATCACCGCCGAGTCGTTCTCACGGGAGTTGGCCAGCGCCCGGACGTTCGGATTTGTACACGAGGTGGAAGCGTTGCGTGCGGCGGGGTTGATTCAGGGAGCGAGTACCGCCAACGCCGTGGTGATGGACGAGGTGGGCCTGGTGGAGACCACGTTGCGCTGGCCGGACGAGTTCGTGCGGCACAAGGCGCTGGACTGTGTTGGGGATCTGGCGTTGGCCGGTGCGCGCGTTCGCGCGCACATCCGCGCTTTTCGACCGAGCCACAAGGGCACGGTCCTGTTCGTCCGCGAGCTGCTCCGGACAGCCAAGGAGGAGACCACGGTGCTTGGGATTGAAGAGATCATGAAGGTGCTGCCGCACCGCTATCCGTTCCTGCTGGTGGATCGGATCCTCGAGCTGGAGGAGGGCAAGCGTGTTGTCGGCATCAAGAACGTCACGATCAATGAGCCATTCTTTCAGGGGCATTTCCCTGGGCATCCGATCATGCCGGGCGTGCTGATCGTGGAAGCGATGGCGCAGGTCGGTGGCATGCTGATGCTCGGCAGCATTCAGGAGCCCGATTCGAAGGTGGTCTACTTCACGAGTCTCGACAACGTGAAGTTCCGGCGGCCCGTCAAGCCCGGCGATCAGCTCCGATTTGAACTGGATGTGGTGCAGGTCCGCGGCACGCTGTGCAAGATGCACGGTGTCGCCCGCGTGGATGGTGACGTGGTGTGTGAGGCCGACATGGCCGCCATGGTGCGTCCGCGATGACCGCCCAGGTCACGAGCGGCATCCACCCGACCGCGATCATCGCGCCGTCGGCGGTACTCGGTGATGGGATCGAAGTCGGCCCATTTGCATACATCGGCGACAACTGTGTGGTCGGTGACGGATGCGTGATTGCGATGCGCGCAACACTCGAGCGCAACGTCACGCTTGCAACGGGTGTGCGAATCGGGATCGGATCTGTCATTGGCGGCGATCCGCAGGATCTCAAGTACAAGGGTGAGCAGACGACGGTGGACATCGGTGAAAACACCGTGATCCGCGAGTACGCGACGATCAATCGTGGCACCACCCACTCGATGAAGACCACCGTCGGCAGCGGCTCATTCCTGATGTCCTATGTGCATCTCGCGCATGACTGTCAGGTTGGCAACGGTGTCATCATCGGCAATGGTACGCAGCTCGCGGGGCATGTGAGCATCGATGATCGTGCGATTGTCTCCGGACTGGTTGCGGTGCACCAGTTTGCGCGCATTGGCAAGCATTCCTTCGTCGGCGGCTGTTCGCGCGTGGCGAAGGATGTGCCACCGTACCTGAAAGCAGTCGGCAATCCGGTGAAGCTGTATGGACTGAACTCGGTGGGCCTGCAGCGCAGTGGCTTCGACGAAGCCATCGTGCGCGAGCTCAAGCGCGCCTATCGACTGGTGTTCCGCTCGGAGTTGAACGTGTCGCAAGCCATGACACGCGCACGTGCTGAACTGCAGCCGCTGCCGGAAGTGACGGCGTTCCTGACGTTCATCGAAGAGAGCGAGCGAGGAATCGGATTCTGAGCACGCGCATCGGCGTTGCCGGCGCAGGTGGGCTCGGCTTTCACCACGTACGCATTCTGCGTGACATGCCCGGCATCGTATTCGCCGGCTTCTTCGATGCGAATCCGGAACGTGCGGCCAGCGTGTCGGCCGAACTGGGCGTGCTGGCACATCCATCGCTTGAATCGCTGATCGCCGCCAGTGATGCCGTGAGCTGTGTGGTCCCAACGACAGTGCACCACACGGTCGGTATGGAGATCCTCGGAGCCGGCAAGCATCTGTTCGTTGAAAAGCCGATCGCAGTCACACTCGACGAGGCTGATGCGCTGGTGAACGCGGCCGCGGCGGCTGGAGTCGTGCTCCAGGTCGGACATGTCGAGCGTTTCAATCGCGCCGTGCGTGCCGCGTGGCCACATCTCGCCGATCCGTTGTTCGTGCAGAGTGATCGACTGGCGCCATACACGCCACGAGGTGCTGACGTGGCCGTGGTGCTGGACCTGATGATCCATGACATCGACCTCGTCGCCACGATTGTCGGCAGCCCGGTGGTGGACGTCAGCGCGGTGGGTGTGCCGGTGCTGACGGACACGCTCGACATTGCCAACGCGCGCCTCGAGTTCGCGAGTGGTGCGGTGGCCACGATCACCGCCAGTCGCGTCTCGCGCGACAAGACTCGCAAGCTGCGCATCTTCCAGCGCAGCGGGTATGTCTCGCTCGATCTGGGCACGGGCGCTGGCATGTTCTTTCGCATGCGCTCGGATGTGGATCCGCGCGACCTTGCCGCGCAGGCCACGTCGCTCGAACAGTTCGTGGAGCCAGTGCCGTTGTTCGCGCCGGAGGGTGAGCCGCTTCGCCTCGAGCTGGACAGCTTCATTGCCGCGATTCGAGGTGAAGGACCGGTGGTGGTGAGTGGTGCTGCGGGGCGTGAAGCGCTGTCCACCGCGCTACGCATCGTCACGGATATTGATCGGCATTCGGCACGGTTGCGCGGCGGTGCGTTGAGGCCGGCGTGAGTGCCGCCGAAGTGATGATCGTCGCCGGTGAACCCTCCGGCGACATGCACGCGGCGGCGATGGTTGCGTGCTTGCGTACGCGTCGGCCCGAATTGCACCTCGTTGGCGTTGGCGGTGGGCGTCTGGCTGCAGAAGGAGTCGAGCTCCTGGAGCGCGCTGAACGCATCGCAGTGGTCGGGTTTGTCGAGGTCATCAAGCATCTTCCGATTCTGCGACGTCTGATGCAGTCGCTCCGTGCACGAATGGACACCGGTCGCGTGAAGTTGGTGGTGCTGATCGACTACCCAGGGTTCAACATGCGTGTCGCGCGCGAGGCGAAGAAGCGCGGCATCCCGGTGTTGTACTACATCACACCACAGGTCTGGGCCTGGCACAAGAGTCGTGTGCGCGAACTGCGCCAGACCGTGACCAAAGCCGCAGTGATCCTGCCATTCGAGGAAGCGCTGTTGCGCGACGCCGGCATCGACGCGACGTTCGTCGGATCACCGCTGATCGATTCCACGCAACACCTGCTCTCGCGCGCCGACGCGTGTGCGTCGCTCGGTCTCGATGCATCGCGCCCAGTGCTGGCGCTGTTCCCGGGAAGTCGGGCCGGTGAAATCGGGCGACACCTGGCTGATTTCGTCGCCACGGCGCAGCGCGTGCAGGTATCGCGACCGGAGGTGCAGGTGATTCTCAGTGCACCGCCAAGTGTCACCATCGACCCCGGCATCTGTCCGTATCCGGTCGTGCGTGATGCGTCACACACCGTCTTCCGCGCGGCGACTGCGGCGATGTGCAAGAGTGGTACGACCACGCTGGAGTCTGCGGTCTGCGGCTGCCCGTTGGTTGTGGCGTACCGCACGAGCGCGTTGACGTACGCCATCGCAAAGCGGCTGGTCACGCTGCCGAACATCGCGTTGGTGAACATCGTCGCCGACCGGCGCGTGGCGCCGGAGTTCATTCAGGATGACTTGCGCGCCGATCTCGT